>PLSY01000188.1:8787-30264 GCA_003164275.1 Acidimicrobiaceae bacterium | reverse complement strand
TGTACCCTCTAGGTGAGCTGGTGGGCTACGGGCAGGTGGCCGGCCCCGGTTCGTCCCTGCTGCACCAGCCATCCCACGCCACGTCGGTGGCCCTGAAGAAGGCCGGCCTGTCGATCAAGGACATCGACATCTTCGAGATNNGGCCTCGGCCGACGACCTCGGCATCGGTGAGGACCGCCTTAACGTCAACGGCGGGGCCATCGCCCTCGGCCACCCGGTCGGCATGTCCGGCACGCGCCTGGCCCTGACCTCGCTGTTGGAGCTGAAGCGTCGTGGCGGTGGTACCGCGGCCGTCAGCCTGTGTGGAGGCGGCGGTCAGGGAGATGCTGCCATCTTCCGCTCGCTGTAGGTCTCTCCTGCCCCATCCCGATAGGGACTAATAGGGCGGTTTGAACAGGCCGGCCAGGAGGCCGCAACCATGGGCCACGTCCTCCCACGCCTCGACCTCGAGCGTAAGTATGGCGAGTGAGCAGGTGGGGAAGCCGTGGGCTTCGAGCGAGTCTCGGTCGTCGCTCGAAGCCGACTCTCCGTCGCCGCGGAGCAGCTCCCACACCAGCCGGTACATGGTCGGGTTGTGGCCGACCACAAGGGCGCTGGTCACGTCCTCGTCGATCTCCCTGATGTACTGGAGCACGACGTCGGTCCCCGCCTCGTAGAGGGACCGATAGGAGTCGACCGGGACATTACCTCCCATGGTCTCGACGACCAGCTGGGCGGTCTGGTGCGTCCTGACCGCGGCCGAACAGAGCACGAGTTCGGGAACAGAGGTGTCCGATAGTCCGAGCGGTGGCTGCTCACCGGCCAGGCGGGTCCCCAGCGCCATGGCGTCCCTCCGTCCTCTGGCGGCCAGCGGACGGTCCCGATCGCTCCCACCCCAGGGCGCATCAGATGCAGCCTTTGCGTGTCGGAGCAGCCAGAGGTGTCGAACCGATCTGTCCATCGGCTCAGGCCTCCACCTCGCGGCGGCCCTCGAGTGCTCGACCGAGCGTCAGCTCATCGGCGTACTCAAGGTCACCCCCGACAGGCAGGCCGCTGGCGATGCGCGTGACCCTCAGGCCCATTGGCTTCAAGAGCCGGGCGAGGTACATGGCCGTCGCCTCGCCTTCCAGGTTCGGGTTGGTACAGAGGATGACCTCGGTTATCCCTTCGGCCTCCACCCTGACGAGGAGTTCCCGGACCCGCAGCTGGTCCGGGCCGACGCCCTCGATTGGATTGAGAGCGCCCTGGAGCACGTGGTACTTCCCGGAGAACTCGCCGGTCTTCTCCACCGACACGATGTCGCGTGGATCCTCGACCACGCAGACGGCCGTGCCGTCCCGTCGGTCGTCAAGGCAGATAGCGCACAGTCCGCCCTCGGCCACGTTGAAGCACCTGGTGCACAAGGTGATCCGCTCCTTCACGGCGATGATGGCCTCGGCCAGTCGAAGCGCGTCCTCTGGTGCGACCTTGAGCAGGTGGAAGGTGATCCGTTGCGCCGACTTCGGGCCGACTCCGGGGAGCCTCCCAAGTTCGTCGATCAGCGACTGCAGCGGTCCGGAGAAGATGGCCATCTAGCTGACCTCCTCGGCACCGGGAAAGGCCTGGAGGATCCGCGCCTGGGCCGAGTTGTCGACGTCGGCGACCTCGCCGAACTGGGACTCGTCGAAGGCGGAGAGATCGTCGTCCAGATCCTCGGAGATGGGGATACTGACGTCATCCGCCGTTCCGACACCGTCTCGACCTCCGGACTCCTCTGCGACCTGCTCGACGGTGCGAACCACGGCCGGAGGCGTCCGATCTGGCCGCGCTCCCGACTGCCCTGAGTCCTCGCCTCTCGTTCCCGCCGGGCCACCGCTCTCGTTCGAGCCCTCACCGTCGTCCACCACCAGGACCAGGGCCACGGGCCGACCGAAGTGATCGGACAGATTGGTCTCGATCTCCCCACGGACCTCCTCGCAGCGGCTGCGATGGATCTCGTTCGGGAGTGCGAACACAGCCTTGTCGCCGTCCACCCGGACGAAGCGACCTGCNNTGGAAGAGGGCCTTGGCCTTCGGGCGGAGTCGGCCGATGATGTGATCGCCCCAGGCCTGGACCAGTTGATCTCTGGTCGGGAAGTCGCCCCCGACGATGGCCGGCGGCGGTGAGGCGTTCACCGACGGCCGGGCGTCGGCGTCGTTCCCCGGCGGCGGCTCGACGGCTGGCATGGTTGGCTCCGTGGACCCAGCTGCCGCAGTGGCGCTCTGGCGACGCAGTGCACCTAGGGTCTTCTTCGCAAGCACCGGTGGCGCGGTGGCCACATCCCCGGGGGCTGTCGGCGATGCACCCTCGGGCGTCGCCGGAGCCGCTGCCGGTGCCGGGCTCGGGACCACGGCCGCCGTCTCGGTCGGTGGTGAGTAGCCAGGGTGGCTCCTGCCCCCAGCCTCCAGCCGTTCGATCCTGGCCAGGAGGGCCTCAGGAGAATCGTCGGCCTCCGGATGAGCGAGGCGGACCAGAGCCACCTCGAGGTTGACCCGAGGGTCAGGGGCATCCCGCATGGAGACCTGGGCCCGGCCGAGGACCTCCATGGCACGCACGAGAGCGGCCAGCCCGACCCTCCCGGCCCGGTCTGACAGGGCATCGCGCTCCGCCCCCGACACCGCCACCAGGTCAGGGGCGACAAGGGACAAGAAGCCCTGGCGCAGGTAGTCGACCAGGTCGCTGGTGAGCTGCTGGGGACTGAATCCGGCCGAGACGAGATGGGCCAGGGCCACGAGCGACCTGCTCACGTCGTGGTCGGCCAGGCCTTCGACGATCTCACCGAGCTCGGGCAGGTCGTCGTCCACCGAGTCCGAGGCGGCCACCTGGTCGAGAACCGAGAGGGCATCACGAGCTGATCCTCGGCCACGGCGCACGGCCAGGTCGAGGGCCTCGTCGGGGACCTCTAGGTGGGCATCTCGTCTCACCTGGGCGAGGAGGGCGCCGAGCGTCTCGGGACCGAGCAGGCGGAACTCGAAGTGCTGGGTCCGGCTGCGGATGGTGGGGAGGACCTTCTGCGGGTCGGTCGTGGCCAGGACGAACACGACGTGTGCCGGAGGCTCCTCCAGGGTCTTCAACAGGGCATTCGAGGCGGCCGTCGACAGCATGTGGACTTCGTCGACGATGTAGACTTTCTGACGCCCCGGAGTGCCGAGGGCGGCCCGGGACACCAGGTCTCTCATGGCCTCGACCCCGTTGTTGGAGGCTGCGTCGAGCTCGTGGACGTCCATCGAGGTGCCCTTGGTGATCTCGACACACGAGGTGCACACCCCACAGGGCTCGCCGTCTTGCAGATCCGTGCAGTTGAGGGCCTTGGCCAGGATCCGGGCGGTGGACGTCTTGCCGGTACCCCGGGGGCCACTGAACAGATAGGCATGGGCTACGCGCTGGTCCCGCACGGCGTTTCGGAGCGCCAGGACGACGTGGTCCTGGCCACGTACCTCGTCAAAGGTGGTTGGCCTGAACCGCCGGTAGAGCGACTGATAGGGAATGTCGTCGGTTGCGTCGGCCACGTCCGGGGAGCCTACCGTTCGTCCGGCTCCCTGGACCCTGGATTCCCGACGTTCTGTGCGACGGCCAGATTGACTGCGGCACACGCCCTGACCCGCTGAGAGCTGCTGCCTTCCGACCCTGACTCGATTCACGGGAGAACGTTGCGCAGGACCCAGCCGTCGCACACAACGTCGGGAACCAACGATGTTAGCGCCAGCAACACCGCCCGTTGCCAATCCAACTAGCGACTGCGTCTGGCCACGCCACTGAGCCGGAGTAGCCTGTCGGGGCTGTTGGCACCCCCGGCCCAACCCGGCGGGAGTCGACTCTTCCGGAGGCGTGCGAGAGCGGCCGAATCGGCACGATTGGAAATCGTGTGTGGGGAAACTCACCGTGGGTTCAAATCCCACCGCCTCCGCCATGCCATATGGGACCGATGCGAGCCCTGACGGGCGGGCTGTGCCGCTGACCGACGACGAGGCCATGGGCCTCGCCCTGGCCGAGGCGGCGTCAGCGACCGCTCACGGCGACATCCCGGTCGGCGCCGTGGCCGTCTTGAACGGTCGGGTGATCGCTGCTCGACACAACGAGCGCGAGAAGAGCCAGGACCCGACCGCCCATGCCGAGATGCTGGCGCTGTCCGATGCCGCCACCGTCGTCGGGAACTGGCGGCTGTCCGAGGTCACACTGGTCGTCACACTCGAGCCGTGTCCTATGTGTGCCGGGGCCCTGATTGCTGCCCGGCTCGGACGGCTCGTCTTCGGAGCCATCGATATGAAGGCCGGAGCGTGCGGGTCCGTCTACAACCTGTGTGCCGATCCCCGGCTCAACCACGAGGTGGAGATCGTCTCCGGGCTCCGGGCCGCAGAGGCGGCGACCCAGCTGACCGACTTCTTCGAGTCCCGGCGGCGAGGCTGAACTAGTCGCCCGGTGCCACCGGTAGCCGGTTGCTCGGGCGTCGTGCCGTCGCCATACTCGCTATACATTTAGATCTGAGCAGCAAGGGGGAGCATTCCATGAACTATCCACTCGAGGCCGGCGGCGTCGACGACTATCCGGTGAAGGTGGGGAGCATGCTGCTCACCTTGGTCGAACCCCACAAGGGATTCGAGAGCGCCTACAACCGTTGGTACGAGCGCGACCACTTCTACGCCGGGTGCATGGTCGGTCCGTGGCTGTTCGCCGGCAGTCGTTGGGTCGCCCCTCGCATCCTGAAGGACCAGCGCTGGCCGTCAAAGAGCGATATCGCCCGGCCCCTCGATGCCGGGAGCTACATCGCCATCTACTGGGTAGAACAGGGCCACCACGCCGACCACTTCGATGAGTGGGCTACCACCCAAGTCCGTGCTCTATACGCCGACGGTCGTGGGTTCTCCGAGCGGACCCATGTCCACACGTCGATGTTCAACCATCTTGGCTCGGTCTATCGGGACGAGGACGCCGTGCCCATCGACCTGGCCCTCGACCACGGCTATGACGGACTGTTCGTGCTGTGGTGGGATGCGACCGACGCCACCGCCTCCGAGTTGCACTCGAAGCTGGCGGAGTCCCACCTTCCCTCCCTCTTGAAGGGGTCCGACATCGAGATCGCCTCGTCGTGGGCGACCTCAGTGCCCGACGAGCCTCCCCGAGACGTGCCGATGGACCTCGGGTCGTCGTCGGGAAGTACCAACCGACTCGTGCAGCTGCTCTTTGTGGGCGGCGACACCGAGGCGACGGTCGCTCGTGTGCGGGACTACACCGACCTCGTCGAGAAGGACGGTCTAGCCGATTTGTTGCTCGCCGCCCCGTTCTTCCGGACAGTGGTCGGGACCGACACCTACGTCGACCAGCTCTAGCTCCATCGGCGGCCCCGGGCGGCCGCTTCACCTCCGTATCCGACGCTCCGGACCCGCGGCTAGCCTCTTCGCCGGAGGGATGCGAGAGTGGCCNNGTTCGAATCCCACTCCCTCCGCTGGAGGGTTGGTTTCCGGTCGCTGGCCACTGGGCCCGACCGGAGGCCATCCCGCAACAGGCCGGCGGGCCAGCTTCCTCACGTGGCCACGTGACACCGCGAGCCTGGACCTGGACATCTGCTCCGCGCTCCTTGCGGGGGCGTCACGGCATGGGTGCCAAGGCCAACGCCGTGACCATGGTTGCAGCGGACCTGGGCGCTGCGGCCTTGGGAGGGCCGATATAGGGGTCAGACGGTCTTGTCGGAACCGGTGGGTTCGTGGGCCTTCAACAGGCCACCGATCACCGGGATCTCGGTGACAGCCTCTGCTCGGGCGATGGCCAGGCTGGAGCGGGCGAGGGGGAGAAACGGACCGGTCACCACATAGCGGGGGTTCCACATGGGGTCGTACTTCTGGTTGAACCGCCATAGCGACTCGATCTGCAAGGTGTCGCTGAAGCGATGGAGGACCGATCGCTCAAGGTGGGTCCAGGGACCGTTGCCCCCCTCCCCCGCCACCACCGCCCGCATGGTGGCGAAGTTCAGACCGAGCCCGCGTAGCCCTCGAGCGGCCATCCACTGGATGGTCCCGATGATGACGAAGTCGGTGAGGCCGTTCGGGGCGTCGGTGTCATTCGTCCTCCGCATCAGATCGAGCGAGTAGCCGTTCACCTCTGCGGCGGGCACATACTGGTTGAAGGCCAGCGGAGCGTCGTCGGGGCCGAAGCAGACGGCCAGAAGAAGGCCTTCGTCCCTCGGGTCGAAGATCCGTGACAGGGTCATCGAGTACCCGCGCTCGGCCTCACCTTGGCGCGTCTCAGTCATCAAGGTGAGCAGTTGGGCCTTGAGACCCTCGGGGATGGTCGCCCCCGAGTCGAAGCACTCAACCGGCATCCGGCCTTCTTCACCCGGTTGTAGGCACCTCTAAGGGATTTCATCGACTTGCCGGAGAGCGAGAACTTCGAGCAGTCGACAATTGCCTCATCACCGATGTAGTGGTCAACCAGTCCGGCCGCCCGGTAGACGGGCAGCCACGACTGGGAAGCAGCCAGCACGGACGGCGCCCAGGCGTTCGACTGGGCCATGTCCATCACGTCCGACCAGCCCTCGGCCCGGTCGGCGGCGGGTCCAATCGGATCAGGCGAGACCAGCATCACCCCGTTTATCACCGAGTAGGCGACGAGCGACTCACCGCTGAACAGCCACGACTTGTCATCGCGCAGGGCGAAGTAGTCAAGCGTGTCGCCACCGTGGTTCTGGATGATGGCCCGGGCCCGGTCAAAGGCCTCGGCTCTCGCCGCACCGGTACGTCGGGACTCCTTCCCGGGTCGGACAACCAGCAGCAAACCGGCGAGGACGACGACCACCACGACCACGAAGGCGAGGTCGAACCAGTGGCGGTGACGGTCGCCCAGTGCGGCGCCGATCCCGGCCAGGCAGGCGACGGCCACCAGTCCGGCGGTGGCAAGCCAGATGAACAGGCGGCTGACTCCGGAGGGCTGTACCCGGAAGTGCTGGTGCTCGAGGATCAGTCATGCGCAAAAGACCAGGGCGATCGTCGCGCCCTCCGGCGGTCTTCCTTGGATGAGTCGGTCGGTAGTCGTGACCAAGAGCACGAACAGTGTGGCGATCCATACCGGTCGGAGGCCATGGCGAATGCCACGGGCCAGGCCGACCAGAGCCAGGCCGGCGACGACGACGGACTCGACGACGGACAGAGGGTGGATGCCGAAGGGGAGCCAGTGGTCGACCCAGCGCGTACCCCTCAGGGGCCACAGCAGGGCGAAGACGACGTTCAGCACCCCGGAGAGCACGAGAAGTCCCGCCGCCACCTGTCGCACCCGACGACGAACCACCCACCGCCGTAGGCCCGAGTCGTCAAGGGGCCATGTCGGCCCGGTCGGGAGGGAGCCGACCATGGACGTCACCGACATGTCGACCTTGCTCTTGGCCAGGGCCAGGCGTTCCAGGGGGACCGGCGACCGTACCGGCGTCTCCCGCAGCCAGAGTCTCACCTCGAGGACGGCGAGGCCCCTCACCTCGACATAGGAGAATCGGTGAGCGGTCACGAACGGATGAGGAAGCCTGAGGCGCGACGGCCTGCTGACAACCGAGGCCGTGCCGCTTCCCGAGTTGGCATAGAACCCGGGGCCGACGACCGAAAGCTCGGGCTCGTGGGTGTGGCCGGAGATCATCCCGGCGTAGCCATGGGTCACCAGCCGGGCCGCCTCTGCACGGGCAGGGGCGTTGTGGGTTGCCGGATTCGACCGCGAGCTCACCGCCGTCTCCCGCAGGGCCCGGTTGACCCTGAGCAGCGTGGCTCCGGCGGCCACCCCGGCCACGACGACCATGAAGGCCACGAGGAGCCCGAAGGCCAAGAGGAACCGTTGGGCATGGTGGTGGAGGAGATTGTGGACACCGGGGAGGAAGGTCAACAAGCGCAGGAGGAGGATGGCCACAAATGGGATGGCCAGCAGCCAGAGCTTGCCGACAATCTTGCGGTAGAAGAGACGCGACCCAACGAAGTCGGCGATGTCTCCGTCAAGCCACTGGACCCCCTCCAGCAGAGAACCACTCCCTTGTCGTGCCTCCAGCTGGGGCAGAAGGTCACGAACCACATGGTGGCCGAACGGGGTGTCAACCGGAGACCACGGGTCTTCGAACGTGTTGTAAGGATCCGACTGATTGCCGTGGACCACACGGATCCGCTCCGGTCCCGATTCGGTGTGAACAACGAGGTCGCAAGCCAAGGCGAACCGATGGACGCCCAGCCGCGCAGTCAGCACGGTCGCTGCCTGGCCGTCCCATGCCAGCTGACCGTCGTGATTTCCGGACAGGACAACCACATGGTGGTCGGCCTGTGCGGCGAAACGAGCCACCGCACCGGCGAACTGAGGGTGGGCATCCAGGATCTTGTCCACTTCGGGGGGACCAGCGAGCATCTCGAACCCGTCGCCGGCGATCACGAAGGCAGCTGGCCCAGCTGACTCACCAAGAACTGCCGCCAGCTCGTCCGCCACCGCCGTCGACGTGGGCGTGGGCGTGGCCACTGTCGGAAGGTGAAGGTCGCTCACCACCACCGTCCGGCTCCCGAGGGGCAGCTCGATCTCGATGCTCGCCTGGATGAGGTAGGCCGGCAACAGCCCCTCCGCCGCTTCGGTCGCCAGGTCCTGCTCGGACAACGAGCCCGGCGCCAGGCCGGAGATGGTCTCCGGCATCGTGTCCAAGGCGAGGGCCTGGACGTCGCCGGAGATGACTCCGTCTGTCAACTGGTGGCCTCCGGGCGCATCATCGGGAAGAGGATCACGTCGCGGATGGCCTCGACTTCAGCCAAGAGCATGACCAGGCGATCGACCCCAATGCCGATCCCAGACGTCGGAGGGAGCCCGTACTCGAGCGCCCTCACGAAGGCCTGGTCGGCCGGGTGGGCCTCGAGGTCGCCGTGGGCCGCCGCTTCGGCCGTGCCCCGAAAGCGCTCTTGTTGCTCCTCTGGGATATTGAGCTCGCTGTAGCCGTTGGCGAACTCCTTGGCGTCGATGGCCAGNNCGTAGAGCTCGAAGATGAGCTTGCCTGAACCCCATTCCGGCAAAAAGTCCACCTGGTGCTTTTCACAGACAGCGCGTACGGCGTCAACCGGATCGGTCGGATGGAGCCTCTGACCCACGATCTGTTCCAACCAGTCGAGCAGAGGGCGTCGAGGCCAGGGCGGCGCCAGGTCGATGGCCCGCTCGCCGACGGTGAAGGTCAGCCGGTCGGTCGCTGATCTCGCCGCCTCGACGATGAGGCGCTCGGTGAGATCCATCCCATCGGTGACATCACCGAAGGCCCGATAGGCCTCGAGGGCGGTGAACTCGGNNCCAGCCGCTTCAGGTACAGCTCGGGGGCGATCCGCAAGCTCAGGTCGATGTCGAGGGCATTGGAGTGGGTCATGAACGGACGAGCCAGGGCACCGCCGGCCTGCGGTTGGAGTATCGGGGTATCGACTTCCACGAAGTCCTCGGTGACCAGTTGCTTGCGCAGGGCGGCGATGGTCTTGAAGCGGATGTCGAAGACCTGTCGGCTGTCGGCATTGGCCAACAGGTCCACCTCTCGTTGCCGGTAGCGGGTGTCGGTCGCCGTGAGGCCGTGCCACTTGTCGGGCAGGGGACGGAGCGCCTTGGACAAGAGGGTGAGTTCTTTGACGTCAACGGACAGCTCACCGCGACGGCTGGTGATGGCCTCGCCTTCGGCCCCGATCCAATCGCCGAGGTCGAAGTTCTCGAGTACGAGCTTGGCCTGCTCGGAGAGGACCGAGGCCTGCATGAGCAGCTGGATGGATCCGCTCACGTCCTGAAGGGTGGCAAAGGACAGCTTGCCGTGGCCGCGGATGCTCGTCAGTCGTCCGGCCATCTTCACGACCTCACCTGTACGGACGTCCACCTTCAGGTCTGCGTAACGCGAATGGAGGTCACCGGCCATGACCGTCCGGTCGAACCGGCTCGGGTAGGGGTCGATACCATGTCCGACCAGCACCTCGCGCTTTTTCCGTCGCTCAGCTGCAAGGGCGTCCAACGTCCCCGTCGACTCGTCCCCGCCAGTGGGGTCGGACACGTCCGTCACACTCACGTCCTCTTCTTCGGGATGTCCCGATTCCAGGTCCCAACTCGAAGGGACGGCACTGTATATCTTAGGCAAACGCATTTTCTAGGAACTCTCGCGGTGAACGACACTCTGATCAGCGGGTGGTTCCCGGTGACGATCGTCATCGTTTCCACTGCCTCGGTCGTGCTCCCGGTCGGTTGGTTCGACGGAGCCTTGAAGTGGCAGCTGCGGGTCGGCATCCCACTCAGCTTCGTGCTGACGGTGCTGACCGCCCAGGGTCGCCATCGAGGTCTTTCAATCTGGTGCCTAATCAGTTCCCTACGTCCTTTTACCTGGGGGTATGACACCCATCCTGTGAACTCGGCGAGGAAGGCCCAGGCCTCTGGCTCAATTGCGTTGACGAGTCCCTGGTCGGGATTTATGCTGCCGCTGCGCCCCTAGCTCAACGGTAGAGCATCGGATTCTTAATCCGAAGGTTCCTGGGTTCGAGTCCGGGGGGGCGCACCACATCGAGGACCGACGCCCCAAGCAGGGACGGTCCGGCGGCGCAGCCAACACCGCTCAACCACGATGCGATCGTCGCGCTCTTGGAACCTGCCATCGAAAAAACCGGCCAAAGCACCCGGGCATCGCCGCTCCGTCTCCGGGTAGCTGCATGACGTGCCCCGAGCTGCCCGCATGACACCAGGGGTGGCTCTCCAAAACACCCGGGTGTGACACCGACATGAGGCCGAAAGTGCAGGGTGAACAGGGAGTAGTGCAGGGTAGGCACATCACCTCTCCGGGCTTAGTCTGCCCACAGCGTCCGTACTCAGGGGCAGACACGGCGCGGGGAGAGTAGACCAAAATGAATCGGTTCCGACGTTCCGCATACAAGTCGATCGTGGCCATCGCATCAGTGGCCATGATCGTCGCCACTTCGCTGTCACTTGTGACGCACTCGGCCGGAGCCGCAGCTCCGCCAACCCTCACCCTAAACGTCTTGTTGATCGGCAACGGCACGGCAGACCCCACGACGGTGGCATGGCAGTCGGCGCTGAGCAGTGAGGGCGTCAGCTTCACCAACGCCACCGCCAGTGGGACCTATGGAAGCGAGACCGTCGCCCTTCCCGCCCTGACCACTGGCTCGGTCGGCGACTTCAACGCGGTGGTGATCGCGGGTTCCCCGTTCGAGTTCGCCGCTGGACAGCTCACCGCCCTGGACGCTTACGAGTCGACCAACCAGGTCCGCCAGCTGGACGGGTACTCGTATCCCTCTCCCACACTCGGCCAGACCGCCGCCACCAGTGGTGCCCTGGACGGAACGACCGGAGCCTTGACCGCAGCAGGACTCGCCGGTCTGCCCAATCTGAAGGGCCCGGTCCCATTCTCCACCGGTACCTACGGGACTTCGGCAACCTTCACCGCTGGTTCCGCCTTCACTCCCTGGATCGAGAACAGTGCCGGCCAGTCACTCGGCGGTGTGTTCCAACATCCGAGTGGCGATCCCCAAGCCGGTGTGTCGGAGCTAAGCCTCAACTTCAACTACAACTCGTCGTCGACCGACTGGCTGCTCCTCGCCCCCGGCCTGATCAACTGGGTCACCAAAGACACCCATCTCGGTCTCTACCGCAACTACTTCGGCCAGGACATCGATGACGTCTTCATCAACGACAACGAGTGGAGCTCGCAGTACCAGTGCACTCCGGCGGCCACCGATCCCTCCGACTACACCTGCCCGACGGGAGTAGCCAACAACGCCGCGGATTCGCCCCCCGATGTTCAGATGAGCGCCGCAGACGTTGCCTACGTCGCCGCATGGGAAGCCCAGACCGGCATCAAGCTGAACTTGGCATTCAACGCCGTCGGGGCCTGCACCGCCGATACAGCGGCCGACGAGACCAGCGCCAACTGCACGGGTAGCGTTGTTGACCCCTCGGGAACGTACACCGACCCGGGCCAGGCGGTTGAAGCCGACTTCCCGAACGACCAAGGATTCGTCAAAGCGCTGCTGGCCGACAAGGCCGACTTCAACTGGATCACCCACACCTGGAGCCATGAGTACCTGGGCTGCAATGTGTGGCAGCCACAGGCCGTTTCGACCACTGTGCCCAGCACCACCGGCGGCTCCCTCGCCGGCAGCGCCACCCCCGGCACCACGTACACCTACGAGGTGACGGCCGCCACCGCCTACGGCGAGTCCGAGCCCTCGACGCCACAGATCGCCACGTTGACGTCGACGTCGACGGGTTCGGTCACCCTCACCTGGCCCGACGCCACGAACGGGACGAGTACCGATGGCACGGTGAACGGTCCGACCTTGGCTGCCGAGGAGGCGAACCACACGGGAGGAACGGGCTTCTGGGGCTACAACGTCTACCGGGAGCTTCCCTCCTCTTCCACCTTCGGCCTCATCGGCCAGGTGCCCGAGGCCGGCACGCAGGCCACCTACAGCTTCACCGACACCGGGACCACCACACCAGGTGCTGCTCCCAGCTCGAGCACCCCCTCGACGACCAACCCTGACGGAGGTCCGACGGCAACCAATCCCGGCATCGACTGCGCCCCTGGTGCGGCGAGTTGGGATCAAGCGACCAGCACCTCTCCGGACTCCTCCATCGACCAGGAGATCGGTCTCGACCAGGCGTTCGCCTCGGCAAATGCCCTCCCCAACTACACGCCGGCAGCGGTAGTGACCGGTGAGCACTCTGGGATCGAGAACCCGAACATGCCGGGAGCGCTGGCCGGGGATGGAGTGACGACCTTCGCCACCGACGCCTCACGCCAGCCCACCCCCTACACGCTGACCTCTGGTACGTCGGTGGCCAACTCTGCACCTCGTTATCCGAGCAACATCTACTACAACGCCTCCACATGGACCGACGAGCTGAACGAGTACAACACCTTGTACGTGGCTCCGGGCACCTCCATCGGCGATGCCACCTATCCGACCGAGACCGGCCACTGTGCCCAGTCCTCGGCGACCACGTGCCTTACGACACCGGCAACCGAGACGTCACTCCTGGCCTCGGAGTCGAGCATCATGCTCAGTCACGTGCTGGCCAACAATCCGATCGTTGGCTACGCCCACCAGACCGACCTGATCGGCGGCACCAATCCGGCCAACGGCTATACGATCCTCAGCCTCATCGACTCCATGCTGGCCCAGTACAACGCATGGACGACGACGCCGCTCGAGCAGATGACCGATGTCACCGAGGCACAGGTTCTGGCCGAGCAGGCCGCTTGGGCCAAGTCGCAGTCGGCGGTCACGGCGACCGAGACCAACGGTGTCGTCACCATCAACAACACCAGTGGGGCCGCCGTCAGCGTCCCCGTGACCACGGCTGCCGGCACCACCGACGGCACTGCGGCCTTCGGTGAGTCCTACGGCGGGACGCTGTCGGACTGGAGCACCATCGCCGGTGGCGGGTCCCTGACCCTGACCGAGCACGTGGCCCCGACCATCATCAGCGCCAACGCCGCCAGCTCCATCGTCGGGGCTCCGTTCACCACCACCATCTACACCGACGGCTACACCGCCCCGGTCCTCACGGAGTCCGGAGCAATCCCGGCCGGCCTCACCTTCGTCGACAACGGCAACGGCACGGCCACCATCTCGGGTACGTCGACAACCGGAAGCGGTGGCAGCTACCCGATCACCGTCACGGCCACCAACCCGACGGGGACGACCACCCAGACCTTCACCCTGACCAACTCGGAAGCCCCGTCGATCACCAGTGCGGCGGCGACGAGCTTCTACCTCGGGGCACCGAGCGCCACCTACACGGTGACGACCACCGGCTTCCCGGCAGCGACCATCACCGAGTCGGGCACACTCCCGGCCGGACTGTCGTTCGCCGCAGGGACGACCGCCGGGACGGCGACCATCTCGGGTGTGACGACCGCGGCTGTCGGTCCCTACCCGGTCACCATCTCGGCGACCAATAGCTCGGGGAGCACGGCCACCTTGAACCTGGTCATCACCGTCGCTGCGTCCGGTCCGCCGATCTTCACCAGCACGGCGACGCCAGACTTCAACGTCAATCAGGCCGGGAGCTTCGCAGTGACCACCACGGCTGCCCCCGATGCCACCCTGACCGAGACCGGTCTCCTGCCCGCAGGACTGAGCTTCGCTGCGGGGACAACACCGGGGACCGCCCTCATCTCGGGGACGCCTACCGTCGCTGGCACCACCTCGGTGACCGTCACGGCGACAAACTCCGTTGGTTCAGCGACCCAGACCCTGAAGATCGTCGTGGCCAGCGGGCCGACGTTCACCAGTGCCAACTCCGCCACCTTCGTGGCCGGAGCTCAGGGCTCCTTCGCCATCACGACGGGGGGGGTCCCCGCTCCGAGCATCGGATGGATCGGCACCCTTCCCTCCGGCATCACCCTGACCGACAACGGGGACGGGACGGCCACCTTGGCCGGGACTCCAGCGGCCGGCTTGGCCGGGACGAGCACCCCGATCACACTGTCGGCCTCGAATGCCGCCGGCAATGGCACGCAGGACTTCACCATCTCCATCGTGGCGGCTCCGCCAGCGCCGATCACAGCGCCCCCAGCGCCGACCACAGCTGCGAACAGCGCCAACAGCTCGACGCTGGCCGGCGGGGACCGCTTGGCTGCAACTCCTGACGGCAAGGGGTACTGGCTGGTCGGCACGGACGGCGGGGTGTTCAGCTACGGGGATGCCCAGTTCTACGGCTCCACCGGGAACATCCACCTGAACAAGCCCATCATGGGAATCGCCTCTACGAGGGACGGTAAGGGCTATTGGATGGTGGCTGTCGATGGCGGAATCTTCAACTACGGCGATGCCGGGTTCTTCGGATCCGGGGGGAACCTCGGCCGCACGGCCGTCGGCCTCATCGCCGAGCCGAGCGGACCCGGCTACTCCCTCATCGACACCGACGGGAGCCGCACCGACTACGGGTGGTGAGCCGAGCGGCTGTCCGCCCAACGCCAACGAGAGACCCCGCCGTCACAACGGCGGGGTCTCTCGTTCTCTATGGGACGAACGGTATGGACCGTGGGGGACCCGATCGGCCGGGGCCACCTGAGCGAAGGTCGAGAGACTTCATTTAGCACCCCCACCAGCCCTGTTGTGGGCCGGCGATCGCCTCCGAGGAGCCTCGGGTATCGACCACCGATTGTGGATACGTTCGCCGACACCGCTCTTCGGCCGGCGGTTGAGAATCGCGTCGCCGTATTGCTGGAGCTCATCTGTCCGTGGGTGCCGCCGGGGCCGGACGGGCGCACTCGGCGAAGAGCCAATACACTCCGGCCATGATCAAGAGCGTGGATACCGTGGTCGCTTGCGACTTCTCGGCTGACGAGGACCCGGTTTCCAATGGACATGGGGCGTTGGTGGACACAAACCTTTTCAGTTCAGCCCACTTGGGGTCGATAACCCACAGTGTGTGCACAGCTCAACGAGATCGCATCACCGACGGCGGGCGCCGGACGGCTCTGATGGATGGCAGGGACTCATCGTGGCCGATCCCCATGTAACCGAGCCGACCGCCGACCGCCGGTCCCGAGTGAGGGTCGGTGCCCGGCTGCTCGAGCGGGGGAAGTACCTTGGCGAGCTAGAAGCCATCTTCAACCGGACCCTCCAGGTCCCCAGCCGGTGTATCGCCATTGAGGGACCGTGGGGATCCGGGCGCACGGCCATGATCAACGCCGCCTGCGACCTGGCCAGCCAAGCTGGGTGCCTGGTTCTGCGGGCGCGCGGGGGCGAAGTGGAAAAGCGCACTCCATTCGCAGTGCTCCGCAGGTTCGTCGAGTCGGCGGCTGCCCAGCCCAGTGGCACTGACGCCACCCGCAAGCAGGCCCGGGACATCGAGCAGCTGATGAACTCGACCGAGATGACCCATCACCACACCGCTGAGATCAATCCTCTCTTCTACTCCCTGGTCATTGCCTTGCGGAGCCTCGGTCCGGTCCTCTTGGCCGTTGATGACGCCGACCTGTCCGACCGAGAGACCCTGGCGGTGTTGCAGTACGTGGTCCGCCGGCTGGAAAACCAGCAAATTTGGCTGTTGCTCAGCGCCAGGCACCTGCACCCTGGCGTGGGACTGCGACCGGTGGACGGCCTTTTGACCGAGTCCGAGACCAGGCAGTTCACGCTCGAGCCACTCCAGTCGGACAGCGTGCGAGCGATGCTGGCCGAGTACTTCGACGAGGAGCCGGATCCACTGTTCGTGACCGCCTGCTGCGAGGCGACCGAGGGTACGCCCCTATTCGTCAAGGCGCTCTTGTCCTCACTCGGGCGGTTGAGGATCCTGCCGACGACCGAGAATGTCGGCCGGGTGAGCAAAGTCCCGACTCCGAAGATCACTCAGTTCGTCCTGGCCCGCCTCTCGCTCCTCCCCGTGGCCGCCTCCGACCTGCTGCAGGCCTGCGCCATCTTGGGAGATGGCCCCGATCCGACTGTGGCCCGCACGCTCGCCAAGATCGATTCCCTGGCCGCCGAGCGAGCGGCCGACGCAGCGGCGCAGATGGAGCTGCTCAAGCCCGGTCGACCAATTCGCTTCACCTCGCCGTTGATCAGGTGGGCCATCTATCAGGACATTCCGACCGCCAGACGGTCGCAGTTCCATGCTCGCGCTGCCCGCCTTCTGGCCGAACACGAAGCACCCGACACCGTGGTCGCCGAGCACCTCCTCGCAACCGAGCCCTCAGGGGACCCGAAGACCGCCGACTGGCTCCAGGCCATGGGCCGGACCGCCCTGGCCGCCGACAACCTGGACCTGGCCCTTGCCTGTTTGAATCGGGCCTTGGCCGAGTCGCCGCCCGCCGGCCAGCGAGGAAGCCTGAACCTCGATCTCGCGTCAGCGGAGATGCTTCGCGGCAGCCCGACCGCTCTGGTCAACTTTCGCCGGGCCATTGAGCTCGGTGGGACCGATACTGCCGACGTGGTCCGGGTGGCCGTCGGTCTGCTCCGTCACCTCTCCGATATGCCCCAACTCCGGATGGAGACGCTGAGGACAATCCATACCCTGCACGGGCGCCTCGACGGCGTGGACCGGGAGGCCAGGATCGAGTTCGAACTGGCCCTCAACCTCACGTCGACCAGCGTGGGACAGCGAAACCACGAGATTGTCAAGCTCCGCAACATCTTGGACGAACCAGGTGACAATGGGCACCCGATGGCCAGGATGGCCGAGACGTTCAGCCTTATTCACGATCTGGCCGCATCGACCACCACGGTCGGGGATCTGGCCGGCTCGCTCGAGAAGGTCATCGACGTCGACCAACTCCTGAGCTCGGACATGATCGTCAAGAAGGTCCAGACCATGGCGTACTTCGGGCTGCTCTGTGCCGATGAGTTCGGAGTGGTCGACTCGCTTCTGATCGACGCCCGGGAGCGGGCCGAAGAGCGAAAGGACGTCCGCTCCGAGGTCCGGGTTTCGTTCCTCGCCGCCTTGTCTCTCCTCTGGCAGGGCTCCCTGATCGCGGCCGAGGAGGAAGCCCGGCGTGGGCTCGGCCTGAGCGAGCAGCTCGCCCCCGGTCAGCGCAGCAGGCCCTCACTCGGCCTGGTCGACGCGCTAGTGCAGCAGGGAAAGATCGAAGAAGCGACCCAGTTCGCCAGCGGCCTTCACCCCGACGAGTTCCATGACGCCACCTTCCGGTCGGCCGCCCGAATGGAGTTGGCGCGCCTCTTGGTGGCGAAAGGCCAGCTCGCCGAGAGCGTCGCAGAGTTCCTGGGCGCCGGGGCAGACGCAATCGCCATCGGCCTCATCAATCCGGCACTCAACTCCTGGCGGGCCGAGGCGGCCTCGGTGCTCGGTGCGCTCGGTGAGTGGGACGAAGCCAAAAGACTGGCCGACGAGCACCTCGAACTCGCCCGCTCGTTCGGTGCCGTCCGTTCCATCGGCATCGGCCTGCGTGCCAAGGCCGCCTCCACGCCGGACCTGGCCGAGCGAACGGCGGTACTGGCCGAGGCGGTCGAGCTTCTCGAGTCGTCCCCCGCGCGGATCGAGGCCGCCCGGGCCCTCGTGGAGCTGGGCACGGTGCTGGTCGAGACCAACAAGAAAGAAGAAGCGCGGGCGGTCCTGCGCAGGGGGGCCAACCTCGCCTCCCTCTGTGGCGCTCATCCCCTGGTCGAAATGGCTGGCGTGCAACTCCGTGCAGCAGGTGCGCGTCCCCGTCGACTCGGGTTCGTCGGGTCGAACTCACTGACCCCGGCAGAGTTGCGAGTCGTGCGGTTGGCTGCCGAGGGCAAGACCAACCAGGGCATCGCCAACGAGCTCTATGTCACGGTGAAGACCGTCGAGGGCCATCTGGCCAAGGCCTACCGGAAGCTCGGAGTCGAGTCCAGGCGAAACCTGGCCCTAGCTCTGGCCGAAGAGGAAAGCTTGCTGCCGAAGTCATCAGCCGTCTGACCCCTGGGGCAACATCGTGTCGGCGTCGAACGGGTCATCTTCCGAGTTGACAGTCGGTGGCGTCAGGAGTCGGCGTCGACCTCGGTCGTCGTCGTGGTCGACGAGGTGGTGGTCGACGAGGTGGTGGTCGTCGAGGTGCTGGTGGTGGTCGGTTCCTGAGCCGGGTCGGTCGTCGCCGGCACCGTCGTCGTGACCGTGGATTCGGTCGGCGTCGCCGGCTCCGTGGTCGTGGTGGTCGTCTCGACCGGGCCGGCCGTCGATGTCACAAGCGGGCTGGCTGTCGATGTCACGACCGGCGTCGTGGTCGTGGCTGTGGTCGACACCGTGGGAAGCACTCCCTGCAGGATGGGGGCCGTGTAGGTCAGTGCCGAATAGCCCTCACCGTTGAACGCGGCCTGTTGCCCGACCGGGTTGCCGATGTCGGCGGCCGGGATCGTCCACGAGTAGTCAACAGCGTCAGTCACCGTTGGCACGATCGTCGCCACCAGGGTGAAGGTGAAGTCAGTTCCCGTCCCGGCGTACTTCAGCAGCTGGTCGTTCTCGATCAGGTAGTCACTGCAGATTGCCGGGGTGGTGCTCGTGGCCCAGCATGGTGAGGTACCGGTGTCGATGAACACTCGTCGAAAAGCGAACGGTAAGGCGAAGTCGGCCGAATAGGAGATCGTGGCATCGGCATTGGCCTGGACGGCGGGAGACGAGATGGCCTGCCCGTCAGGCAGCGGCGTGGTGGCGGCGACCACCGGCTCGCTCTCAGCCGAAAGGCTCCCGGTCGTGCCGACAGCCTGCACGGTGAATGTGTAGTCCGAGACCCCAGGATCGAGACCCTGGATGCTCGCTCCCGTCGCCGGAGCCGGCAGGGTGGCGACGGGCACGCCGTTCTCACTCACGATGTAGGCGGCGAGGGTCTCCCCCGTCGGGATGGAGGGTGTCCACGTCAGCGAGGCGGTCGTATACGAGGTCGCCGCCACGGTCACCCCGGCCGGAGCGGTGGGAGGGATCGGGTCTGGAGGGTCAGTGGTCACCGAAACCGGACTGCTCGGGTCCGAGACATTGCCTGCAGAGTCACGGGCGTCGACCTCGAAGGTGTAGGCCGTTGACGGGGTCAGGCCACTGACGACAGCGGAGTTGTTGCCGACGTCGACCGAGGTGAGGAACTGATCGTTCTCATAGATGTCATAGGCCACGACGGGGGCCATGTGGCCGCTCGACCGCTGCCAGGTGGCGGAGGGCGACCAGCTCAGCTGCACTTGCGTGCTCCGGACAATGCCGGTTTCCCCGTAATTGCCAGAATGGCTCCAAGCGGTCAAGCCGCTTGGAGCCGGAGGCTGCTTGGAGCTCGGACTACCAAACGGGTAGCTCTCGTCCTGTTCATCAGACCAGTACGAGGCATTTGGAAGGGTGTCGTATGGGTTGGCCGGCACATCATCGGTCACGTACACATACCCGGCATTGCGGCTCTTGCTGAGAGCCATCACCGACTCCATCTGGTCTTGGTCCGCCCCGTAGATGATGTGCCAGATCTTGTTGGGATCAACCGGTGTCCAAGTGAGGGGCTTGTACGCCTCCATCGCCGAGACAGGGTTTCCCGTGTAGTCGCCATAGGAACCCTCGAAAGTCACGAGGACGTCGGCGGAGCTCTGGTAGCACTGCGGCACCGCAGTACCCGGGTTGAGTACGGTCAGCGCCCCCGGATGGGCCTGCTTGACGTACGTCGTCAGATCCTGGTACTCGGTGGCGTATTCGTTGGAGTTTGCCGTCGGGCCGCAGGTGTCTGTGCCCTCGTCGAAGAAGATCCCGCCGAGGTCTGCCCCGTAGAACTGGTACCACTTGTTGACGTCGGCCTCGGCCTGGGGTAACCATGCGTTGACGCCGGTGAGACCGGCCCGGGTGGACTGACCATCGGGGTGAGCGCTGGTAGCACTGCCCAGGTAGCCGGTGTCGACGTACCCAAGCACCCTGGCGCCGGCGGCATGCACTTGAGCGATCGCCGAGGCCCACGCAGGCTCTGCCTGGGAGTCGGGCCCGTTCTCCACGTTCGCCACGACGAGTCCGAGCGTCCCGGTCTGGGAGAGAGCCAGCTGTGACCAGGCGCCCGGGTCCGCCGTCGGGTTGATGTAGGCGGGCACGGCGAGCTGTTGGGAGAGGTCCCGATTGGCACCCGCACCATTGTTCTGGTTCGGGTCAGCCCCGGTGACTGTGCCGTTCGGCATCACCAGAAAGGCGACGAGGCCAACAACGACCAAGGCGGTCGCAGCCACCAGGCCCCGGCGTGCTCGCCTCGACAGCGCGCGGATATGACGCAGGAGGCCCATGGGCAAAAGCCTACGGGCGTTCATCTGTAGTCGCCACCCTTGTGTTGACCCTTCGGACCCTGGTTTCGGTGACTACATCCCCTTGAATCGGCCCTGGCCCTGGCCCTGGTGGACCAAAAGATGTCAATTTTGTCCCCCACCTGTCATCGACCTTTCATATTTTGAACTGATTCACTGCGTCCTACCAGGTCACGGCCTTTTTCGCTTCGGGGCTGTGCGGTGCCGCGCCGTCTCCATCCGGGGTCCGGTCGCTAGCATGAACGCTAAAGCTGCGTGTGGATGGTGACGAAACATCACGGTAGGCATGCCCAGACATGCCCGCAGCTACAAACATGAAGACACGAAGGGGCGTAGTGCAGACATCTCGTCGAAAAATGGCAGTTGGCGCGGTCGCAGTTGTGACCTTGACCGGCGCCTTGATCGGATCCTTCGGAGCACTCGGCGCGTCCGGCGGCTCCCTGGCGACTGGTCAGGAGGTGAGCCTCTCATCCCACGGCTCCAACTGCGATCGCCATCTCTGGTGCCATGTCTTCGATCACCTGTCGCCGAGCACCTCCTCCCCGTCTTCGACCGCGACGCCCGCTGCACCCACGACGACGACGACGTCGCCGCCGGTGACAGTGCCGGCCACCACCACTCCGGCTAGCACTACTCCGGCCAGTACCCCTCCGGCCACAACCACTCCGGCCACCACCACTCCGACGGCCGGCACCTCGACGACAGGGGCATCCACATCGGCATGGTGGACGCCGCCGGCCAATGTCGAGTGGCAGTGGGAGATCGACCATCCGC
>PLSY01000188.1:0-8743 GCA_003164275.1 Acidimicrobiaceae bacterium | reverse complement strand
CATCTGCTACATCGAGGTCGGCGCGGCGGAGAACTACCGGCCCGACTACTCGTCCTTCCCGGCCGCTGATCTCGGCGCCACCATGCAGGGGTACTCCGCGGAGCGCTACTTGAACATCAACGATCCCGCCGTCCTCCAGGTCATCGAGGCCCGGGTGGCCATGTGTCATTCGAAGGGCTTCGACGCCGTCGAGCCGGATATCGATGACAGCTATACCGACAGCACGGGGTTCTCGATCACCGAGGCCCAGAACGTCACCTACGACGCGACATTGGCCGCTTACGCCCACTCCCTCGGGATGGGCTGGGCCCTGAAGAACGGAGACGATGCCAGCTTTGCTGCAGCGCTGCAGCCCACCAGTGACTTCGTCCTCGACGAGCAGTGCCACGAGTACGACACCTGTGCCTCCTTCGCCCCGTTCGCCGCCGCCGGCAAGGCCGTCTTGGAGGTTGAATACGACATCCCGACGAGCCAGTTCTGCACCGCGGCCAATGCGGCCAATGAAGACGCCATGGAGATGAACGTCAACCTCAACGGAGGGCGCCAGCCCTGCCGTTGAGGTTGACGCCCCTCATTCGACGGTGACTGTCTTGGCCAGGTTGCGCGGCCTGTCAACATCGTGGCCATGGGCCTGGGCCAGCCAGTACGCCAAGAACTGGAGCGGCAACGCATCGACGATCGGGGCGAGCATCGGGTCCACTTTGGGAACCCACAGCATGTGATCGGCCAGTGCCGCCGTCTGCTCGTCGCCGTCGTTGCCGACGAGGACGATCGTGGCACCTCTGCTCTTCACCTCTTGGATGTTCGAGCACATCTTCTCCCACAGGCGGTTCCGGGTGGCCACGCCGACGACGACGGTGCCCGGCTCGATGAGGGCGATCGGTCCGTGCTTGAGCTCACCGGCCGGATAGCCCTCGGCCCTCAGGTAGGAGATCTCCTTCAGCTTCAAGGCCCCTTCCATGGCGACGGGGTGGCCCACGTGGCGCCCCAGGTAGAAGAAGTCCCGTGCTTCGACCAGCTCCTGTGCCACCTCGGCGACGTCCTTCGTGCGGAGCAGCACCGTCTCTAGGTGGTCGGGGACCTCCACCATCTGGTCCATGATCGAGCTGATCTCGGTCGAGCTGAGCGTCCCCCTGGCCTGGGCCAGTACGAGCGCCAGGATCTGGAGAGCGACGATCTGGGTCAGATGCGTCTTGGTGGCCGCCACTCCGACCTCGGGCCCGGCCCTCGTGTAGAGGACCCCGTCCGCCTCCCGGGCCATCGACGAGTCCACGACATTGGAGACGACCAGGATCTTCGCCCCCAGGGCCTTCGCCTCACGCAGCCCCTGGAGCGTGTCGACGGTCTCCCCGGACTGGCTCACCCCGATGGCCAAGGTGCGCTCGTTCAGGATCGGGTTCCGATAGCGGAACTCGCTGGCGATATCGACCTCAACCGCCACCCGGGCCCACTGCTCGATGGCGTACTTGGCCACCAAGCCGGCGTGGAAGCTGCTCCCGCAGGCAACGATGCAGACCCGGTCGATCTCCCGCAGGTCCTCGTCGGTCAGTCCGGTGGCCTGGTCGAGCGAGAGCGTCCCGTCGGCGTTCTGTCGGCCGAGCAGTGTGGTCGCCACCGCCTCGGGCTGCTCGTGGATCTCTTTGGTCATGAAGTCGTCGTAGCCACCCTGGCGCGAGGCGGCCACGTCCCAGTCGATACTGAGCGGGGTGGCCTCGGCGTGGTCGCCGGCTAGCGTCGTCACCGAGATCGACCCGGGCCGGAGCTCGGCCAACTGGTCATCCTCCAGTGCAAACAGGTCTCTCGTCGACCCGAGAAGTGCGGGGATGTCGGAGGCCAGATAGGACGTTCCCTCCCCGAGGCCGAGGATGAGCGGAGACACCCGACGGGCAGCGACGACGAGGTCGGGCTCGTCGGCATGCACGGCCGCCACGGCAAACGAGCCGCGGACCTGGACGAGCGCCAGTCGGAGGCTCTCGGTGAGGGACATGCCGGCAGCCAGCTGCTCTTCCACCAAGTGGGGAAGGACCTCCGAGTCGGTTTCGGAGACCAGCACGTGACCTCTGGCCCTCAAGTCGGCAGCGAGGTCGGCGTGGTTCTCGATGATCCCGTTGTGGACGATGGCCAGTCGGCCACTGCAGTCCATGTGGGGGTGGGCATTGCCCGTCGTCGGGTGCCCGTGGGTTGCCCAACGGGTGTGGCCGACGCCGGCGCTGCACATGGGGGGGGCGTCCTCGCCGAGGACTCGAAGGTCGCTCACCGAGTGAGTCCCTTCGGCCGCCCTCGAGCGCCAGAGTTCGTCCCCGGTGGCAAGGACGACGCCGGCCGAGTCATAGCCCCGGTACTCCAAGCGTCCTAGCCCCTCGAGGAGCAAGGGCAACGCGTCTTCAACACCGATTACTCCGATAATTCCGCACATGACCTTAGATTCCTGACTTCCAGAGACCGGCGACAGCCTCGGCGATTGGAGTGGACGGCACCCATTGCAGGTGCTTGCGCAACAAGGAGACGTTTGCCTGCTGCCATGGGACAGCTGCAGACCGATTGGAACCGCCGGCCGACTCGAAGACATCGCCTTCGAAGCCGGAGGCATCGGCCAAGAGCTCGACCATCGAGCGACACGACATGGCCACACCGCGCCCGACATTGAGAACGGGGTGGGCGTCGACGGTCCTGACCGAGCGGAGCACCGCGGTGGCGACGTCGCTGCTCGACAAGAAGTCCCTGAACGACCACAGTGGGCCGAGTGTCACCGACGATCGGCCAGCCATGAGCGCCCGTCTGATCTCGCGGGCCGCACTGCCGGCCAGCGAGTTGAGCGGCGCCCTCGGACCGACGGGGTTGAATACCCGAAGGACCGTGGCCCTGATCGCGCCGAGCGCCACCATCTCTGTCACGAGCTCGGTGGCCTCGAGCTTGGTTCGGCCGTAGTCACCGACCGGGCGGGCGACGGCCGATTCTTGGATGGCGATGCCCTCGGGCTGATAGCCGTACTCGGCCGCCGACCCCAGATGCACGAGAGGGGTCGTGCCTGTCACCGACAGGGCCCTCACCAGCTTTTCCACCAGGGTGATGTTGACTGCTTCAAGGAGCTCGGGCGAGCCCATCGTGCATCCGACACAGTTGATGACGGCATCCGGCCGCGTTCGCTCCAGCAGAGAGACGATGTCCTTGGCCGACGCTTCCACCAGATCGATCTGATGCCACGTGGCGTTGGTCGCCGTGCCCGGCCGCGGCCCGCTGGCGCTCACCGCTGTCAGCCCGGACGAGCCGCCCCCGGCCTCGATGGCCTCTCGAACCTGGCTTCCGAGGAACCCGTTTGCGCCAAGGAGGAGGTAGCTGGTCACCGGAGGCCCGGGAGCAGGCGCGGGCCGAGGATGTCGAACTCCCGGTTGGCCTGGTCGTAGTCGTCCGGACGCCCGATATCGAGCCAGAAGCCATCGAAGTGGTAGCTGGCGGGTAGCGTGCCGCGCTCGATCAGATCGAGCATGAGCTCATCGAACCCGTAGGGCAGGCCCGGCGTATAGCGCTCGAGATGCCGTTTGCTCACACCGTAGATGCCCATGCTGACCGAGTAGGTGAGTGGGGGCTTCTCGGTGAAGCTGGTGATCTTGTTGTCGACGACGTCGAGCACGCCGAAGTCCACTTGATGCACCCGCTCGTAGGTGGCCACGGTCAAAGGCGAGCTGTTGGCCACGTGGTTGTCCATGAGCTCCGCGTAGTTGAGGTCGGTGAGAATATCCCCGTTCATCAGAAGGAAGTTCTCGGGAAGACGGTCGAGGACCATGAGCGCCGGCCCCACCGTGCCGAGAGGCGACTCTTCGTGGACATAGTCGACCTCAAGGCCCCACTGCGAGCCGTCACCCACATAGGCGCGGATCAGCTGGCCCAGGTGCCCGATGGCCAGTGTGGCCCGATGGAACCCCCTGGCCGCCAGTTGGCGAAGCACGATCTCGAGGATCGAGTACTCCTCGCCGATGGGCACGAGCGGCTTCGGGATCACGGTGGTGTATGGGCGCAGTCGCACGCCCTTTCCGCCCGCCAGGATCACCACGTGGCGAGCATCTTCGGCGCAGTCCTGGTCAATCGGGTTGGAGTAAGTCACAGCAGGGCCCCTACTTTCTGTAGCAATTGCAACGGTTCGAATGAGAAGTGGTCTGGAAGTCAGACGTTGTACTGATCGGTCTTGTAGCACCTCAGGTTCTCGGGGTTGGAGAACCACTCGATGGTGGTCTTCAGTCCCTCAGAGAGCGTGTGTCCCGACTTCCACAGCGCGGCATGCTGGATGGCCGAGCTGTCGGACACGAGGCGGGTGACTTCGGACTTCTCCGGTCTGAGGCGCTCGTCCTCGACCCGGATGTCGACCGAGGTCCCCATGAGCTCGGCAATCAGCTTGACCGTGTCGGCCACCGAGATCTCGAATCCTGATCCGGCATTGAAGGTCCGGCCGACGACGTCTTCCAACGGGGCAACGAGCATCGCCTCGAAGGCGTTCGCCGTGTCGAGGACGAAGTTGAAGTCCCTCGTCGGCGACAAGGACCCGAGTGCGATCTCCCGCTTTCCGGCGGCCAGCTGAGAGATGACCGTCGGGATGACGGCCCGTGCCGACTGGCGAGGCCCGTAGGTGTTGAAGGGCCGAAGGGTGATGATTGGGAGATCAAAGCTCAGGTGGTAGCTCTCAGCCAGCTTGTCGGCTGCGATCTTCGACGCCGAGTAGGGCGATTGAGCTTGGAGGGGGTGGTCCTCGCTGATCGGGACGATCCGCGCGCTGCCGTAGACCTCACTGGTCGACGTGCAGACGATGCGGCTGGTGCCGAGTGCCCTTCCCGCCTCGAGCACATTGAGAGTGCCTCCGGCGTTGGTCTCCAGGTAGGAAAATGGCGCCTGGTACGAGTACGGAATGGCGATGAGGGCAGCGAGGTGGCAGACCATGTCGGCTCCGGTCATGAGTCCGAGGACCGAGTCCCGGTCCCGGACATCGCCTGGAACCACCTCGATGGAGGCCAAGGTGTCGGCGTCGAGCGACTCGAGCCATCCCCAGGATCCGAACGAGTTGTACTGCACCATCGCGCGTACCCGGTAGCCGGAGTGGACGAGGGTCTCAGTCAGATGGGATCCGATAAATCCATCGGCTCCGGTGACAGCTACGGTCGTAGGCATTGGTTTCTTTCCACTTTCTGGAGTTGAGGGATTAATAACTGAGGGGGGAGATGAGAACGCTCTTGGACTCCACGGCGAGGATGACGATCGCCGTTCCGGTCGCCACGAGGAGGCAGATGATCCCCGCCGAGGCCGAGATGTGACCGAAGCGAACGAGCGCCACGAGCAAGGCCGTTCCGAGGACGGTGAACGAGACTGCCCAGCAGGCGAGCACCAGGCCGACTTGGCCCGAAGAGGCCAACATCAATGCGAGGAAGAAGGTCAGCCCGATCGAACCGACTGCGGCTAGGAGCAAGGGGACCAGGGTTGCGTGCCGTTCATGTCCGATAGCGACGGCGGCGGCGGACAACAAGGCGAGTGCTCCGATGTACGTGCCAGTGGACCGAAGGAAGGCCATGCGGATGCGATGGGCGAACTCGTCGAGGTCGGTGCTCGAGGCGACCGCACTGAGAGCGAGGTTGCGGAAGGACCGGAGCTGCCACTCCATGAGGCCGAGGGTCAAGAGCAACGGCCACACGGCGATCACCAAGGTCCCGCCGGTTCCGTCCGTCTGGCCAGCGAAGCCGATGAATACCGACGTCATCAGTCCGCAACCCAGGCCGTAGAAGAAGTAGCGGGTTGCCCGCTGGTAGTCCTCCCGGAAGAGCACCGGACGGTGCCAGTGCTGCCCGGAGAGGTGACGAATGGCCACACCCACCACCAAGACGACAGTCGCCACCACCGCCCAGGCCCCTGCCGCTCGGGAGACGCCCGAGTGCAGCGCGCCGATTGTGACTATGGACCCGATTGCCGCCGGAACCATGCAAAG
This sequence comes from Acidimicrobiaceae bacterium, assembly GCA_003164275.1. The sequence continues at coordinate 2,778 of PLSY01000188.1, read as the reverse complement.
CATGAGGAGCCACTCAGACGCGTGGAACAACAGCACGCCGCTCGCCGCTATATAAACAGACACCCCAACGGCCTCGAGCACGCTTGCCTCGTTGCCACCCAGCCAGATCGTGGCAAGAAGTGCACAGCCGAGGCACACGACAGCGGAGACGACCACCGACCCACAGGCCAACAGAGCGTCGCTGCGATTGTCATTCCGGCCCCGAAGTGACCAGCCGAACACCGCCACGGACTGGCTGATCGCCCACGCCACGGTCAAGCCGATCGGCAGCACCCACCAATGGGGGTGGATGGAGAAGCCGACCACCACGACGGGCAGGAAGAGGGCAGGGACAGCGTAGAGAGCGCCGCGGACGAGGTCCTTCGGTCCCCCCGGAGGCTCGGCTCGCGGAGCGGGCGGCTCGCCACTGTCGAAGGGCAGAGCGGCATAGACGATCTCCGCTGCCTCGAACACGTCGGCGCAGCCGAATGTCTCAATGGCCACCCGGTTGCTGATCCCGTGGGTCTCCAGTCGTGCGGCGATCTCCAGCGGGTCCACAGCTCCGGCGCAGTTGCGCGCCAACTGTGGGTCAGTGAGGACCCAGTCGGCGATGAGGCTCGCAGACGGAGCGAGCTCTGCGGGCATCTCCTCGATGTCGACGTGGGTGCTCATGACGCCGCCATCGGGGACATTGCCGGTAACGGCTGCTGACGAGAGACATCGGTCCTGGTCGTCGGGCCCGAGGCAAGCGCGCTCCGGCCGGAGTTGGCAAGCTCCTGGTCCCGCTCGACGATGACGGCCGCAGTGGGTCTGCCTGTCACCTGACGGTACAGGTCGCTGAAGATGGCCAGACTCTGCTCGACTGTGAACATGGAGAGGATCCGGGCGCGTGCCGCCCGGCCCATGTCCCGGCGCAGCTCGGGATCGGAGAGAAGCTGAAGGCAGGCGGCCGCGGTCTTCTCGGGATTTTGGGGAGGGACGATCATGCCGGCATCGCCGGTTGCCTCCCTCACTCCTCCGACGTCGGTCGAGACCGTCGGCTTACCCGAGGCCATTGCCTCGATCAGGGTGTAGGGAAACCCCTCGGAGATGCTCGTCAACAGCACGACGTGCCCTGCGTGGTACACATCGAGCACCGAGTCGGCTTTGCCTTCAAAGGTCGCCGACTCTTGCAGTCCGAGCTCGTCTCGGAGGGTGGCACACCGTTCCCGGTATGGCTCATTCTCGGTCGTCGTTCCGCCAAAGATGCGGAGCCGGGCCTCGGGGAGAGCCTCGTGAACCTTGGCGAAGGAGCGGATGAGCGTTTCCACGTCCTTCAGGGGATCAATTCGGCCAAGCCAAACCAGGGTTGGCACCTCTGGCTCTGTCTGGCTGGCGATGAAGTTGGCCGGATCGACTCCGTTGTAGATCGGGTTGATCCGGTCAGGCGCCGCGCCATTGGTCTCCAGCCACTGCCGGTTGTACTCGCTTCCCGGCGCGATGGCATCGGCAATCTGATAGCCAGCCCAGGTCAGTCGCTTGAAGAATCGCAACATGATGGACCGCACCGCAGCCGAATAGGTCTTGTGGCTGAACGCGAGATAGCGCTCCCGCAGGTAGATGCCGTGTTCGCTCAACACAAGTGGGGTCTTCCGCGACCAGTAGGCACCGAGGGCCAGCAGAATGGCGAGCCCATTGGCGGTTGCGTGACAGAGGTCGGCCTCGGGTGGTGGGGCAAACAACGGACGGATCTGGTGCTCGATGAGCTCGAGGGCAACCATGGCGTCGGCGATGGTCACCGGTGCAGGATCCGAAGCGAACGGTCGATCGCCGAGGTCAGCTACCCGCATGGCCTCCAAGATGATGCCGAGCGCCTTTTTGGACCGCAGTGCCCCGACCAGAGGCGTCTGGCGCGAAAGGACGAACAGCTGGTGAAGGGCGTCGAGGAAGTGTTGCTCTCCTGCTGGGTCGACCAGAGACTGGGCGAGTTGCTCGAACGCACCGAGGAGCTCGGCGGAATCACGTGCGCTGAGGCGGATCTGCGGAGTGGGCCCCCAGATGGCGATCGGGTTGAGGCTGACGACGTTCTCCGGGAGTTCCCACGTCGGGGACTCATCGACGCCACCGACGATGGTGTGGAGTGAAAATCTATTCGGCGCCAGCCCTCGAACGAGCTGGTCGCACCAGACACTTACTCCGCCGGAATGGTACGGGTAGGTGCCCTCTGCCAAGAGGGCTATGTCCATCTCTCCACTGCCCCTTGCTGGTCGGATGAATGGGTTGTCGTTGCCGTTATGACAGTAGAGAGAGCGTCTGTGTCTGAACACCCCCGACTTTCCTGTGAGAGACCCCACGATTCACCTGGCCTGAGTCCGCCCAACCCGGGTGTCATTGCATTTCGACCCTTGCATCTCCGGCGTGACACCCTCGCCTTAAGACAGGCTGATCCGTCGGTCTAGGCACGAATGCAGGTTGGCGGTCCCGTCGGCTCACCACCGTCGACGGGGAACCCGACGAGGCGTGTTCGGGCCCGTCTCCCCGGGCTGACGCCATCGCCAAGGGTTGGTCGCTCCTAAAAGGAGGGTCGCTTTCGAGCAGTGCAGGGTGGAGATGGAAACCCGCCCCACTTACTGTGCACGACAGGCTCCCTGCGTGTCTCGTCGCGCATGGCAGAGGAAGGGCAAATCATGACTCGCTTGAGGCGGACTCTCGTCGTAGTGGCTATGGGCTGTGTGCTGCTGGCCACATTGGGACTCGCCATCCCTCGATCGGCTGGCGCGGCTGCGCCAGTCACACTCAATCTCAACGTGCTGTTGGTCG
>PLSY01000160.1 GCA_003164275.1 Acidimicrobiaceae bacterium | reverse complement strand
GAACATCGGCTTTGCCATTCCCGCCAACAAGATCGAGAAGCTACTGCCGGCATTGCGGTCGAAGTCCATCAGCGGGACGACCCAGGCGGGCACCGCCTATCTCGGCGTCTCGCTCGAGACGCTGACCTCGCAGCTGCGCAGCCAGTACAACTTCGTGCCCACACAAGGCGCTGTCGTCCTCCAGGTGGAGCCGGACTCGCCGGCCGAGAGTGCCGGCCTGCAGCAGGGCGATGTGATTACGTCGTTCGACGACAAGGCCGCCACGAGTGCCGACCAACTGGCCACGGCCGTGCAGGCGGCCAAGCCCGGCACGAAGGTGACCTTGGGCCTCTACCGGGGCCAGACCCAGATGATGGTGTCGGTGACCCTTGGCTCGTCCAGCCAGGAGCAGCAGACGACAGGTTGAGTCACGGTACGCTCGTGAGCACACCGCGTGAAAGGCCCCAGCGCATGTCTTTCGATAGTCACACCCCTTACGCCGGCACCCAGGCGGTCCTGCTCGCCCCCCGGCCCGAGCCCGTGCGGGGGGGCGAGGCCCCCGACGAACAGTCGATGACGCTCATCCTCGAGGCAGCCACCCGAGTCCCCGACCATGGTGGGCTCCGACCCTGGCGCTTCGCGGTCGTGAGTGGGACGGGCCGTGACGACTTCGGCGAGGCCCTGGTGGCCGGCCTCCATGAGCTTCGGGGTGAGGACGTTCCTCCTGCCGCCGAACAGAAGATGCGCCAAAAGGCCTACGCGGCACCCTGTGCCGTGATGCTCATCGCCTCGCCCCATGCCAAGTCGAACGTCCCCCTCTGGGAGCAGGTGTCCTCAGCCTCGTGCACCGGCTACGCCATGGTGCTCGCGGCCACGTCCCTCGGATTCGGCGCCGTGTGGAAGAGCGCCCCGGTCTTGGACACGGCGGCCGTGAAGGATCTGTTCAAGCTCGGAGAGCGAGAGCAGCTGCTCGGCTGGGTGAATCTCGGCGCCGCCGGCGAGCCGTCGAGGAAGAAGGACACAGCGAGTGACGAAGATGTGCTCACCGCCCTCGTGACCTACATCGGAGGGTCCGAGGCCTAGCCCCCTCAGCAGAGGCTCCTGTGATCGGGCTCATCGCCCTCAGTAGCCCCAGCGGGCCATAGGAGGGCCGTAGCCCGCCTCAGCGGCACAGCTGCCGCAGAGGTCCATTCGGTAGGCACCGGGCCGGTCAGACGAGGCCACCCGTCGCCAACCATAGCGACGGGCCTCTTCCAGGCAGGACGACTCCGACCAGCGGGGGGATGTCCGCACGCCGCACTTCCCACAGGTCCGGAAGAAGACGTCGTCATCCGCATACGGATCGTCGAAGATCGAGTCGTCTGGGTCGTAGTCGTATTCCATACGGGTCTCCTGACCCGAGAATACCGTCGTGGCTGGCCGGCCGAACAGTCTGCCGGACCAAGCCCCGCCTTCCGCGTACGACGAGCAGTGGGGCGGCTCGAGCCACCGGCGCCTGCGTACGGGCTCGTCCCGGAGCCAATTAGATTTGACTGCAGATGGACTGTCGAGGGCGCCGTGCCCGGATGGCTTGACGAGATCGAAAGGCGGCACCATGGCCGATGGAAATGACTGGAACGCACAGATCATCGAGGAGTTCCGGGCGAACGACGGCAAGGTGGGTGGCCAGTTCGAGGGCTCCCCGCTCCTTCTCCTCCACTCCACCGGGGCCAAGTCCGGCAAGACCCGGGTCAGCCCGATGATGTACGCCAAAGAGGGCGAGCGCATCTTCGTCTTCGCCTCGAAGGCGGGCGCGCCGACTAATCCGGACTGGTACCACAACCTGGTGGCCAATCCCGATGCGTCGATCGAGGTGGGGACGGCGACGCTCGAGGTCACCGCCACTGTCCTGGAGAGAGACGAGCGGGATCGCGTCTATGCCGAGCAGGCCCGCAACTACCCCGGCTTCGCCGAGTACGAGGCCAAGACCGATCGGGTGATTCCGGTGGTTGCCCTCGACCCGTCGTAGTACCGGCCATCCGAACGGCAGGCATTGCCACCAGTCGGATGTCGGCAGTCACTACTGTCGTCACCGTGACGAAACCCGAGCCACAGCTGCTGCGGTGCGCTTGGTGCAATCGGCCCGTCGACCAGACGCCCGGGGCGGGACGACCGCGAAAGTTTTGTTGCCGTTCGCACCGCCAACGGGCCTTCGAAGCCCGGCGAAGGGCCGATGAACTCGAGGTGCCACCCGGTCAGGTCATCGTCAACGAGGACGATCTCAAGAGACTGCACGACCGGCTCTACCGCCTCGAGTCGGCGATCGACGACACGGAGGCCGACCTATCAGAGGGGAAGTCAGCCCGCGCCTACAAAGAGGCCTTCGAACACCTCCATGAAGCGGCGCGAGATCTGGCCGGCGTGGTCATCGAGCCGGTCAGGGTCTGATCCGTGTCGGACCTTGGGAGACGCTCGATTGGCGTATTGACACCACCATTTCCCATCGTCAACCTATAGTTGACTGATGGTTTCACCACGACGCCGAGCCACCCGCCTGTCCGAGCAGACTTGGAAACAGCGGGAGATCGATGAGGCCGCCGCCCTCGATGCTGTCGGCGACGCCGAAGCCTCCCTCAGACTGGCCCATGAGGTCCTCCAAGAGTGTGTCGACACAGCCCGGTCTGTGGGCTTGTCCTGGGCAGCGATCGGCGGACAACTCGGCATTACCCGGCAAGCAGCCCACAAGCGGTTCGGCGGTGCGTAGGCGCCGATAGGCGCCGCCGGGGGAGGGGAGTGGTGAGCTTTGGCCGCTGGCGCCACCAGCCATCTACACTCTGCCAACCATTCCGGCCCGGCTCCGGTCGTCGGCCCAGCCAGGAGGCACAATCGATGAACATCCGACAGGCGGCGACGCTCATCGGTATTGCGGTGGCCAGTGTCGGAACGGTGGCTGTGACGTCGCCGCCTGCTGGAGCAGCCTCTGGCTCCAATCCCAACAGCGCCTTTTGCAAGTTGGAGAAATCCTCCCAGACACTCGCCGCGTCGAAGCTTTCGGTCGCCGCAAGCAAGGCGCTGATCGCCGGCAACTGGAAAGTGGCACAAAAGGATCTGATGTCCGTCGACAAGCAAGATGCCTCGGTGGCGAAGCAGTTCATGTCCGCCCTTTCCTCCGCTCCAGCCAATGTGCGGGCTGCGGCCCAGCAGGTCAGCAAGTTCGAGCCAACGATCGTGAACGGGGTGAAGAACTCGACCAGCGCCTCGCAGTTCGAGAAGACCGAGCTCGCCCTCACGACCAATGCGAAGTTCTCGAGCGCGGGACAGACGATCGCCACGTATGAGATGGCCCAGTGCGGGTCAGCGTCTCTCTCCAGCGCCGGTTGAGCTGGCCCCTTGACCAAGACGCGGTCCCGTCGCTGAACCGTCAGCCGTGAATGCAGTGGCTGCCTTCACTACGCTGCGTCTATGCCGGTCTCGAAACAGGAGTCCATGGGGTGGCTGCGGACGGCCGTTGGCGTCGCTCTGATCGCCGCCCCAAAGGCCCCGATGCGCATCTCGGGGCGAGAGGAGCCGACCGGCGCCTCCGTGTTGCTCATGCGAACCATCGGCGTTCGTGACCTCGTGTTGGGACTCGGAACCGTGGCAGCCGCTCGAGCAGACGACGCACCCTCCGTGCGCTCGGGGACTTCTGCGGCGCTGGCCAGCGACTCCATGGACACGCTGATCAGCCTGGCCAGTATTCGCTCGATCGGAAGGCGCGATGCCATCGGCGCCGCCTTGCTGGCCTTCGTCTTCGCCCTCGGTGACCTCTTGGCCCTGAGGGGTGAGCCCGAGGAGGACTTCGTTCCCTTCGGGTTGGCCGCCGTTCCGGTCCTCTGACCCCACTGAGGCCTCAGCCGTCCTCTTCGCCAGCTCCCACCTTGGCTCGGTGGACGATGTAGTTGCCCATCAACACGATGAGCATTCCGCCCATGACGAGGGCGAAGCCAATTCCTGCGTGCTCGTCACTGTCGGCTGCGTGACCGGTCAGGGAAGCGATGGCGAGGATGGCCCCAGCGAGCACGACGATCCAAGCCACGACGAGGACCACGAAGCCGATGCGCTTCCTCGCGTGTGTGCTCATGACGGCTTCTTTCTCATGACGACCACTCTGGCTGCGGCCGCATCCGACGAAGGCTGTCTCCGATGCTTTACCCGTAAACAGTTCCCGTTCGCTTGCTAGCTCAAGATCTGTTTCGTCAACGACGATAGGACTAGAAGGTCGTTCATGCATCCGTCGTAAGGGAGAGTCAGAGATGTGGAATCCAGCCATTCGGCTTCTCCGTCAGAGAAACGCCTCAGCGAGCGTCTCGTCAACTGATGAGGCCTTCACGCTCATAGAGCTAATGGTCGTCTTATTGATCCTGGCGATCCTCTTGGCCATTGCCATCCCGACGTTTCTTGGAGTGACGAAGTCAGCGAATGACCGAGCAGCCCAGTCCAACCTGAACACTGCCGTCCAAGACGCAAAGACCGTCTTTCAGCAAAATGGGCAAACCTACAGTCTGACGACGAACGCCACGTACACGACGCCCACCGCCGTGTTGGCCGCAACACTGTCGTCCATTGAGCCAAACCTCGGTTTTTCGACGACGGCGGTAACGAGCGGCTCTTCCCAATCGCAGACTCCCCAGCAAGTCAGTGTTGCAGTGGCAGCTGATGGTAACGGCATAGTTATTGCTGCCCAGGCGAAGGGCACCGCCAACTGTTGGTTCGTAATCAACAACGGCGCACCTGAGTCGGCGACCGCCTCCACCCCATATGCCAACTTGTCCGGTGCAGCTCTCAACGCTGGTACCGCCTTCGGGGAGGCAAAAGGGGCGAGTACCTGCAATGCAGCAACTCCACCGGCAGTGTCAGCGAGCACGACCGCCCCAGTGACCTACACGGCGAGCAACTTTCCCAATCTGTAGCACGCAACTGGGTCCCGGAGCCAGAAGCGGAGGAGTGCCCACCCTTCAGGCCAGCTCTGACTCATCATCCGCAAGATAGGACGGCGCAGAGCAGAAATGCTCAGGCCGCCGGTCCGCGAGCACACGCGATGATTTGTTAGCCACCGTTCCGCGCCAGCTCGCGTGTCACCTTCCTACCGTCTCTCTCCCACTCCGATGGATACGTCACTGTGACGAATAGGAAGGGAGGCGAACCCCCACGGGAAATCGGCGCATGCCTTCGCCAGCGGCCGCCTGGACTTGTACGAGAAACCAGCGACCATTCCACGAACCTTTTCTTCGGGGGCAGCTCGCCAGCCCAGAGGTTCGAAAATCGGCACGCAATCCTTGTCAAAGGTCTCATCAGACTTACGGACAATCTCAACGATTTCACCGACAAAGCGCAGACTGTAACTACGCCTTAGCGCCAGTTGTCGGTGTACCTACTGAGAAGGTCTTCCGATAAAACCGCCGATAATGCATATTATGTCAAGTAAAATGTGAGTGGGGCGGAGACAATACCTACGGGTGTTTTTGCTCGATGTGGCACCGCTCCCCTCGATGTCGGCAGACCCACCGGTCGAGAACCCGGCAAGCAGGACTGCGTTCGGTGAGGTGGGAATGAGTGCCCGGTATGCCTTCCCCGCTGCGTACGTACTCGAATGGCACGATCTCCGGGGAATTCTGCGATGGCGACATAGATCAGTTGCAAGGGTGATCTGCGACCTACGCTCATCGGGTGAACGCAGCGCAGAGGTCACCGAAACTGCCGCGCATCCCCGAGGTACTTGCGAGAGCCGATGAGTGGTCGTTGGAGGACGAGGTGGTGGTCTCCGACTTCGCCCTCGGTGGAGACTTCGCAGGACGGCAGCACGAAGATGTCGTGTTCGTGCGATGCCGGATATCCAATGCCGCATTCACCGGATCGGAGCTTCACCGTCTGCGCTTCACCGACGTGGTGGTGGAAAATTCCGACCTGTCGGGAGCCGACCTCGATGAGTCCTCGTTTAACCGGGTCCACTTCCAGGACTGTCGCATGTCGGCGGTGATCCTCACACGATGCAGGCTCGCTAATGTGAGCTTTACCGACTGTCGACTCGATCAGGCGAACCTTCGGATGTCGGAAGCCAAGTCGGTCATGTTCGAGAATACCGATCTCAGCGAGGGTGACTTCTACGGAGCAGTGCTGGAGAACACGAGGTTTTTCGACTGCAACCTGACCGGATCAGAGTTCTCGAAGGCCAGCATGGAGGAAGTCAGATTCCACGGCTCGAACCTGCTCGACCTGAAGGGCGGCCGGTACCTCGGGGGGTCAACCATCGAGACGGGCCAGGTGCTCTCGGTTGCACTTGGGGTGCTGCCCGCGCTCAGTATCCAGGTCGATGATGACCGGGAGGCACCCGCCAAGCGGCGTTGACCGACTCCTTGACGACTTCCCGTTGACCGGCCCGCCCAGGTGCTGCACTTGGGTATCCCTCATGTGCCGTTACACGGGTGATAACCGCCGACCAACTGGCGGTCTGGGACAGTCGCAGATTGATTTGATCTGTTCGGCGGCACCCACAACAAGCCGTCGGGCCGTACTCGAAGCCTCGGCCTGCAGGAGTCAAGGGCGGTCGATCTCGAGTTGCCGATACACAGAGCTGGCAATTGCCTCGAGATCGTCAGGATCAGAACTGACCACCATATCGTGGCGTCGGAGTGCTCCTTCAACGACAGCCACATCGACGATGTCGGTGACCCCCGCTTGTCCGGCGAGGATTCCGACAGCACGCGCCTGCTCGTCGCTCATTGGTTCGATGTCGACGCCGACGAGAAACCTGGCCAGCAGGGCCTGGCGTGACCCACCTCGCCAAGCCTGTGCGACAACAGGTGCGGGTGTCGTCGGCACATCCCGGAGAGAAAGCAGTGCACGATGCCTTGCCCAGATCCAACGCTCTCCCCGATCAGCAGCAACGAGAGCTCCCGTATCGTAGGTGACACCCATCAGGCGCTCCGTCGCTGGCGCGCTCCAGTTCGCTTGGAACGGGCAATGGCTTCAGTTGCCCAAGTCTCAGCTTCGGCGACTTCCTCGGGGGTGAAACGACCATGAGCTCGCTCGAATCCGGCGACGGCGTCCAGCCCGGCGCGAACGGTGAATTCCTTGCGGGCAACGGTTGCCAGCCATCCGCTGTACGACATGCCCTCGGCCGCCGCCGCCGCCTCGATACTCGAATCAAGGTCGGGGGGCATTGAGATCGATCGCTTCTTTCGACTCACCATGCACTGATGGTAGTACAGCGGTAGGACAGCAACCAGATCCAGATCGGTCGGCTGCCTGCGTGTCCGCGAGCCGGCGTTTTGGGACAGGAGCGGCGTCACCAGTCGAGTGCCGCAGAGGCAACTACGCAAAGAGCATTTGCACCTACGATCCCCTGATGGAGCTGTCTACCTATGCCACCGTGCATCTCGTCCCCCCGACCCGGCGTTATACGTAGGATCCGTG
>PLSY01000079.1 GCA_003164275.1 Acidimicrobiaceae bacterium | reverse complement strand
CGATGACCTGCTGGTTGTAAGCCATGGCCCACCGAACGCTGTGCTCACCAGGGACTTTACAGGTCAGCGAGGAGCGAAAGTCGTAAACCTATCTGCTGTGGTGCAAGCCACCTGCCCGGGATCCGACCGTGACTCACTCCCCCTGATCCAGCCCCCTCACCCTCGCCGCCCACCAGCCGACGATGTCTTCCCTCAACTGATCACTGAGCACCCCATCCGCCAACAGGGCCTTGTGCTCGATCTGCCCCAGGTTCACCACGCCCACCTCGTTCTCCAACCAGTCTGCGAACTGTTCGACCAGGCACGGGTGATCCTGGGCGATGCGGTCGGAGAACCAGACCTCGTAGCCACCCGGCCTGATCTCGAAGTTCACGTCGTGGCGGAGCAGCGGTGGTGCGGGGTCGTCCTCCATGAGGTGGATCCTACGGAACCGGAACTTCGTGGGGCGCCCCGGACCGGCCACGACCACTCTCCGCCCGCAGCCTCACGCCGCCGCACGGATGAGATCGGTCACGTCGATCACTGAAGGGTCGGCGAGAAGCGACTCGGTGGCGTGGAATACGTTGCTGTTGTCGTGCTTCCGGTGCTTGGAGTTCGCCTCAACGAGCGCACGGGGGATCTTCACTGCCCGGATCACGCCGTAGTCGGCATCGGAGAAAAACACGATCACGGCAGCGTCGAAGTCGAACGATCGGAACGCTGACAGCTGTCGATGTCCTGGCAGCATCGGCGCTGACACCACACGGCACTTCACCTGGATCCGTTCATGGTCTGCCGTTTCAACATCCCAGCTCTTCTTCGAGTTGGTCGCCAAGTCACCACCGAGGGCTCGATGAACGAGGTACTCGGCATAGTCCCCTGCTGGGGCGTTGTCGGTCCTGATGATGCCTCGGGTCCGTAGCTCGTTCAAGGTTGCGCGGTAGATCCTGAAGAGGTCCCGCGTAGTCCGATCAGCGAAGGTGAACTCTGCGGAGAGGTCGGCCGTCATCGGTCATTCACGGTCGTCTTCTCTCGCCGCCCGGTACACCTTCTCCGCGTACCAGTCGATCAGGACCTGCTTGAAGTCCTCGTCATCGAAGAACCGCTGCGCGATGTCATCGTTGTTCATCACTCGCTCTGCCACAGTGTGCTCGAACGACCGATCGAACACGAGGCGGAAGTTCTCGACAGAGTTGTTCTGGGCTTGCGCCCGGTGGTCGGGATCGGCCAGCCAGTCCCCCTCGATCTGGTCGAAGAACAACTGGTCCCGCTCGTTCAGGTTCAGCCCGAACCGCTCGTTCAGTTCGTCGATGATCTGGGAGAGGGGCTCGGAGTCTGGTTCGTTCTGCTTGCCTCGTCCCTCGCCGAAGATGGACTTCACCTCACCGTTCTCACCGTCCAGCGAGAGCGACCCCTCGAAAGTGATCTCGCTGCGGAGGTGGGACAGCTCCACGGCCGACCCGAGGTCCAGCTTCTCGATGCTGTTCTGGTCGCGCAAGACAGACGCCAGGGCCCGGCAGTACCGGTAGTCCCTCTCCAACTTCGAGTCACCGAACCCCACGATCTGGGAGAGGAACGAGTACGTGCGGACGAACCTGTCGAGGCCGTCCTTGAAGCCGAGCCGGTCCTCCTCGTCCATCGCCTTGAAGCGCTCGACGGCTGGGTCGAGGGATGCGTACACCTGACCATGGTCCTTGGCCCCGGCGAAAGTGACTAGAAGTTCGACGGTCGACTCGATCTCTTCGATCCGCAGCATGTCGTACTGATCAAGCTGACTACGGGTGTCCCAGAGGAGGTTCGGGTCCGTCGGAGGTGCGACCGTCCGCCCGTAGTACGGCTCGAACGCCTTCACGATGTCCTCGGCGTCGTTGCGGAAGTCGAGCACGAAGGTGGAGTCCTTCAACGGGTGGATGCGGTTCAATCGCGAGAGGGTCTGGACAGCGTTGAGTCCGGTGAGGACCTTGTCGACGTACATCGTGTGGAGGAGGGGCTGGTCGAAGCCGGTCTGGAACTTCTCCGCCACGATGAGGACCTGGTAGTCGTCCCCGGCGAACTCCTCAGCGGTCTGGGATTCGGGGACAACGTTCATCTGGGTCTCGGTGTAGGTGAACCCCTTGTCGTCGATGACCTTTCCGGAGAACGCCACCAGGGCGGCCAGGTCGGCGTAGTTCATCTTGGCGATGTAGGCGTCGATCGCCTGCTTGTAGCGGACGGCGTGGAGGCGCGACGACGTCACTACCATCGCCTTGGCCTGCCCACCGATCTTCGAGGCGGTGTGTTGGCGGAAGTGCTCGACGATGATCTGGGCCTTCTGGGCCAGGTTGTAGGGATGAAGGCTGACGAACTGGGCAATGGCGCGCCGGGCCTTCGGGGCTTCGTAGGCCGGATCATCGGCAACCGTCTTCTCGATGCGCCAGAGGGTCTGATAGGTCGTGTAGTTGGAGAGGACGTCGAGGATGAAGCCCTCGTCGATCGCCTGACGCATCGAGTAGAGATGGAAGGGACCCTTCTTGCTGATCTCCGGATCCCAGGTACCGAATAGCTCGATGGTGCGCGCCTTCGGTGTGGCCGTGAACGCCAGGAACGAGAGATTCTTCTGCTTGCCTCTGGCTCCGACGGCCTTGGCGAGGGACTCTTCGACTGGGTCAACGGCTTCAGCGATGTACCCGGCGTCTTCGGCCTCGGCAACGGTCAACTCCTGCTCATCGGTGGCACCCAGCACCAGGCGGAGGTCCTTGGCGGCTTCCCCGGTCTGGGAGGAGTGGGCCTCGTCGACAATGACTGCGTATCGACGGTCCGGAAGCGACTCGACCTTGCTCTGGACCACCGGGAACTTCTGCAGTGTCGTGATGATGATCCGGGCCTGTTCACCAGTGAGGGCATCGGCCAGCTGGGTGGAGTCCTTGTCGATCTTCACGACGACGCCACGCGCATGCTCGAACTGGTAGATGGTCTCCTGAAGCTGACGATCAAGAATGACCCGGTCCGTGATGACGATCACCTTGTCGAAGATCTTGTTGTTGTCGGCGTCGTGCAAGTTCGACAATCGGTGGGCCGACCAAGCGATCGTGTTCGACTTGCCCGATCCGGCCGAGTGCTCGACGAGGTAGCTCTGCCCGGCACCGTTGGCCTTGGCGTCGGCTTCCAGCTTCAGGACGGCGTCCCACTGGTGGTAGCGGGGGAAGATGACTGTCTCGGCAGCCTTCTTGGCGGCGGCCGATCCCTGGGTGGGGCGCTCGACGTGGATGAAGCGGGCGAGGAGGTCCATCCAGGCGTCACGCTCCCAGACCTTCTCCCAGAGGTAGGACGTGCGGTGTCCGTCGGGGTTCGGGGGGTTCCCCGCTCCCCCGTCATGGCCGAGGTTGAAGGGGAGGAACCGGGTACTGGTCCCGGTGAGCTTGGTCGTCATGGCGACCCGTTCGGGGTCGACAGCGAAGTGGACCAGGGCACGACGCGAGAGGGTCGTGTTGGCCGGGTCCCGATCGTTCCGGTACTGCTCGATGGCGTGCTCGACCGTCTGGTTGGTGAGGGGGTTCTTCAGTTCGGCTGTGGCAGTCGGGATCCCGTTGACGAGGAGGACGATGTCGAGGGTCTTGTGAGTACCGGGCTCGAAGGCGAGTTGTCGGGTGATGGTGACGCGGTTCGCGGCGTAGAGGGCCGTGAGCGTGTCCGTGAGGCCATGTGCGGGCTTGAAGTAGGCGAGGCGAAATGTGGGGCCACGGTCGACGATCCCGTGGCGGAGGACGTCGACCGTGCCTCGGTTGTTCAGTTCAGCGGCGAGGCGCTTCAGAAACCCGGCACGGGCTTCGGCCGGGTCGTTGCTGTAGAGGGCGACCAGCTTGGCCCACTCGGTCGGCTGGGTGTGCTCGATGAAGGTGAAGAGTTCGGTGGAGTCGAGGCCGAGGACCGGATCGAAGTTGGTGGGGCTGGACTTCAGGTAGCCGCCGTCAGCGAGCAGGGAAGCCTCGATGGCGTCCTCGAAGGCAAGTTCGGTCGGCTTCACGCTGCGACTCCGGGGACTGGGAGAGCGCCGGTTACGGCGGCGGTGATGACAGCTTGGCGGCGTTCAGCCAGAACTTCGATCTGCCGCTGAAGTAAGGCGGTCATCCCGAGTGACTTCTTGCGTTCTTCGTCCATCTCAGAGGCAAGTTCCTGCTGCCTGCCGAACGAAGGAAGAGGGATCTTCACCTCTCCAAGGTGGGTCGGGCCGTAGTGCTCGATCGCAGTGCCGGTCTTCAACTGGTCGATCTGGCGCATGAAGGCGAGAGACCGGAGGAAGTGCTTGATGTAGGGCATCGAGACTTCGTTTCCCCGTGGCCGGAATCGAATGAGGCCAGTGTACGGAACAGCGCCAACTGCCTCTGGTCCCACTTCGGCAACTACACCCATCGTGGCACTGGCGCTGATCAAGTAGTCACCGAGCCGAAGAGCGAAGTGCCTCCACGTCTTGGCCACCTTGGTCGCATCAAGGAAGTTGCAGCCATCGAGTGTCACAACCTCCGACCGAACCCCCGAGATCCGCACAAGGGGAACTCCTTCGTCGTAGAAGTCGGAAGCCATGATCCCCGGCCCCTCCACGTACTTCGCTACTGACTTCAAGGGCACAGGCGGGAAGTTGGCCATCTTCTGGTCGACTGAGGACTGGTACCGCTCCTCGACCAACTCCACCATCCGCCGCTTTTTCTCGATGAGGGCGTCGATGCGCGCAGTCTCGGAGTCGAGGTAGTCGGCGATGGCGCGCTGGTTGGCCACGGGCGGAACTGGGATGCGCAGCGATTCGAGGTCAGGCATGTAGATCGTCATGTGGGTACTGCCGTAGGCCAGTCGTTCCCACTCTTGCCCCATGGCGTGCAGGGCGTACAACAAGTAGCGAGAGTCCAGTTCTGGTCCAGGAGTCCAAGCGACGAAGGCCTGCGTCGTAGCCATCGGCACGCCGATGCGGGTGATCAGACCTACCGAAGCAGTTCGGCACAACATCACGGTCCCAGCTGGGTGGACCACCGCGGCGCTGTTCGCCAGACCCACCTGCGACACCTTCTGGTCTGTGTCCAGCAAGGGCTCGAACGGGTTGCTCCTTGATGAGAGATCCGCCGCAGTGACCCACGGAACAGTGCAGTTCTCCCAGTACTCCGGCTTGCTCCGGTCGGGAGTGTGTCCAGTCCCCATGCGAGCAACCTGGGTGAGGCGCCGAACGCTGAAGCTGGGGTCGATATTCGGCGCCCATCCGAGTTCCGTCGACTTCACTCAGTCACCTCGCTCAGCAGCTCCTGGATCTCTGCCTCCAACGCCTTGATCTCGGCGTCGATCTCGGCCANNCCGATCTTCGTCTTGTCGAAGTCGACCCAGGCGTCCTCGACGAACGGGAGCACCTCGGCCCCCATGTACTCCTCAACCGAACCCCGGTAGTCGAGGCTGGCTAGGCGCTCCGAGGTATCCGCTTCCCACTCCACGGGGATGGGGGGCAGTGGCACGTTCTCGTTGTCGCGCAGATCTGCGTCCGGTTCCGGCTGGCCCTTACGGTTTGTCACGATTGGTGCCTCAGGGTCGCTCACAGCCAGCGCACTCCACACGGCCTTCTCGATGGCCTTCGGGACCGATCCCAGGGCCTTGGCCATCACCTTCCGGTCGGTGGTTGAGGTTCCATCCAGTGCCTTCAGGGCAACCTCCACCGACTCGCGTTCACCCAGCTGCAGCTTCTCCCACGCCTTGGTCTCGGCGACCAACCCCAGGGTCTCTGGCGTCACTTCCCACTTCACCCGAAGCGGTCGCTCGACAGTGATGCGCTGGTATCCGAACGCCTCGTTCGGGAAGATCTTCACTCCCTCGCCCTCGGTGAAGTCCCCGTAGAGCCGCGTGATCTGGTCGATCTGGTCATCGCTCAGCTGCTTGCGCTTGTCGCCCAGTGACTTCCGCATCTTCACGAAGTACTGCCGAGCGTCGATGAGTTGGACCTTGCCGCGTCGTTCGGGCGTCTTCCGGTTGGTCACGATCCAGAAGTAGGTCGAGATCCCGGTGTTGTAGAAGAGCTGGTCAGGGAGGGCGACGACCGCTTCCAGCCAGTCGCTCTCGATGATCCACCGACGGATCTCGGACTCCCCGGATCCAGCGGCCCCGGTGAAGAGCGGCGAGCCGTTGAAGACGATGGCAATCCGGCTCCCCCCATCCTCGGGGGCCTTCATCTTGCTGATCATGTGCTGAAGGAACAGGAAGCTGCCGTCGTTGATCCGCGGGAGCCCGGCCCCGAACCGACCGGCGAACCCGAGTTTGTCGTGCTCAGCCTCGACTTCGTCCTTGACCTTCTTCCACTCCACCCCGAAGGGTGGATTGGCCAGCATGTAGTCGAACTTGCGGCCAGCATGTCCGTCCTCACTGAACGAGTTGCCTTGGACGATGTGTGATGCGTCCTGGCCCTTCAGCATCATGTCGGACCGGCAGATGGCGTAGGTCTCGTCGTTGAGCTCCTGGCCGAAGACCTCCAACTGGGCAGCCGAGTTGAGGGACCGAAGATGGTCCTCGGCAACGGACAGCATCCCGCCGGTGCCACACGCCGGGTCGAAGAGGGTGCGGACGACGCCTGGCCCGGTGAGCATCTCATCGTCCTCGACGAAGAGGAGGTTCACCATGAGGCGGATGACCTCGCGTGGAGTGAAGTGCTCGCCCGCTGTCTCGTTGGAGAGCTCCGAGAACTTCCGGATCAGTTCTTCGTAGAGGTATCCCATCTGGACGTTGTCCACGGTCTCGGGGTGGAGGTCGAGGTCGGCGAACTTCGACAGCACGAGGTAGAGGAGGTTGTCCCTTGCGAGGCGGGTGATCTGGCCGTCGAAGTCGAACTTGTCGATGACCTCGCGGGCCCCCTCGCTGAACCCGGCGATGTAAGCGCGAAGGTTGCCAGCCACCTGGGTCGGGTCATCGAGCAGCCGCTTGAAGTCGAGGGGCGACGTGTTGAAGAACCGCTGCTCGGCCACGCTCTCCAAGATCGGGTCGACGTTCTCGACCTTCCCCTTCAGGATCCGGTGGCGGTCAAGGACAGCGGGCTTGGTCGACTCCAGGACGCAGTCGAGGCGCCGGATGACAGTCAAGGGGAGGATGACCTTGCCGTAGTCGGACTGCTTGTAGTCCCCGCGGAGGAGGTCGGCGACAGACCAGATGAAGGCGGCGTGGTTGTTCGTTGCTCCGTCGGTCACGCTGACTCTGCCCTTCCGGTGCCGGGCTCTCCGACGTTGAGGCCAAGGGTAGCCACTGGGTCACTCAGTCCAAGGTCCAATCCGTCCTCTCCGAGATGCCCCTGAAGCGACTGCCCCACTCCGGGCGTCCCGATCCAGACCCGACCGTCGGCGTAGACCACCACCCTCACCCAGACGTCGGATGCGAAGTGCGTCAGGCAGGCTGACATCCACTGCCGGTCGTTGACACACCTGTTGCGCCATGTGCCCGGCCTGGACCGGCTCGTCTCGTAAGTCAGTCCGAGATGGTCCTTGCCCAGCACCCAGCGGAATGGGGGCAGGGTTGACGGCTCGGGAACGTCGACTCCGGGTGCCTGCGGAGTCCGGACCAACTCTCCCAGATGGATGCCATCAGCATCTACGACTACAGACGCACGTACGGACCCTGCAGGAGCAGTTGGACAACTCACCACGAGCGTTCGGTCTCTGTTCAAGCGGACGGTCATCGCCTGCTTGTTCAGGATGAAGGTGGCACCGACCCAGTCATCGCCCTTGGCCGTCTTCTCCGGCCTGCGGGTGACATGCCAGGCCGAAGTTGCCGACACGCCAAGCCGGAACCTCAGTGGAGTGGGGAACTCCGACATCGGGATCGCCCTCACGCTGCACTCCGACGGTCGCACGCCTCGTCGGGCCAGAAGTCCCGCCACATGACCGTGATGACGTCGGTCCGTCCATCGGGCCGAATCCGACCGGTGACGACCCGAATCTCATCGAAGTTGTGGACGACGCGGCCCAGCCCGTACCGGGGATCGCCCGGATGACTGACGTGTGGAGCGCCAAGGAGTGCAGCGACGTCCTCGGGCGAGAAGCCACGCTCCCAGAGTCGGTCCTCCGCATGCGCACTGAAGACCAGCTGGGCCTCGGAATGGGCATTGGTGATCATGATGGTTCCTCTCTATCACGGGGGCGGTGGCTGCCCTTTCAGACGACATGGTACCCGCGAACTTCGTGATGTCAAGGCGCCGCTGAGATCGCGTATTGCTACAGTGGTCTAACACGCTTACCAGCACGTTCCTCTATCTGTTGCCACCACTATTTACTACTAGTTACGTCTACTAGTGGAAGCCTGTCTCGTATCAATAGCGAGACACATAGTGAAGAACATCTAACTCATCATTACGAACATCGCTACCAACAACATCGCGTTACCGACAGCGCCACTAGAGCCACCAGTAAGTCATCACGTAAGGAACCAGCCACCGCCACACCCAGCTGTTCATCCGCCACACCGGCTCAGCATCTCGGCACTTGACTGAGCTAGGACAGCCCAGAAGTAGAATGGGCACGTACCCATCCAGAGCGGACGAGGCACATGGGCCCCTGACTCCGCCGCAACCGACCCACGAGGGCACGGTGCGAACGCCATGTTCGATGGAGGAGTCGATGCCGGAAGTTCGTCCCCGCGTCACCTGTGGTCTCTACTCGCCCGGCCACGATGTCCACTGGATCCAGTGGAGGCTCGCCAGTAGGGATCGGCGGAACCGGCCGTCGAGCGGCCGCTTCGTCGGCGCCTCGGACAATGGAGACCTGACCATCGAGGTCGATGGCGAAGTGGTCCTCCTCTGGAACCATGATCCGGGCCGGTTGCTCGATGTCATCGCCGTGAACGGCCCCAGCATCTCGTATCAGCCTCGATGGGGTCTGCTTCGCAGCCCTCACGAGTTCGGCTACGTCTTCTGCGTCGCATCTGCAGATGACGACCGGCGCACACCTACGGCAGTGACCGACGAACTGGACGGGGACAACCAGAACCCCTACCCCGGACCCGACGCCTCCGAGGATGAGAGGGTGGCGTGGGCCATGGCAGAGCTGGGCGTGACCTGGGACCGCCAACGTGAGGTGCCCGACCGGATCGACCCGGACGGTGGACCCGATGAGGAGGACGATCTCGACCCGGACATCCACCCGGACCCGACGGCCGATGACCCGCCGTTCGGGGATTGGCAGGATGACGACGACTGACTGTGACCTTCCGATCACTGACTCGCACACTCCCGTCCTGCCAGCACAACCCTCGACTACCGTGCCAGCAGCGGACGCCCGCGGGTGGAGATCGGCGAAGGACTCGGACCGTCGTTGGCCTCGACCAACCCTTGCCGCAACTGACCGAAGGAGTACTGATGAGAATCCCGAAGACGCTTGCACTGATCGCGGTCGCCCTGATCGCCGGAGCCGCCGGGGCTGGACTGACTGCGGCAGTGAATGCCGGAGCGAGCGGCGGCAACGTGACGTACTACGCCTGTCTGAAGGCAGGGAAGTTGACCAGCGTCGGTACGACTGCTCCGACCTGTGCAGCGTCGGCCACCCAGATCTCGTGGGGGTCGACGGGTCCACAAGGGGCGACTGGTTCTCCCGGACCTTCCGGGGCGACAGGTGCGGTCGGACCTCAGGGCTTGGCGGGGGCCAGTACCTACCAACTCGCGCAGGAAAACGGCTATTCGGGTTCAATTACACAGTGGCTTGCCACTCTCGTCGGGCCGCAAGGGGCTGCAGGAGCCACAGGTGCACAGGGGCCGGCAGGGCCTGCAGGCCCGACGGGTCCTGCTCCGGCGTGCACAGGGATTCCCCATGAGGGAATCGTTCTCAGTGGTTGTGACCTGACTGGTGCTTACTTCAACGAGGACGATCTGGCCGGTGCTGATCTAAGCAATGCCAACTTGACCCGCGCCAGCCTCGTCCAGGTGAACCTGGCGGGAGTCAACCTGTCTGGAGCCAATCTGACAAACGCCAATCTGAGCAATGCCAACCTGACTGGGGCAACGCTCACGAACTTGAACCTCAGTGAAGCGAATCTCACGGGTGCAAACTTGACTGGCGTCATCGGCTTCGCCTCAACCAATCTGAGCGGTACGACGTTGCAAAGTGTGCATCTGGGAGCGGTCAATCTTCCTGGGTCCAACCTCTCGGCGGTGAACCTGTACGGAGCTAATCTGTCCGGTGCAAACCTCTCAGGGGCGAACCTCATCGGGACCGTCCTCTCCGGAGCCGTCCTTACCAACGCCAATCTGTCGGAATCGAATCTGACGGGGGCATCACTCAATGGCTCACTTCTCACCGGAGCCAACTTCACCGGTGCCATCTTGACGAATGTCCTCTGGACGTACGCGACCTGCCCCGATGGAAGCACCTTGTACTCAACAGGAACCTGCATCGGTCACGGCATCTGATCGAGAGGTGGAACCATCATGAGCAAGATCCCGAGAAGTGCTGTCCTCGTAGCAGTCGGCGTCATCGCCGGGGCCATCATTGCTACGGGTACAACTGTGGCCATCGAGGCAGGGGCAACTGGTACAACCACGACGTACTACGCGTGTCTGTCGACCAAGGGTGCGCTGTCGAAGGTGGGGATGACCTCACCGACTACGTGCCCGAAGACGTCGACGGTCATCAACTGGAACTCGCAAGGGCCACAGGGTGACCCAGGGCCGGCTGCCGTGGCAGCGGCGTCTTCGTCTTCATCGTCCACCAGCGTTGCACTTTCAACTCAGATGATGATCACGGTGGCAAGCGCGACCATCACCACAATCGGCAGCGAATCCGTGATCGCAGATGCGGCGATTGACGATGTGAATGGACCCACGGGCGCCGCCGGGCGGGTGACCTGCCAACTCTCGGTGGATGGGAGTCCATTCGGCCTTCCAGCTTCGGTTCTGTTCGACGGAAACGGACGAGTCGGTTCCTTCAACATTCCACTCATGGGCCAAACTTCGGTCCTCGCAGCTGGAACACATTCGGTGGCGGCTGCATGTGAAACGGCCGGTTTTGCCGGGGGAACGGCAACTGGAACTATCACCGTAACTGTTGCGCAATCCTCGTAGGCGGGCAATCGCATTGGACTTCAGCTCGCGTCTGGGATCGTCGGGCGAGTAGACGTTGGAGGCAGGGGGCGTGACACCGGGGAGCAAACGGGCAGGATGGCATTGCGATCGCGACCGGACCCCGACTACATCGGTCAACACCTGGACATCCAACTGGACCCGGCGGCCGACGATCTGCTGCGATCAGAACGTCGGATCGCCAACTGGTGCCTTTTCCCACGTCCCAGAAACCCGGGCGCTACAGGCCAGGTCGTAGACCGCCTGGAAGTGGGCATGCCGCAGTTCGGAGGTAGGGCCCGTCTGGTGTATCAGTGTTTCCCGCAGTGGATGGTTGCTCATGATCAGGTACTCATTGCGCTTGAACAGTCGGTCCAGGTACGTGACGGCGGGGACGGCGTCGAACTTGCCTTCCGGCCCCCTGTTGCAGTCGCTGCAGGCGAGCACCAGGTTCCACACCAGGTCCAGTCCCTCGATGACGTTGTGCCGCTGCAGGGCGTGCGGGATGAAGTGGTCGACGTCGGCGAGATCGTCTGCCCCGCCAATGATCGACACTGACCGATAACAGTAGAAACACCGACCTTTCTGGTACCCGTTCAGAGCGTCCCTAGCGCTCGTAAGGGCGACCCGGCGCACCGATGGGACCAGCAACTGCCGGCTGCTGTCGTAGGCTATGAGGGACGTGCTGAGTGAAAGATCCCACGCTGTCTCGACCAACCGCCATCTGGCCTCAGTCTCTGCCAGCGCATCCGAGCCGTCCGCTGCCGCCAACTCATTCAGTTCGTCAGTGAAGACAATGCCGGGAGTGACTGACTTCCGGTTGTCCCCGAAGAAGCGGACCCCGACTTCCCCAGTGCCGACGGTGTGGAAGGCTTCGATGACGTTGTTGAACCCCATTCGGACGGTGGTGTCTCGAAGCTGGTCGGCGTCAATAGATCCCGCGTTGTACTGACGACAGGCATCGAGGAACTTGCTCTGGGCAGATGTGGACTGGCGGGGTGCCGCCCTAAGGTGATCACACAGGTGCTGGGAGAAGGGCACGGCGAGGTCTTGGAGCGACACTCGGTCACGACCTTCGCTCGCCAACTCGATGATGCACTTGGCCAACGCGAACTTGTACGACGCCACGTTCCTGCCGAAGAGAACGATGCCGCGGAAGTAGTTTTGGATGGTCGGAGTCGTTTCGATGAACTCGTGCGCATTCGCCACGGGGGTTCCCTCCTGGTTCAGTGTGTGCCACCGTATCGACATGGTGCAACAGGAGCAGTCCGGCAAACTGGTCCGGGACAAGATCCCGGACATCATCAAGGCCGACGGCGGTGATCCGCAGGTGGTCATTCTTGATGCCGAGGAATACACCACAAGTCTGCGTTCCAAACTGCTGGAAGAAGTCGAGGAACTGTTGTCCGCCTCCGATGAGAACCGCGTCGAGGAGGTCGCTGACGTCGTCGAGGTCCTCCATGCGATGGTCCAGCACTATGGCCTCGACTGGGATGCGGTAGAGGCGGAGGGCCTCAGGAAGCGTCACGAGCGAGGCGGGTTCGAAGGGCGCCTCTGGCTTGTGAAGTAGTGCCCTGAGGACGCTCGGGTCGATCTCGGCTGGACCGAGGACTGGCGCAGTTGGCCCCTCCCGGCCTAGTACCCCTGCGTTACCGTGCTGGCAGTGGTCACACGATCGACAGTGCGGTAGACGAGTAAGTTCGGTTCATGGCTCTGAGTGACCTAACTAGTCGCGATGCAGTCCTCGCTGCCATCCAGGAGTTCGACGATCTCGGACGTGATGCGTTCCTGGATCGCTACCACTTCGGGGCGGCGCACAAGCTCTACGTGCTCCACAACGGGAAGTTCTACGACTCCAAGGCCATCGTCGGTGCCGCCTATGCGATGCAGTACCCAGAGCGAGGGCCACTTCTCATCGAAGAGTTCAGCGGTGGAGAGCCGACCACTCGGAAGCTGACCGATCTCGGATTCATGGTCATCGACACCACATCTGAAGACGCCTCCGATGGACGGATCTTCGGAGAGATCCCGGGAGTTCCCCCGGGCGCGACATTCCCCTCGCGGGAAACACTGGCCGAATCAGGTGTCCACAAGCCGATGCAGGCCGGGATCTCAGCGAGTGAGCGCGAAGGAGCGGACTCCATCGTGGTGTCGGGCGGCTACGAGGATGACGAAGACCTCGGCACGGTGATCATCTACACGGGCGCCGGAGGCAACGACCCCCAGACGAAGAAGCAGATCGCAGATCAAGTGCTGCGGCGAGGCAACCTCGGCCTTGCGCGCAGCTGTGATGAAGGTCTGCCAGTGCGGGTCGTCCGGGGATCAGGCGGCGACCCGGAGCACTCACCTCCCACTGGCTTCCGGTACGACGGCCTGTTCCGGGTCGAGCGGTACTGGGAAGAGACTGGCCGAAGCGGCTTCAAGATCTGGCGCTTCCGACTCGTCAAGGAAGAAGTCGACTCGCTAGGCGACGAGGACGTCAGCGAATCGGGCGAACCCGCTCGGCGCGTGGAGTCGACAGTGCAGCGCCTCGTTAGGAATACAGCCGTGACTCGATGGGTCAAGGACCTCTACGACCATCGGTGCCAGGTGTGCGGGGTCCGGGTCCTCACCCTCTCGGGGCCCTATGCCGAAGGCGCCCACATCAAGGCTCTCGGACGACCTCACTCGGGACCCGACGCCAAGAGCAACGTGCTGTGCCTCTGCCCTACTGATCACGTTCGATTCGATGGGGGCGGGATTGTGGTCGATGACGAGTTGAACGTCATCGACCAGTCGAGCGGGGAAGTCGTCGGACCGCTGCACGTCCACCCGAAGCATCAACTGGAAATGGAGATGCTGAGGTACCACCGGGAGCAGTTCGAACGGGACTGACCGTAGGGAAGTCGCTCTCGCCGCTTCGGGCTCCGCAACGAGTTCGCCGCCCTGGATCGCATGTGGTGCGACTACTTCAACAACGACACCGGGTCGACACCAAGCCGATCAGCGATCCGTTCAACGGACTTCAGCGTGAGGTTGCGCTCCCCTCGCTCCACCCCGCCCATGTACGTGCGGTGGACACCGAGGGCCTCTGCCAGCGCCTCCTGGCTGAGTCCGTGCGCCTTCCGGTAGGCCAGGAGACTCCGCCCGACTCGCACCTGCAGGTCCCCTTCTGGCATCACTGCACGATGCGGGAGTGCTACTCATAGTTCTACAGACTGATGAGTAGCATCTTGATTGCTGGTCAAGAGAGGCGGAAGCGAGCAGATGGAACTTCAGGGATGGGAGCCTGACCCGTTCGAGAGGCACCAGGAGCGGTGGTTCAGCGAGGGTCAGCCGACTGCACTGGCGCGGGATGGGCGCGTCGAGGTTCAGGATCCAGTGCCCATTGGAGAAGCGTCTGTAGCAGTTACTCCAGCACCGCCCGAGGTTCCGAGTGCTGATGGCGCAGCAGCGGCGATTGCAGCGACTGGCCCGTCTGCACACGAAGTTCCCACCTTGCCGACTGACTACTCCTCAACGCCAGATGATGCCGTCACTCTCCATGACTTCGATGATGACGAGGGTCTCGTTCCCGCCCACCGGCACCAGAACGGCGGTGGGTGGGTCGCCGAGACGGCCTCAGTCGAACCCGGCGTCTTCGTGGGACCAGAGGCATCCGTGTTCGAGTACGCGGAAGTCCGCGACAGCGCGGTCGTCGTCGATGCCGCCTGGATCCGGGGTCACGCCGTCATCACGGAACAGTCGCGCATTGGTGGAGATGCAGTTGTCGAGGGTTACGCCCGAGTGAGTGGTCAAGCACAAGTTGTTGGCAACGCCCACGTCACGGGAAGCGCATTCATTGGAGATTCTGCATTCGTTGGTGGGGCAGCCGAAGTGTCTGGTTCGGAGGTACTCACTGGGAGCAGCCGACGGACAGACAGAGACTCCGAAGTTGGTAATCACGATGGTTCCATTGCGGCGTACCCGCCGCCCACCGCGGATTCCAGCCCTGCATCACTCCATGGTGATCACTGGGCCGCTCCAACAACGAGTGGTATGGCCATCGCGTCACTCGTACTTGGCCTCGTCCCCGTCATTCCGTTCGTGGGTTCGATCTTGGCGATCGTCTTCGGGGCCGTGGCCAGGAAGCAGGTACGCGAGAGTGCTGGCAGGATCAAGGGCGCCGGAATGGCTGCGTGGGGGCTCGCGCTCGGGATCATCTCGATCATCGGCTACACGATCATCTTCGTTGCCATCATCGCTGTCGGGGTCAACGGGTCGAACAACTCCAACTCCTCGTACGAATACGGCTACCAAGTCGGAGTCAGCGCAGCCACTGACCAGCACAATGTTCAGGCGCAGTCTGGTCAGCTTCCCTCGACTTCGCCTGCCGATGCCCAGGACACGTGTAGTCAGGGCGGATTCGGCAGTGTGGCTGACCAAGCCCAGGCAGAGGCCGGTTGCATCGCGGGCTACAACTCCGTGGCACCCTGAGGACGTGTTGTCGACCATGGTCCGTCCAGATGGCCCTTAGGGCCAGCGACAGCCTCGGACCCGTGGCCGTAGGCCACACCATGGGCAGCGACGACACGGACGACCCCACGCCCGTCGGAGTATCCGGGGCCCGGAGCAGCGGGTAATGTGCGCCGTCGATGGCCGAGCCCTGTGTCCGCTGCGCCCGCCTAGTGGGATGGCGGGTGGGGGAGGTATCTGCCCGCGATGGCACTAGCCACGGAAGAACTTCGTTCCGCACGTAACACACTTGACCCGGCTCTTCGGAGCGAAGACGCCAATGGCCATCATGCCGCCTGCACTTCTTACAGCTTGGAACTGCGTGCCTCCGCAGTGAGGGCACTGCAGTCCCGCTGCTCCGTGGACGCCACGCTTCGTAATCGTGTTGTTCTGCTTGTTGTTCTGCCTGACCCCGTACAGGAACAGGAAGGCTAGTAAGAACGGAATAGCGATTATCCACTGAACGACGATGTTCATGGTTGCCTGGAGGGCAAGCGTTTGCACGTCATCGGCTTACCATGTTTGTCCTTCGGGAGCGCTGGCTGTGACCTTTGCTGGCGCCTGCTGACATGATCCACCGTTCGGGGATGCGGGGGATGGGGAAGGTGAGGACAGTGACTGAACGTGGCCATACAGTGACTACGACCCACTCACTCGCCCTCCACGGACACCCCTGAGGCTACCGTGCAACGAGCGGACGCACGCGGGTGCGGCGGAAAGTAGAGCGGAAAACCCATGGCAGTCTCATCGACCGTTCCGAAGAAACTCATATTGCCTGCAATCGCAACACTTTTCCTAGGCTGGGCCGCGACAGCTTGCGGCGGAACGGGGGCAGCCGGTCCCGCCCGATCAGTGCCAAAGGTCACTGTCGGACCGGCAACTACGACGCAGCCCGTTGCGACGACGCAGCCCGTTGCGACGACGCAACCCGCACAATGTCCGAGTGTCGACTTCAACGGAAACGTCACGCCGCCGCCATCGACCGGAGTGAACTGGAGCGGATGTAGCCTCACTTTTGCCACGATCAATGGAGACCTGACAAATGCCAACTTGTCCGGTGCGGACCTGACCAATGCCAACCTCTATGGAGCCAACTTCACCGGAGCAAACCTCTCGGGCGTCACGTGGAGCCACACGATTTGCCCCGACAACACTGCCTCCGATGACGACGGGGGGACGTGCGCAGGCCACTTGTAGCCAGGAGGCACAGTAGGTCTCGCCCGCTTCGGTGAGCCCGCTCGGTTACGTACTGGTCAATCTGTTCGGTCCGGTCGACACGCACCAGGACGGGCTCCACTACCCAGAGGCGATCGGCGAGACCCGCGAGACCAACGACGAGTGGATCGTGAAGGCGGCGGAGGGGTGCGACGTGCTCGTGCTGGGGTGGGGTGAAGGGAAAGGGGGTGGTGCTGGGGCAGCTGTGCGGAAGGCGGGGGTGAAGAGGCGGGCCCAGGAGGTGTGGCCGCTCGTTCGGGATAGGCGCCCGCAGTGCTTCAAGACGAACGCGAATGGATCACCGGGGCACCCGCTGTACCTGAAGGACGTGTCAGTGGTGGTGAAGTATGTGGCCACGCCTGGGTACATTTGAGGGTGAAGACGAACAACCAGTTCGGCGAAGATCCAGTTCGCTCACGTTTTCCCGTATGGGATCTTGGTCCTTACGGAAAAACGTGAGCGAGCCACTGCTCTAGGGCAGTTACCGGTTCCGGCGTCGGGAGGCCCGTTCCTTTCGCCGCCGGGCGGCCTCCTCCTTGACTGCTTCCCATTTGACGTGGATCTGAGCACTGACCATAGGAAGCCACACCAACTCGACATCCTCCTCAGTCAACCGAGATCGAGCGCCTATCCCTCGCTGAGCTTCGAGAATGGCTTCAGCGGCGTCAACGGCTGGCTCGACGATGTCGCGCGGGTGATCCTTCAGGTCGAACGTGGTCGGGTCGGGTCGGTCTTCCTTCGGGCGCTTCCAGTCGCCCGTCCACTTCATCGCGTAGGCGCCAGGTTCGTCGAGAGCCACTTCGACAAGGTCCTTGGTCGCTTCGAGTGGGCTCATCCACTGCCCCGTCTTCGGGTCACCAAGCGGCTTCCTCTTCAACCTAGTCAGGTCCTTCGACGCGTAGATGTGGAGCGAGTTGGTGTCCCGTCGGCGGACCCAGTAACACCCGCAACCGCCAACGCTGACCCGGCGCTGCCTGAGTCGGTCAACAGTCGCCTTGCTGTAGGGGACAACGCCCATCCACACCTTCTCCTGGCGCCAGAACATGTCGCATGCCCACGCCACCTCGCGCTCAACCCGTGTGTCCGCGCACGACTGACAGTGCTTGAAGTCGTTGCAGGGTTCCAAGAAGTCGTAGATCGCGCCCGTCGCCTTGCTCATTCGCCATAAGTGCAGCGGACATCTGGTCGCACGAGGGGGCATCGACGACCTCGCCCAGCTGGAGGCCCATCTCCACAAGTGGTGACGCGCAACCGGGAGGCTCAGCCCTCGCTGGACGATGTCGAGCAGTTGGTAGACGCGTCCAACGCGGAAGTCAGACCGCTTGAAGTACTCGCGGTCGTCGCAGTAGGAGTGAGCGGTGGGTCGGAGTTCAGTCCCCCGCTCCTCTGCAAGGTGAGCAACGTAGACAGCTACGGCGGCTTCGTCAGCGTCGTCAGGTGGCTCTTCAAGACGGACCGGGGATACCACCCGGGGTACGTCTGGATGTGGCACAATCATGGTGTTGTCCCTCCGGGAGGCCGCCCCTGCTCTGGCAAGAACTGGGCGGCTTTCCCATCTCTGGACCTCTATGCCACTCGGATCACGGGTGACATCGAGATCTCATTCCGGTGATGATCACTGCGTCGCAGAGCGCGACCGTAACGCCATGATCCCCCTCCGCGGGCCGATGGTCGTGGACTGGATCGCAGCAGTTGAGAGGCCACCTTCAGTCTCAGCTGAAACTGACGATTCAGTGCCACCAGAAGTTCTCGGGGTCCTGTTTGACCGGCGGTCCTATCTGGTCCGCTCAGGCGCTCACCGAGGGGCCTCTCCAGCGATCCTGCGTCACTGATGCCGACGGACTTCGGCCGAGTATGGGCCGAACCGCCAGACGCTTCACACCACGTAGGCGCATCCATCCCAGGCGGCGACCGTCCGCTTCCGCCGCCTTCCCACCAGGGACAGATGAAGTTCCTCGGGCCGCCTCCGGACTGGTAGTCGCGTAACGACCAAGATCTCCTCGACCACGAACACCTCGTAGCCAGCCAGCGACCTCGGCTCCTTGGTGGTGGCGCGGAGGAAGGGAATCCCTCGGCGCTGCGTGTGAACGAACAGCGATCCACCGTTGTCCTGGACGTAGGCCAGGAGCTCCGGAGTTGCGGTTATCTGCACAAGGATCGAGTGTAGGGGTGGGCCGGGAAGGCGCTCCGGGGGACCGAGGCCGAAGGGATCAGGCAGCACAGAGCCAGGGACGAGGGCGGTCGGTCACCCATGGTCCAAGGCTCGACGCGAGGGGAACCATCCGTCAGCGACCCACGACGATGCCGCCACAGACGTCAGCCGACCAGAACCGCCCGCACCGTCGAAGCGTGCCACTTCGCCCCGCCATGAGCCGTCGGCACCCCATCCTCGTTCAGCCCCTCGGCGATGGCCCGGAGCGTCTTCCCCCGGTCGCGCTCCTCGACGATCCTCACCCTCACGTCCTGGCTGACCAATCGCGGTCGCCCCAGCTTCACGCCCTGCTGCTTCTTCACCGCCAAGGCGTCCTTCGTCCGCTGCCCGATAAGCCGCCGCTCGAACTGAGCGAAGGTGGCCATGACGTTGGCGATCATCTCGCCGGACGGGGTGGTGGTGTCGACACCGAGGTCGAGGATCACCAGGGACCACTCACCCCTGCGCGCATCCTCCATGAGGGCCGCGAAGTCGAGGAGGGATCGCGATAACCGGTCCAGCTTGGCGACGACGAGTGCGCCCGCCTCGTGCCCCCTGACGGCGTCCAGGGCCTGCTGCAGCGCCGGGCGACCGGTCAGACTCTTGCCACTCGCTCCGGCGTCCTCGTAGACTTCAGCAAGTTCCCAGCCTCGCCGGAGGCACTCATTCACGATGGCGGACCGCTGCGCCTCCAACCCGAGTCCTGAGTCGGCCTGCTCATCTGTCGAGACTCGGATGTACCCGACAACACGCTCAGTGGTGGTCTGGAGAGCGGAGGAGTTCTTCGGCACTACTCCCATTGTACACGAATCGTCCGATAAGTGTACGCGCCGTTGCTGGAGTAGGGCGCCAAGTTCAGTAAGTCGCGACAATGGTGCCGATGGCGAGCCAGGAGCAGCACAGGCACTCAGTGACCGTATGGGCCGCCGGGAAGATCGCCGAACGGCGAAGTGGTGGCTCCTTTTCGGAAGATGAAGTCCCCGACGCGGTCGATCGGACACGTCCTGCCATCGACTTGGTCGGCCATGACTCCATCGGAGCCATCTGCCTGGAACACACCCTGATCGAAGCCTACGAGGGCCAAGTCAACGACAACCGACGTGGCCGAGAGGTTAGCGACCGCCTCGCCGAACGCCTCACCGACGGTTTGGAGCAGCCAGGGACGTACACCATCGGGATCAACACGGGTGACCTCGCCTCCCTGCGCCGCAAGGACGTCGATACCACCATCAACGACTTGGAGGCGTGGGCCAGGATCCAGAGCCTGCCGGTTCCGGTCGTCCCATCCATCGTGCCGAACCACGTCGCATCTGAAGCAGGAATCCTGCGAGTCCGGGCGACGCTGTATCGACTCCGATGTTCCCCCGAAGACGACGGCAAGGTCCGCGTCGCGCTCCTGCGGGACAGCACCCTCGAAGGCCAACGCGCTGCGCGCATCCGGAAGGCACTCGTCGACAAGTTGCCGAAGCTAGAGGACGCCAGGGAGGACGGATCCACCACCGCCCTGGTGTTGGAGATGAACGACTACGTCCTGTCGAACAGGGTTGAGGTCGCACGCGTCTTCTATGTGACTGCGCTCTCCCTGGACATTCAGTTGCCTGACATCGTCATCCTTGCTGACACCGGCGCCGGTGATGGTGCGTGGATGGACTACATGGTCAAGTTCGGCGATTGGTGGTGCGATGGTGCGCTTGATCAGCTTGGCCCTGCGTGGTGATGGCGCTTCACCGTCCCGAGGGATGGCGGCGGTGCTACTCGGGCCTCGTGGTCTCCAGACCATCATCCTTGCCCCACGCCGCCACCGCGCCCTCCATTCGGCGCACCATCCTTCGGGCCTGCGGTGTGTCGGCGTCGATCTCCCCATCGTCGATCATCTGGAGCAATCGCCGTGTGATCTCAGCTGCCTCTTCAGAGGTGCCACCGGAGGAAGCGGGTTCATGGGCCGACATCGCCCCCCATCATGGAGCAGGTAGTAAGCCGATGCCGTGGACTGAAGATTGGCCTGCCGAGAACGGCCACGGATAGGCATGGCCAACTAGGACCGCCCCCACTTCTTCCTCTTGCCCTTCATTCTCGCCTGCCCTCTAGACCGAACCGAACCTGACTTCTTCCCCTTCCCGGTCAGTCGATCCATGAGGACCTCGGCGCCTGTCAGTTCCCGTGCGTCTGTGACCGTCTTCTTCGGCTTCTTCGCCTTCGGTGTCCGCTTCTTCGGGCGCTCGGGGTAGGCGCGGCTGTGATCGAGGGTCTCGTCAGGGTGCTGCATCCGCTTCTCGCGGTTCACCTTGTCCCAGTCGATCGGGTCGCCCACGGTGCAACCCTATTCCCAGTGTCATTGTGAGCAGGATGTCGGCGTCGCGACGCGTGGCTCCGACGGAGATGCCGGTTGCCGTTTTACGGCTGGTCGATCCCATGCAGATCGAAGAACTCTCGCCATGACTTCACACACGCTTCCGCAAGCTGCAGTGCATCAGCGTCGACTGGATCTTCCGTGTTGAAGCCGATCTCGATAGTGACCCGAGTTCCTTCTGGACCAGACGCCGTTGTCCTGATGTCAGCGAGAACGGCGTCTGGCCAATCGCGGCTGCGGTGCTTGGTCGAGTTGCAGATGTCCCTGCACGTCCTCAACGGTTCGGAGCGTTCGATCCACTGATCGACATCATCCTCGGTCAGATCGGGGATCGAGTCGATGTCGCCCTTGATCCAGTCCCTGACGTGGCAGCACTCAGTGAAGAAGGTCTCAACACACACCTCTGCTTCGATGTTGCCCGTTCCGCCACCCGCGTAGATCTTCTGCATCCACTCGTTGCAGTAGATCACCTTCAACCACTTGGCACTCCATGGTCGAGCGTCCCCCTGCGTGATCAGGATCGTGGGCGACAACGCGATTCCGAACCCCTGTGCCGTTCCCGAGTCAGTCATAGTGCACTCCATCATGCAGGAGAAGTGCACTTCGGTCAGCGTCCCGTGGCGAACCGGGATGATGAGTAGTCGTGGGAGATGAAGGTCTTTGGTCTCCCGGGATGAGCTCGGTCTAGAGGTCGCATCCGACCCCGCCGCGTTGCCAACTCCATGTGCTGTTACTCCCGTGCCTGGCGTCCTTCGATGAGGGTTGTGCGTTCACACAGCAACACTGCCGTAGCCATTCATGGACACGAGGGCGATCATCACCCTCTTCGACAAAGAAGCACCGCTTCAAGAATGCTCTGGGCAGAAGTGCATCATTCGGCCGTCGATCTCCGCGATGCTCCATCCAAGGACGTGGTACCGGACCAGGATGTCGTCGGGAGCGAGGTCACCTTCGAAGTCGTCCCTCGTCACGCAGCCGTAGCCATCGCAGGAGATGGCGTTCCCTTCGAGGACCATGAGCCATGCTGCTCTTGTCCCGGTCGAAGCGGAAGGGTCGTTGGTCACCTACGGATCGCGTCGAGAGGTGGTGACGCCCCACCGACCTGGCGATAGAAAGCAGGCGACTCCCGCGAGCACTCGTCAGTGGCTGATCCTGGTGTTACCAATGCCGTGCCTGATCGGACATTTCCTGTGCCTGATCAGACATTTCCCGTGCCTGAACTCCCAGGTCGGAAGCTGTGTAGACACATGGCAGCGCCGAGATCCGTCGGAAGGCCCTCGCGGTTTGCCGACCTGCGATCTGTTTCGATCGCCAAGCGTTCCGATCTCTCATTCCCGCGAGCGAACGGTGAGCGCATGCGGACACACGGCCGCTCTGCTCGCGGCCCATCACTCACTTCCTCTTACGACGAGCCTGTGCCGACTTCAACGCCAGCCCCGTGAAGTAGGCCTTCCGTGCGTGCCCAGCGCGACGCAGGCGCTCCGCTTCAGGAAGAGTCCGGTCAGGGTCGACCTCATCGAGGAATCGCTGCTCGAACTTGTCGCGAGCAGCGCGAGTCCGTTCCCTCGGATCGCTTCGAGAATGGCTGACATGAGCGGCCAAGCGGGCGCGCATCGAACGCTCTGCGGGCGTAAGGGCATCGGGCATCAGCGGACAAGCTCCTTGGAGTTGTCCCGCGCCGACGGGGAAGAGTGGCAATCGTTGCCGGGCGAATCGTCTTCCGGCTCAGGTTACTCCGGCGAGCACTCCGCTCGTACGTTGTACTTGTCTACCGCCCTGGGACGACAGCAAGATGCTGGGTCTTGCCCGTCGCCTTCGCAGTCTTCAGTTGTCGCCTCAACACATCGAGCACGACTTCGCATGGACCGTGACGAGGGCAGTAGGTCGTCGCCGAGCGGACGTCTTCCACCAGAATCGGTTGTTCGGCTGGAGACTCACGAAAGTTGTCAGACCCGTGTCCCGGGTCCAAGTTCGTCTTGTACGCCTCGGCCAGCGAACTGTCCACCTGGTCCTGGACAACAAGTACGTCCCCGTGGTTGGTGGCCCAGACACCACCTAGTCGGTCGCGGCATTGCCGATCGCCCTTCTGGACCCCGCATCGAAAGCTCACCAGGGGATCGCCGCTTCGAGCGTTCATTGCGATGACTGCCCGCCTTCTTGCGGGCGACTGGGCGAATGCCGGGATATCGAGAGCCGGGTTGTCAGAGGTGGACACCCACTTAGGTGGAACCCTGTCGTAGATTGGAACCTCGCTTGTACTCGGGACTTGGTTCATGTTCAGCCTCGGTCCTACAGTCGGTCCCCGGGCGCCAGCCGACGGTGCGACTCTCGGGCGCGCTCGTCAGCTGCACTTGCCCCATAGCGGTTGAGCATCTGACGGGACCGCCACCCGAAGAGCCGCATGGCGTCACCCTCATTCCCGCCCATGGCCAGCCAGTTGTGGGCGGCAGTGTGCCGGAGCTGGTGGGGATGGAGCTGGTCGATGCCAGCGTCGGCACACCGGCGCCGCAGCATCTGGGCCACGCCAGAGTCCCGCAGCGGTCCCTTCGAACCCAGCCACAGCATCTCCGAGGTGGCCTGTGCGTGGCCCTTCCTGACTCGCAGATACCGGTCAAGCGCCTGGGCAGTCTTGG
The DNA here is from genome assembly GCA_003164275.1 of Acidimicrobiaceae bacterium. Next base: position 648 of record PLSY01000079.1, on the reverse strand, counting down.
CGCCGAAGGGGACGGAGCGCGGCCGACTTCCCTTCCCCACCACTATGAGTACCTGTGTCTCGAAGTCCACATCGTTCAGCCTGAGGTTGGTCAACTCTCCCAGCCGAATCCCGCAGTCGATAAGGACACGGAGGATCGCCGCGTCCCGACGCTTCTCGAACTCCTTTCCCTCGGTGGTTTTCAGAAGCTTCTTCAGGTCATCGTCCGCCACCACGGGCACCGGTACCTCGGGCACCGTCGGCGGTCTCATGTTGGCCATCGGAGAAGCGGTGATCTCACCCTCCTCGACAGCCCACCGAAAGAACTGGCGGAGGTCGCCGTAGCGAACCTGTGCCGTCTTCGGTCGCCACCGTTCCAGCTGGTCGGCGATGAACGCCTCGACGTGCTCCCGACCTATCCGGTCTGCCTCGGTGGGCATCCCCACTTCGACGAGGAACGCCCGGAGCAATCGGACCGCCTCGACGTAGCTCTTGATCGTCCGGGGAGAGCGGTTTCGGGCCCGCAGGCTCAGCTCGAAGCCCCGCTCCAGCTCTTGGAGATCGTTCATGGCGACGGTATCCACGTAACTGAACTTATCAGCTGTAGCTGCGCTGTGCAACGGTCTGTCGGGACATAATCCCTGTTAGTGGGCGCTACCGGACTCGAACC
>PLSY01000254.1 GCA_003164275.1 Acidimicrobiaceae bacterium | reverse complement strand
CGCCCTTCATGATGCTGGGCATGCTCATCATGATGGGCCAGCGGGCCGCCGCCTCGGCCGAGCGGATCTACGAGATCATCGACGAGCAGCCGACGGTCACCGACAAAGACGATGCCGTCGACCTCATCGACTCGAAGGGGGACGTCCGCTTCGGCCACGTCGACTTCGCCTACGACCCCGAAGCCGAACACCTGGTCCTCGCCGACTTCGACCTGCACATCAGCCCGGGCGAGACCGTCGCCCTGGTCGGCCGGACCGGATCGGGCAAGTCGACGGTCGCCCGCCTGCTCACCCGGTTCTACGACGTGAAGCACGGGTCCATCGAGATCGATGGCCACGACATCCGAGACGTAACCCAGTCGAGTCTGCGGGCAGCCGTCGGGGTGGTCCTCGACGAGCCCTTCTTGTTCTCGGTGTCGGTGCGGGACAACATCGCCTACGGCCAGCCGTCAGCCAGCTTCGAGGCCATCGAGGCGGCCGCCAAGGCGGCGGGGGCCCACGAGTTCATCACCCAGCTGGAGCACGGCTACGACACCGTGGTCGGAGAGCGCGGCTACACCCTGTCGGGCGGACAGCGCCAGCGCATCGCCATCGCCCGAACCCTGTTGGTCAACCCCCCCATCATGGTGCTGGACGACGCCACGAGCGCCATCGACGTCCAGGTCGAGCAGATGATCCACGCCAGCCTGCGCGTCCAGATGGAAGCCCGGACCACTCTGATCATCGCCCATCGCCTGTCGACCATCTCCCTCGCCGAGCGGGTCGTCCTCCTCGACCACAACAAGATCGTGGCCGATGGCACCCATGCCGAGCTGCTCGAGTCGACCCCGCTCTATGCCGAAGTGCTGGCCCAGGCGGCCGAGTTCGAACAGGCCCAGGAGCTCGTCGAGGGGACTGACTTGGCACCACCTCCCACGCCCCCGGCCGAGGACGGTCACCAGCTTCGGGACCTGCTCGGTTCGGCCGGCCGAGGGGGCCAGTCATGAGCTGGGGCGGAGGCGGAGGATTCGGCGGTGCCCCCGGGGGCATGGGCCGGCCGGCCGCGCCCGGGCTGCCCTTCGCCGGCATCCCCTCGGAGCTGCAAGGCGGCGTCGACCGCCTCTTGGCCGATGAGCCGGAGCATCCCGAACCCGACGTCGTCTTCGAGCAGAACGGCTCCGAGGCCGACCTCCGCCGCCTGAGCCTGTGGCGCCTGCTCACCAAGTACCCGTCCATGCTGGCGTTGGCCGGGTGTCTGGTCGTGGTCATCTCCGTCGCCTCCCAGACGGGGCCCAAGCTGACCGAGATCGCCATCAACGACGGCATGTCGCCGGGACATTACGACTTCGGGCTGGTCGTGGTCATGGCCGTCCTCTACCTGGTCTTCATCGTCGTCACCTCCTTGGCCCAGCGCTCGCAGGTGCGTGTCACCGGACGGTTGGCCGCCTGGGTGATGAACGACCTCCGGGTCAAGGTCTTCGCCCACCTGCAGCGTCTTTCGCTCGGATTCTTCACCGAGGAGAAGGCCGGTGTGCTCATGAGCCGGATGACCTCGGACATCGAGAACCTCCAGCAGCTCCTCCAGGACGGACTGTCGCAACTGGCCATCCAGGGCCTCACTATGGTCGTCATCACCGTGGTGCTGTTCACCACCAATGTCCGGTTGGCCTTCATCACCGTGGCGCTGATCATCCCGGCCCTCGTCCTCGCCTCCATCTGGTTCAAGCGGGCATCCGAGCGGGGCTACGTCAAGGTACGCGACGGCATCGCCAACGTGCTTGCCGACCTCTCCGAGAGCCTCCACGGCGTCCGGATCGTGACCGCCCACAACCGACAGCGCCAGAACGTCATCCACCATCGCAACGTGGTTGGTGAGTACCGGGACGCCAACAACTACACGGCTCACGTGAACGCCCTCTACGGGCCGGGGACCCAGCTGCTCGGGATGCTCGGACAGGCCGCCCTCCTCGCCATCGGCGGCAAGATGGTCCTCGACGGCTCCTTGTCGGTCGGGGCGCTGGTCGCTTTCTTCCTCTACCTGAACCGGTTCTTCCAACCGATCCAGCTCCTCGTCCAGCAGTACAACACCTACCAGCAGGGTCAAGCCTCGGTGACCAAGCTCCGGGACCTCATCGACACCGTGCCCTCGGTGGTCGAGTCGAGGGACGCCATCGACCTTCCGCCCATCGAGGGCCGCATCGAATTCTCCGACCTGTCATTCGGTTACGACCCGAGCCGATTGGTCATCGAGGACGTGAACCTCGTCATCAGCCCGGGTGAGACCGTGGCCTTCGTCGGCGCCACCGGGGCCGGCAAGTCCACCTTGGCCAAACTGGTGACCCGGTTCTACGACCCGACCGAGGGAAGGGTCCTGATCGACGGACACGATCTACGCGACGTGACCTTGCGCTCCCTCCGACGCCAACTCGGCGTCGTGCCCCAAGAGCCGTTCCTGTTCGCCGGGACCATCGGCGACAACATCGCCTTCGCCCGGCCCACGGCCACCGACGACGAGATCAAAGAGGCCGTCGAGCGGGTGGGGCTCGCAGACGTGATCGAACGGATGCCCGACGGGCTCGACACCGTCGTCCACGAGCGGGGTCAGACCCTCTCGTCCGGAGAGCGCCAGCTCATCGCCCTGGCCCGGGCGTTCCTAGCCCACCCTCGTGTCCTGGTCCTCGACGAGGCCACCTCGAACCTCGATCTCCAGTCCGAGACCAAGATCGAGTCGGCTCTCGACGTCCTGTTGGAGAACCGCACCGCCATCCTCATCGCCCACCGCTTGTCGACGGCCATGAGGGCCGACCGCATCGCGGTGGTCGACGACGGGCGCATCATCGAGGTCGGGCCCCACGACGAGCTGGTGGCCCAAGGTGGCCGCTACGCCGAGATGTACGCCACCTGGATCCGCCAGGCCGACGCGTCCGAACACGCCTGAGCAGCCGTCAGCCGTCAGGTCGGCCACGTTCAGTTCCGAAAAGAGCTGGTGGCCAGGCTCGGCCAGGTTCGGCTGCCAGCACGAGCGCCACGGCGCGCTGCGTCTCAACCATCCCGGACAACAGAGCGTCATCGCCACGTCCCATACGCCGGCGGAGCTGGCTCCAGCACTCCGTTGTAAACACCTGAGTCATCGCCCCGGGAGATCGCTCTGGAGCCGTTCACACGGAGGGCCGTCTGTCCTACCTACGCCAGCCTGAAACTCTGAAGTTGACCAGTCCGCCCATCGAGGGCCGTCGGGCCAACGACATGAGGGCAAGCCCCTCAGGCCCAGAGGCGATGGCGCAGCCCCGATGCTCGGGCGATGGGCCTGTCGACGGCCGCCCGGAGGGACTCCTCGCTCCCGACAATGGTGAGGCGGTCCTTGGCCCTGGTCACCGCGGTGTACAGCAGTTCGCGGGTAAGGGTCGGCGATGCGGCCTGAGGAAGGGACACGACGACGTGGGAGAACTCGGACCCCTGGCTCTTGTGGATGGTCATGGCCCACCACGTCTCCACCTGGTCCAGTCTCGACGGGGAGATCCGACGCACCCCCTCGCCATCGCCCAGGTCGACGCTGATCTCGCCATCGTGGTTGACGACCACGCCGACGTCTCCGTTGAACACTCCGTTCATCAGGTCGTTCCCGGTGACGATGATGGGGCGACCGACGTACCAGCGTCGGGCCCGGCTCAGGCCGGGAACGGCCTCGATGACGGCCCGCTCGATGTTCTCACCCCATTCGTAGAGTCCCCCCGGACCACGTCGGGTGGCGGCAATGAGCTTGATCCGAGTGGCGGCGTCCAGCGCTCGCCGGCCGTCTCCCGCCTGGGCGAAGCCCACAATCTCCACCCCGGCCGCAACCAGGAGACCGAGCACGTCCTCCACACCGGCATCGTCGGGGCGTAGCCACGACGTCTCGGCGCCTGCGTCGGTGAGCAGCTCGATGGTCCGGTCGGCGTCGCCTGACCTCACCGCCTCGGCCACGGCGGCGATGGCCGAGCCCTCGTCGAAGCGGTGCATGCGCTGGAGGACGGTGATGCGTTCGGCCATCACCCCGGCCTGAGGCTCGCCCGGCTCACTTGCCGGCCCGACGACGTCGCCCAGCACCGTGCCAGCCTCGATGCTGGCCAACTGATAGGGGTCGCCCACCAGGACCAGACGGGCATCGGGTCGAACGGCGTCGAGCAGTCTCGCCATCAGGGGAAGGGACACCATCGACGTCTCGTCGACCACCACCAGGTCATGGACCAACGGATCGCGGCGATCGTGCTTGAAGTGCGTTCCGTCCCGTCGTCCGAGAAGGCGGTGGATGGTCATGGGCTGGACCTCGCCCAACCACGAGGCCACTTCGTCGTCGATCACACCTGATCCGTGCAGGAGGGCGACCTCACGGGTCACCGCCTCGCCCATGCGGGCGGCGGCCTTTCCCGTCGGGGCGGCGAGGGCGGCCCGAAGGCGTGGGGCATCGGGGTCACGAGCGAGATAGGCGGCCGCCAGGATTCGAGCGATGGTGTGGGTCTTGCCGGTCCCCGGGCCCCCGGCGATGATCGAGATGCCACAGGTCAGGGCACGGGCCGCGGCCAAGCGCTGCAGGTCGGGTCCCTCCTCTGAGGACCCGAACAGCGAGTCGAGCACGGCCCCGATGGGGCGTCCGTCGCCGGTCCCGTTCGGAACCGGGACGGTCGCACGGGTGGCCAAGTCCTCGGCCACTGCCGTCTCGTGGCTCCAGTAGCGCTGCAGATAGACCCGGTGCCCATCCCACACGAGAGGCCGGAGCGGCACCCTGGTCGCGTCAGTCGGCGCGGCGACCAGGGCGGAGGTCCGCAAGCTCTCTGCCCACCGGTCAAGGCTCGGCCACCGGAGGGGGCCGCCTTCCCGTTCCGCATCGGCGGCCACGGCCACCTGGCGGTCCAAGTCGGTGAGGTCGGCGCACACGTGCCCGAAGCCTGGGGCCCGGGCGGCCAAGGCAAGGGCCAAGAGCACGGCGTCGTCCGTGCCCGGCCGGAGGCGGCTCATGGCCTTGACCAACTGCTGTTCAAAGTCACCGAAGACGCCCGCAGCAACGAAGGCGTCGAGCACGGTCGAGGGCAAGGCGAGCTCCAGCTGTTCACCGCGGACGGGGACAGCCATCAACGCATCCCGACAGCTGCCAGCGCCCGGCCGTCCAACAGATCGCTCAGCTCGACGACCAGCGACGCGGGCACCGGCCAGGAGAACACTCCCCTGGCGGCCGCCCGGGGCCCGGTCATGCCCCGCAGGAAGAGGTAGGCGGCACCGGCCATGTTGACCTCGGGGTCGTAGCCGGGAACCCTCCAACGCAGGTAACGGTGGAGGGCCACCGAGTAGAGGAGGGCCTGCAGCGGGTAGTCGTGCTCGGCCATGGCCGAGGCGAGGGCAGCAGGCCGGTAGGGGTCATCGGGCGCCATCGACCCGCCCCGCCGCAGCTGGTTGGTCTTGTAGTCGGCCACCACGAAACGATCGGGACCCGACTCCTGGCGGACTCGCAGGATGAGGTCGATGGATCCGGTCAGGTGGCCGGCGAGTTCGACCCCTCTGCCCGTCTCGTCGAAGTGGGCGGCCCAGGGTCGCAACGCATGGTCCGGTGTCAGATGGTCGAGCACCAATCGGCCGATGTCGCTGACGGACGGGTGGCGGCCCGCTTCCCCGAGTCTGAGCTCGAAGGACATCTCATTGAGCCGGTCCGACGGCCCGAAGTCGGCCAGGCGCAGGCCGCCGCACAACGGGCCGAGTGGCGTCTCGAGCACCGACTTCAAGCCCTTGATGAGCAGCCTTGTGCCCTCGTCTCGTTGGTCCCGGTCGCCCACCGGACTCAAGTCGAAGTCCTGCCAGGCCATCTGCGCATCGATTGCCGCAGCGAGGTCGGCATCGATGGTCGCAGAGGCGAAATCGACCGTCTCGAGCACGGAATGGACGAGCGTTCCAAAGGCGGTGCCGGCCGGGAGTCCGGACAGTGGCCCTTCGCCGACCGGCGACGCGGCGCCGACTCCATCGGGGACGTACGCCTCGCCGTCGACGGAGGAAGGCTCTCCCTCGTCGCTTGCCCCGGCATCGGAGAGGGACGGGTCAAATGGATCGATGGCTTCGGCGGCAGCAATATCGGTGATGGTCGAAAAGGACCAACGTCGAGCTGAGCGTTCGAGAGCCACATCGAAGGGGGCGAGCTCCAGAGGCTCCAGCGTCGTCGTGTCTTGACCATCGACCCAGCGGGACGGCGAGGCCCGGGCGCGGTCGACGACCGCCACGGCGATGGTCGCACTCGAAGCTCGAGTCAGCTTCGCCAGCACCTCTTCGATTTCTTCATCAGGCGGGACCGGCACACTCGGCAGAGCGAACGACTCGGCATCGATGGCACCATCAGTGCGAGCGAAGAGCACGTGGGCGAGCGCCGTCTTGGCCGAGGTCTGTCCGTTGGCCCACCACACCGCCGTGTGGTGCTTGGCTCTGGTGAGGGCCACGTAGAGGATGCGGAGTCGTTCGCCGTCGGCCTCCCGGTCCGACCACGCGGCGCGGAGCTTTCCAGTGGCCGGGTCCGGCCATGTGCCGCCTTTGGTCACCTCGAATGTGCGCACCCCGGTATCGGGGTCGACATAGACGACAGGCCTCTTTTGTCCTGCGTCCCGCCACAGGTACGGCACACACACCACCGGGAACTCAAGGCCCTTGGCCAGCCACACCGTCATGATCTTGACGGCATCGTCCTCGGACTCGATCCGCCGGGCGACCACATTGTCATCGACCTCGGTGTCGAACTCGGTGTCCGGCGGAGCCTCGAGGGCACCAAGAAGCCCGGCTACACCCGCCTTCCCTTGGACGGCCACACCGTGGAAGAGCTCGACCAGGTGGTCGAGATCGGTCAGGTTCCTGTCACCGTCCGGGCCGGCCAGCACTCTGGCGGCAACGCCCGTCTGCGACCACACCTGGGCGAACACATCGGCGACACCGTGCGACGCGAGCATGTCGGCCCACAGGCGCAACCGCTCTTGGATCTCGACCAGCCCCTCAGCCGCCGTGCGTTCGGACAGCGAGGAAGCCACCTGTCCGCTGTCCCAGCCGACGAACCATGACAGGGCGAACATCCGTGCCCGTTGGGGATCAGAGGGTCGGTCCATGGCATTCAGCAAATAGCGCATCTGGCGGGCGGCCGGAGACTGGAGGACGCTCCCGCCGTTGGCCACCACAGCCGGAACCCCTTGTTCCAGCAGGGCGCGCTGGACGGACTCACCTTGGCTACCGGTCATGACCAGCACGGCGATATCCGACGGTCGAACAGAGCGGATGGCGCCCTCGTTGCCTTGGGTCGGGATCTCCGACCCGTCGAGGAGCGTGCGGACATAGGAAACCAAGTCTTGGTCCACGGCGTCACCCGCCGCGTCGGCCTGGACCTGGGAGGCTTTCCGCAGCCGTTCGATGCCCGGCCCGCTGGCCGACCGAAGGCAGAGGGCCGGGAGCGGCTCTCCATTTGCCGTGAGGCATCCCGTTCGGTCATCGCCGGCCGTCACCGTCACGAAGGGGATCGCATCGTCCCCGAACGTCACCCCCTCGAAGAGGGCGTCAAGGGAGTCGAGCACCCGCTGGTCGGATCTCCAGTTGCGGACGAGCGACTGCTGCACCGTCTTCGACCCGGGTCCGACGGCGGACAGGTAAGCGCGGATGTCAGCACCCCGGAAGCTGTAGATGGCCTGTTTTGGATCACCAACAAGGACAAGCACCGTCTTCGAATCGGGGCCGCCGAACAACGTGGAGAAGATGTCCCACTGGACCGAGTCGGTATCTTGGAATTCGTCGATCAGCGCCACCTTGTAACGAGACCGCAGCGCCTCGACAGCGCCCGTCGATCCTGGGGAGCGGAGGGCATCACGCAGGTCGGTCAGCAGGTTGTCGAAGCTGAGGGTTCCCGAACGATGCCGGCGGGTGGTGATGGCCTGGACGGAGCGAATGACGAGTGCCCGCATGAGTTCCTGCTCGGGTTCGGCATTCTCTGTACCCGGTTTCGGGACGATGTCGAGGTCGGGCTGCCCGGCTGCCGTCCGGGTCGCCTCGACCAGCTTGTCCAATGTCGGAAGGGCGACACCGGTTTGATTGACGGCCGCCCACGCCAAGACGTCGGTGCACACCTCTTCGATGATCTCTTTCAGGTCGTCGACGAGATGGGCGTCGGGATCGATCCCCGAGGCCGCCCCGAGGAGGCTGCGACCCTGCACGGCAAAGCCATGGATGGTGGTGATGGTGGCCGTGTCGAACTCGGTGATGGCCGTGAGCAGACGACGCAGGCGGACCTCGGGCTCGTGGGCGACCAGATGCTGGCACAGCTCCACGTTGTTCGCCGGGGTCTCGGTGTCCCCTCCGAGCCACCTCGCCGCTTCGACCAGCTGATCTCGCACCCGGCCCCGGAGCTCGCTGGAGGCGGCCCGGGTGAACGTGACGATCAAGAGATCAGCGGCCGAGAAATCAGCCCTCTCAGCGATGAAGCGAGTGGCCAAGGTGGTCAGGGCGAAGGTCTTTCCCGTACCAGCACTGGCCTGGATGGCCACGGTCCCGACGGGGAGTTCGCCAGTCGGAGAGAAGACCGCTACGGCATCGACGCTCACGTCCGGACACCGCCCCGTCCACCGGCCATCTCAGTTCCCTCGTCCGACCCATCCCCTTCGCTCTGGCAGACCGACTGGGCGAAGGCGTCCCAGAGATAGTGGGCGTAGCGCTCTGCCCTGCCTCCTCGACCCGGCGGGTCCGACGACTTGGCGGGTATGGCCATGACGGACTCCAGCGACTCGTAGTCGAAGGCCAGCCGCACGGCCTCGTCGTCGCCGTCACCCTTTGGCCCGTTCGATCCCTTGCCACGCCAGTCGACCCGGTGGGGGCCGTCACCGGCGATCCCCTCGGACAGCCGGGGGAACAGGGGGACCGGCTCGACCATCCCCCGCCGATAGCAGTCGACAATGACGGCGAGGGCGTCCTTGGCCCGTGCCGACGGATCGCCCCCGGCGACTGGCATGAGGTCGATCACCTCGGCCGACGTGCGGTCCTTCGTCCGGGCGATACTCACCGACCGCCATGACGTGGTCGGATCCATCGCCACCAGGGCCACCAGGTCGAGCCAGGCAGCCAACCGATGGGTTGGTTTGACCGACGAGTACGTCACCGAGGCGGGGCCGGGCATGGCTCCGCCTAGACGGGTAGTCACCACTCCCACGATCCGGGTGGACGCATCGAGCCTTAGGTCGATCTCCCTCGGGGCAGCCGCCTCATAGGCCACGCCGCTTCGCCACGCTGCATCGACCAGCGTGTCGACGATGTCCTCCACTTTGACGAGAGCCTCGGCCCCGAGGACTCCGGGGGGAAGCGTGCCGCGAACGCGCTCCACCTTCTCCCACTGTTCGGTGGTGATGCCACTCAGGCGGGCGGTGAGCAGTCGCTCGCCGATGTGCCACTCCTCGAGGCCGGCGATCTTGACGGGCAGGTGTGGCGGCGGTTGGAACTCGTCTCGTGGGAGGCGGGCCTCCAGTCGATCGGAGATGAAGGCCTGGGAAGGGTTCTTCAAGAATGCATGCAGGTCGGCGAGATCGATCTCCGTGTCGCTCCGCCTCGGCACCGGGGTGGCGAGGGGACGGGACTTTTCGTAGGAGCGTGCTCTCCGCGCCCTCGCCCCGGCCAAGTCTGCGGCGTCGAAACCCCACGGACCACCATGGCGGATACCGCCAACGGTGAGGCACCGCTCATCGAAGGGATGCCGGGGGTGATTGACCTCAAGGCGACCCTCGAAGTCGGGTCGCTGCAACTCGTCCACCATCGACGTCACGGCCTCGAACAACTCGGCCGCCGCCACCGCTCTCGGAATTGCCTGGTTGGTCCGAACGTCGTGGCCATCTCGCAGCACGAGAAGATGGTCCTCGGCGGCAAGTACCACCTCGAGCAGTGACTGGCGGCCCTCGGCCCGCGCGTCGCTATCACCGAGTTGGGGGGCGGCGGCGATCAAATCATCACCGGCTGGCACTGGCGGGGCAAAGGAGCCCTGATCCAAGCCCAGGATGGCGATGGCCCGATAGGGCACCCACCGAAGGGGGGTCATCGACGTGAAGGTGATCCCACCCCGGAAGAAGTCCGGTCTCCCGACCATGGCGTCGAGGTGCTCGTCGAAGAGCCGCCTGACGTCCACGTATTCCAGCAGAACCATCGACGGCCCGTCCTTGGCGGTGGCAGCATCCACGATCGCCTGGAGCATCCGGTGCAGCGCATCGAGCTGCCAGGCCCCGTCGCGGTCGGTGTCGAACAGTGCGCCGCACGTTCGGCGAATCAGGTCAACCCACTCGACGATGGTATGGACGGCTCCGATCTCACTGGCCAGTTCGCCGAGGCGGTCGAGGGCGTCGGCAAGGCCGCCGAGCACCGCTGTGTCGCTCCCCTCCACTCCGAGGGGAGCGACGTCACCGACGGCCAGCACGAGGTCGTCGTCGGTCACCGCTGAGCCGAGAAGTAGCTGGTCGAGCCCGGCCCGCCAGCTGTTGGTGACGATGGAGCTCGGGACGTCGAAGGCAGCTCTCGAGTCCGCATCGAGGCCCCATCGCACATTGGTCGATCGGATCCAGTCGGCGATGGTGGCTAGATCTTCGTCATCGAAGTGGAAGCGCTGTCGAACCGGGGCCAATGACAGGAAATCGGTCACTGCGGACGCGTCAAAGCGGCCCGCCACCAGCTCGAGGAGGGAGGCGGTGGCTCCGAGCAGCGGGTTGGCGACACGTATCGACTGATCGGCGATCCGGTAGCGGAGGGATGGGGCATCGAGGTTCGCACCTGGAGACCCAGTCTTGCTACCGGCCGGCGCGGAGGCCCCGAAGACGCCTTCGATGAGCGGGGCGAAGCGGTCGAGCGAGGGGCAGACCACGAGGATGTCGTCCTCCGCCAAGCCTTCGACGTCGCCCAGCAGGTGCAAGAGGCATTGACGAAGCACCTGTACCTGGCGAATGGGACCGAAACAGGCGTGGAACTGCACCGAGTCGTCAGACTCACCGCCGAGGAGCGGCACCCCCTGGTCGCCGTTGCCCCGGATGGCGTACTGCAGGCGGTTGAGCACCGTCTCCGGTGGTCTGTCGACCTGTGCTCGGCCCACTCGCTCGGGTGCAGGGATGCCGTTCATCTCTGCGTCTGCCAGCACCACCGCGGTCTCCCGGTGCAACCGCCCCCACGATCGCAGGAGGGGCATGGTTATCAGCTCAGCCGTCGAGTCACCCGACCGCAGCCTGGCCCCACCCGACGTCACGCTCGCCCCGAGCAGCTCGGTGGTCGACAGGTGGGTCGGCTCCAATAAGAACAGATGCACGTCGCGCTGCTCGGCCACCGCCTTCGCCAGCTGGAGAAAGCCCCGACCGGGCAGAAGCGTGAATCCGAAGAGGAGGAGCCGGGGGGGAAGATCCAACCCCACCTCGCCGCTGGCCGTGGCGGCCATGAGCCCGGGGAGTGATTCGGCCGGACTCGGCTCGCCCACTGCTTGGCGAACGAGCCGCCACAGATAAGGCTGCCAGCTCGCGTGGCCAGCCAGCTCGAAGCCCAGGCCGTCGACGTCCTGGCCGTCTGCCCAAGACCTGATCATGTCGGGACGATTCACGTGGTAGCGATCGAAGAGGTCGGCGATCCGCCTGGCTTTGGCCAAGCGAGAGGAACCCGGAGTCATACGGGACAGCGACGCCAGGCGGGGATCGGACTTATTGGCGTCGCTCACGGCCAGCACCGACCAGACCAGACGGTCGATGGACCAGGGATCCGGATCGTCTTTCGACCGCAGAGCGGCGAGCACGGTGGAGCGCAAGGTTCCCGGGTAGGCACGAACGAAGTTGGCGGCCACCCCGTCCGCCGCTCCGGGCCGAGAGGTCCCGAGGTAGCGGGCGAGTTCGAGAGAGAGCCACCGCCTCATCCCGTCAGACGGGGCGGCCAGCCATTCGGGGACCATCGGATCGCCCGGTGAATCCGTCAAGACCGCAGCCAGCCGGGCCGCGAGGGCACGCGGGTCTCCCGCCGAATACAGATGCATCATCGGTGACGACCCTACTCAGCGGGTGTCACGGTCGAGCGACGCTAAACCTCGGCCGACTTGACACCGATACTGACTATCAACGCTCGGCCACCGAAGAAGTGATAGCAAATGGGGCAAGTCGCTCCACTCTGAGCGGACTCTCCAGAAGGGGGAACGATGGGACACCAGTTGGCGGCAACATCGGGCGGGGGTGCAGGCGTGATCATCGTGCTGTACATCGTCATCTACATCATCTTCACGCTCGGGGTGTACGGGTCCTACAAGAAGGCGCTCCCGAACGGCGAGCCGCCATGGGCGGCCTTCATCCCCATCTGGAACTTCATCGTGCTGTTGAAGGTGGCCGGTCGACCCAGGTGGTGGGCGTGGTTCCTGCTGCTGCCGATCGTTCCCTTCGTCGGCTCGCTCGCCTTGTTGGTCCTGTCCATATTCATCTTGAACGATGTCTCGAAGAGCTTCGGCCATGGTGCCGGCTTCACCGTCGGCCTGGTGCTGCTGTCGGTGATCTTCTGGTACATCCTCTGGCTCGGCAAGAGCACCTACCGAGGCCCGGCCGGTCCCGCCGGCCTGGGCGCCACCACGTTCGGCGCCCCACCCCAGGGGGGCTATGGGACTGGCTATCCGTCCCAGCCCCAGGGCGGCTACCCGCCCCCGACCAACTACCCGCCGGCGGGCCAGGCACCGCCGCCGCCGCCGCCCCTCTACCCGCCCGCCCCGGGCCAGGCACCGCCCCCGCCCCCTCCGGGCCAGATGCCGCCCCTGCAGTAGCGCCGCCTCACCGCGAGGCGATCCGGCCGCCGTTTCAGACCCGGTCGGCGGCCGGATCGAGAAGCGCCGAGGGGACGTCCTCCAGTGTCTGGAGGATGGCGTGGGCGAGAGCACGGGCAGCCGTCGGGTCCAGTTCCATCGCCACCCTTGCCCCGGGCCCTCGGGACGGGTTGCGCAGGTCGATGTTCAAGGTGTGGGCTGGGCTGGCGTGCACGGGGTGGTCGAAGTAGACGGTGGCGTCGGTCACCGGGAACCAGCCCTGGGCGCCTTTGCCGCTCCCCTCGATGGGCAGCGTCGTCGTTTGGTAGGTGCACATGGTGGCTCCTCTCAGTGGGTGTCGAGAAAACGGCCGAAGAACTCCCAGATCCGCTGCCAGCCTTCGTTGGCCGCCTGCGGGCGATAGCTCGGTCGGTCGGAGGCGAAAAAGGCGTGGCCGGCCCCTTCGTAGCTGTGGAACTCGTAGGGCTTGCCGGCATCCTTCAGCGCCTGCTCCAACTGAGCCACCTCGTCGGGAGAGGGGTAGCCGTCCTCGGCCCCGAAGAGTCCGAGCAATGGGCACGAGAGATGCTCGGCCAGATTGACGATCGGGCTGACCTTCAAGGGGGCGCCCTTCGGCGGTGGCGCCACCACGAAGGCGCCGTAGCAGTCGACGGCTGCGTCGAGGTTGAGGCTGCAGGCGGCGAGGAAGGACTGGCGGCCGCCCGAGCAGTAGCCGATCGTGGCAACACGGCCGTTCGAGCTCCCGAGCGCCTTCAGGTACGAGACGGCACCCCTGACATCGCCGACGAGCCTCTCGTCGGGCACTCCCCCCTTGGCGCGGGCGACGGCGGCGGCGTCATCGGGTGAAGCACCCGCTTCGGTCTCCCGGCTGTACAGGTTCGGGCAGACAGCGAGGTAGCCGTGGGAGGCAAACCTGCGCGTGATCTCCTTGAGCCCCTCGTCGTAGCCAGGCATGTGGTGGATGACCACTACGGCGCCGAAGCTACCCTCGTCGAGCGGCTGAGCAAGGTATGCCTCGATCTCGTCGCCGTCGTGGCCGGTGATCTGGACCGTTTCCGCCCTCAGCGAATCCGTCATTTCCTTTCCAACCTCCCTGGTAGTCGCCAAAACCTTCGTCAATCCTCGAAGACAGGACCGACTGTCGCTGTTTCGAGAGACGCCCCTTAGGAGATCTCGTAGTCGAGGTGGAACTCGTGCTCGCCCTCGGCCCCGATCTCGATCCTGGCCTCGCCTGCTATGCGGACGAGCTCTCCCGTCCCTGAGCCGGGCACGACGGGCCATCTCGCCCATTGGGTCTCGCCTGCCATTGTCCCCACGTGCAAGACGGCAAAGCTACCCCTCCGGCCGTGCACCGTTCCCGAGATCCGCTCCACCGCCACGTATCCGGCGCTGCCGGTCTCCCCGCGCACAGAGAGCATCTCCACGGAGCTTTCCGCCTCGATGTCGCCCCGGAAGGTCTTCGCGATCTTGATCCGCGTGTACTGCACCCCGGGATCTTCTAGATAGGGGGGCTCTTCTTCGAACGAGTCGAGCACGAAAGTGGAGACCGCGATTGGCATGGCGAGGACGCTACCAACCAGGAGGGCCCACGCTGCTCGCGCGAGAGGCCCACAGCCGGTCGTCGCGCCTAGGTCCAGCCAAGCGTTGCCGGCACGAGGTAGAGGCCGAAACCCATGACGACAAAGCAGAGCCCGGTGGCGACAAAGCGCCTAGCCCCGTGCATGCGGTGCTCGCTCGGCAGGGCGCGGGCCTCGAGGACG
Organism: Acidimicrobiaceae bacterium; assembly: GCA_003164275.1. The sequence continues at coordinate 3,644 of PLSY01000254.1, read as the reverse complement.
AGGAGGAATCCCAGCACGACGGGCAGCAAGATGGCGTTCATGACCTCGACGTCGATGACGAGGTGGACGAGGTTCAAGCTGCCGAGCACTATGGCCGCCCCGAGGACGTGGGCGAGGCCATAAGTGAGGTAGAACTTCGCCGTGTTCCGGTCCGGACGCTCGTTGAGCGTGTGCGCCCACCCGAAGACCTCGGCCATCCCCCAGGCCCCGGCCAGCGATGCGACGAGGGCAGCGACGAGAGCGGCACCTAACACGGCTATCGCGAGGAGGAGCTTCGCCCCGACGTCGCCGACGAAGGGCCGTAACGCAGAGGACATGTCCGTCACCGTGTGGAGCGTCACGCCGAGGTGCGAACGTCCGACCGTGGCGCCGAAGGTAAGCACGACCGAGACCATGATGAGCTGCGTGAGGCATGCCCCGACGGCCGTGTCGCGGCGCTCGCTCGGGATGTTCTCCGGCTTGAGCCCCTTGTCGAGCACGGCGCCCTGTTGGTAGAAGACCATCCAGGGCATGATCACCGCCCCGACGTTGGCGGCTAGCAGGAACACGTACGAGCTGTTGGCAAGGGGGATGTGCCCGAAGCTCCGGCCGATGTCGCCCAGGTTCGGGTGAGCCATGAGCACGGCGGGGATGAAGACGAGCTCGGCTAGCCCGAGGGCAATCCCGATACGCTCGGCACGCCGGTAGCTCCCGGTCATGGCGACGCCGATCAAAAAGGCGGCCGCGACCGGGACGGTCACCGCGCGCGGGACACCGAAGATCTCGCCCACCCCGGCGATGCCGGCGTACTCGGTGAAAAGTGCCCCCACCCCGGACGCGAAGAGGGGCAGGCCCGCCAGCATCGCCCACCTTTGACCGAAGGTCTGGCGGATGAGGGCGCCATGACCCATGTTGGTGAGGATTCCGAGCCGGACCGTCATCTCCTGGACGACATAGAGCACCGGAATGAGCAGGATCTGGGGCAGGACCAGGCGGTAGCCCCACTGCGAACCGGACTGGGCGGCGGTGATGAGGCTGCCGGCGTCTGTGTCGGCCAGCATGACCACGAGCCCGGGACCCCAGACAGCGAGGATCCCGGCGACGAGCCACTTCCTGTTGGACCGGACTCGGCTGCCGCTGAGCGACGAGGCGGAGGTGGCTTTCAACGCTCGCGAAGCTCGCGGGGGCGATGCGTGCGGGCCGGCGCCCGCAATGAGTGCCCGGCCGGCGGGCTCGTCCAACCGGACAAGACGCGGGACCGGCCACATCCCCGCACAGCTACTACGAACGCCGTGCGGGCGTGATGGCGCATGACGTGCAGGTTACTGCGGGCTATATGTGCCTAGCGCGTGGATGATCGGCATGTTCTAACCCATAGGCAGGCCGGTCCATGAACCACACGCGCGGGCCTCCCGCAGGTGGCTGCTCCTCGGACCGCAGGACAAAACCGTGACGGGCGTACCAGGCGGCGTTGCTGGCCTCGCTCGTTATGAGAAAGACGGGGGCACCGGCGCGGTCCACGCGCGCCAGCCCTTCGCCAAGCAGGAGACTCCCGTGCCCCGTCCTGCGCCGTGAAGGATCGACCCCGACGAGGTCGAGGTAGTAGTGAGGCGTGCTGGGCCGGTGCTCCTCCACCCAGTTCCAGAACACGAGCCGGCGCTCCGGCCACCCACCGTGGGCGGCAAGCGCCCGGCTCACGACAGCGTCGATGGCTTCGTCGTCGTAGTCGGACCCGGGAGGGATCCAGGCCGCCGCCGCCCGCAGGTCTTCTGTCACCCAAAGTGACCCGGTCGCAGCGAGCTGGCCTACTGCCTCGGCGAACTCGATTTTGATCAGGGCGAGGAGATCGTCACATTCAAGGCACCACTGCTCTATGGGCTCGTCGGCAAAGGCCCGCGCCAAAAGGTCCGCCACCGTCGCCACGTCGTCGGACGAAGCCCTGCACACTGTGTCCCCGCCCGGGCCCAGCCCGTGTTCGTCGTTATCCGTACGGATATCGTTTCATGGCCTGGGTGGCGGCGGCGAGTTCGTCTCAGGCGATTGCCACCGGCCGCCACCTGTGGGCACGTTTTGGCTCACTGTCGTTGGCGAAGTCGCCTTCGAGACACCGAGAGAGGCAGGCGAGATGACCGCGAGCACCGCCGACAGCGTCGCACAACGGCCCAACAGCAGCTGGTTCCCGTGGCGGCATCCCGAGCACCACGACCACCCGGCCCTACAAGAAGCTCACGACGAGCGGACCCTCGGCGAGCGGGTGGCCGATGAGATAGCGAGCTTCGGAGGGTCCTGGCCTTTCATCTTCATCTTCCTTGGCATGATCCTCGTCTGGATCGTTATCAACTCGGTGCTCCTCCAGCGAGTGCTCGGCCACAGGGCCTTCGACCCCTATCCCTATATCGCGCNNGAAGATCCACCAGATGACCGAGCAGTTGACCAACCGCCCCGCCTCACCAGACGCTGGACCGTGAGCCACGACGAGAAGGCGATTTGGAGACATGCCCGGTGGCGGCGCGGTTGTCCGCCAGTTCCCAGGTCTTGATATTGGCGATCGCGGGCCCGCGCTGCCGGGCCCGCGATCGGTAAGCCCGCGTGAGGCGGGTGAGCTAACTGGCCGTCCAGACGACCGGGATCGTCGTCTCGGGGACACAGGCCGGATGGATCGGGTTGCCCGCGTCCGTGAGGCCGAAACAGAGCATGGCCGCATTGGCGCGTCGCATCTCGACGAGGTCAAACAGGGTCCTCGGTCGCGAGCGAACGTAGTCGATTCCGTCACCCCAGCCGACGACAACGAGCTCTGCGTCGGTGACGGCCTGGCGTACGAACCAGCGGTTCTCGGGCCCGACCGGGTCCTCGACCACGGCGAGCTCCTGCGGCTGGGACGCCCTACAAGCGAACAGGTTGACGATCGTCATCCGGTCATAGCCCCAACGACGGGCGAAAGACGCCACGTGCTGTGTGGTCCGGTCGGCGACCTCGTCGATCGTGGGCGGGTTCAACATGACCCAGGTGATGGACCGGCTCCCGGGCCCCAGGTCCTCGATGAGCGAGTATCGGTAGCGAGTGCACTCCGACAGGTACGAAGACCTGATCGGGGCCTCAGCGAGGGCCATCATCGCCCGCCGCCTGAGTTACAGGACATGAGAATGGAATTCGTCTTCATGACGGTCAGCTCGCCAGAGCCTGCTCGAGCCCGGTCCGACTGGGACCGAGGAGAGTACGGAGCTTGCGCAGCGCCGAGGAGTGGATCTTGCACACCTGCGGACCGCCGACGCCGATGATGCGACCGATCTGTTCTTGGGTGAGACCGCCGAAAAAGGTCAGGAAGAGCACCGTGTGCTCACGAGAACCGAGAGTCGCCATGGCGTCATTGAGAGCCTGTACTTCCGCCGAAGCCATGATCTCGGCCTCGGGCTCGGCCCCATCGTCGCTTATGACGTCGATAAAGGCGCCTTCGTTGTGCGACTGCGAGCTTGCCCTGCCCTCTAGGTGGAGCAGCTGGGAGGCGTTCAGCTCGCTCATTAGCTCGGTGGCCTGCCGGTCGCTCAGCCCCATGGCCGAGCAGACTTCCTCCGGGCGAGGGTTGTGGCCGAGCTCGACGGCGAGCGAGTCGTAGGTTGTCCGGTACGAGATGACACGGCGCCGTGCCGAGCGCGGCATCCAGTCGA
>PLSY01000197.1 GCA_003164275.1 Acidimicrobiaceae bacterium | reverse complement strand
CCGTCGGCCGAACTGTTCACGAAGCCCCCGTCGCCGTCCCGGGCCGAGCGTCGTGCCGCGGCCAAGAAGCAGGGCAAGCAGCCCGGTGCCCCGGGCAAGCATCTGGCCCAGGTGGCCGATCCCGACGTCGTCGTCACCCACTCTCCCAACGTGTGCGGATCCTGTGGTGACAGCCTCGATGACGCCGAGGTGGTGGGCGTCGAGTCCCGTCAGGTCTTCGATCTCCCGGCCGTCCGGTTGGAGACGACCGAGCACCGGGCCGAGAAGCGACGGTGCACGTGTGGGTGTGTGACCAAGGCGACCTTCCCCGATGTCGCCACCGCCCCCGCCTGTTACGGGCCCACCATCCGGGGCCTGGCGGCCTACCTGGCCGTCCACCAGCACCTGCCCTTCGACCGGATGGCCCAGCTCTTCGCTGACGTGCTCGGTGCCCCGGTGTCGGTCGGGGTGCTCGCGAACATGGTCACCGAGGCGGCTGGTGCCCTGCCTCCGTTCCTCGGGGTCACCCGCTCGCTGCTCCACGACGCCCCCGCTGTCCACTTCGACGAGACCGGGGGTCGGGTGGACGGCAGCCTCCACTGGGTGCACTCGGCCTCGACGGACCTGCTCACCCTCATCGACTGCCACAAGCGACGTGGCCGGGTGGCCATGGACGACTTCGGGGTGATCACGGGGATATCCGGGGTGGCCGTCCACGACGGCTGGAAGCCCTACCGCCACTACGACGTCGACCACGCCCTCTGCAACGCCCATCACCTCCGCGAGCTGCTGGCGGTCGGCATCGGCTGGGACCAGGGGTGGGCAAACGACCTGGCCGACCTCCTGCGGGAGGCCAAGCGCTCCGTCGAAACGGCGCGGGCTGCCGGACACCGCCACCTCGACGCCGCCACCCTCCACTCCATCCGGGTCCGCTACGGACAGCTGGTGGCCAAGGGCTTCAGCGCCAACCCCGCCCCCGAGACGGGCAAGCGATCGGGCTACGAGAAGAAGGCGTTCAACCTCCTCACCCGCCTCGACCGACATCGGTCCGACGTGCTCCGGTTCACCGTCGACTTCGCGGTGCCCTTCGACAACAACCAGGCCGAGCGGGACATCCGCATGGTGAAACTTCAGCAGAAGATCTCCGGATCGTGGCGCACCCTCGCCGGGGCGAGGAGCTTCTGCGCCATCCGCAGCTACGTCTCGACCATGCGCAAGCACGACGCCGACATCCTCGGTGGGCTACGCCTGCTGTTCGAGGGTCAGGTCTGGCTGCCCGCCGGGGCCTGAATAGTTACCCGAGTCCTTTCGTCCCTGCGGAAATGATTCGACCGCCATTCCAGATGCCCTAGCGGTCGACTTCCAGGCAACTGCCGCCATCTGTTGGCTGGATCCGCTTTAGGTAATCCGGCAGATTGCCGAACCTCCCAGAATGTAAACCACGGGGCGAAAGCCAATTCGCGCCTCCCAATTGCATGGCGTCCGACCATTCCTCTTCGATCGTTAGCCGGATCGATGACATCGGCCGAAGTCAGTTCACCCACCTCTGATCTGGTCGCATGACGCCTTCGGGACGGCAGGTGGTTGAGTTGTGGGGCACGTCACATGCTGCGGGTGCCCGAGCCGTCGATCCGTGCCGTGCGGCGCATTGGTCGAGGCCACGCAGATAGATCAGCTGGCGCCAATGGGGCATAGGTCGCCTTCACTCTGTCTCCCGCACGGTCAGGTGACAGCCAAGTGGCACGACACGTGCGCCATAGGATCATCGGAACGATGACTTCCACAGAACCCGGCCCTCGCGTCATTGCCTTCTTCATCCCCCTTCCAGAGCCCTTGGGCATCCCTCAAGGCTGCACCTACAGTTTCGACGAGGGAAGTGTTATCCCCGACATCGAACCGCTACCTATGTTTGTTAGGCAAGGCTCAGCCCCGGTTCCTGGCCGAGTATCCAATCAGCTGATCGTTTCGTTGAAGTTTTGGCAGGCCAAGTCCACGTTTGTGCAACTTATTGAACAGGTTCTCGCTGTCAGCAGAGTTCTCGATCAAGTGCGAGGCCCTCTCCCGAATCCTCACACTGGTGATCTCGATCTCGAGTGTCCACTTACGGTCGTCGAAGCTGTGACGCAACTGACCGACGAATCACATCCTGGAATCTCGGCCGCCTTCGATCGCTGCCTGGAACGGGTCAATGAGGTTGCCTTCGCCTACGGTCTCGCCACCCGGCAGGCGCTCGCTCCGGTTACATTGCGGCGGTTGCCACCATTCATCACGTACATGACCCGGAACGCCCTGAGTGACACGTGGACCGCTACTTCAGCTATTGACCTCGGTCACTACAACGAAATCCGACGCTTGGTTCCTCCCGAGCTCAACGCCGAGTCTAAGGAGCGGATGCTTTCCGCGCTCTCGGCAATGGCGATCGAAGATCCGGTGGTTCCCTACCTTGAGCTCTCATCTGAGGCTCGTAGGGCGTTCGAACGCGAGGGCGACAGCCGCGCTGCAGTGATCCATTCCCAGGCAGCCTGCGAGGTGCTGCTGGACTCCGTCTTCCTGGGATTGCTATGGGAGGAAGGAATGGCCGCTTCTGACGCTGTAGCTGGATTCTTCTCCCCCAACTCGACACTCGGCGGAAGGCTTCGTCGTTCGGACGCCTACGCCGCGCGGCTTGGTTCAGGTCATTGGAGGTTCGACGGCTCTGGCCCGGTGGCCACTTGGTACATGGATCTTGCCGATCTGAGAAACCGTTGCGTTCATGCAGGCTACCGACCGACTCGCGATGAAGCACTGGCAGCGAGCAGGGCTCAGTACAACCTCAGGGATTTCGTTGCCGATCGCCTCGTGGATCGGCAACGACGATATCCGCGAGTTGCCTCCATATTCACCGCACGAGCACGAATGGTGAAAACTCGGAATCAAGATATTGCTGACTTTGGAGCGTGGCGGATCGGCTTCACCCAAGCACGTGGCGCAGCCGTCTAGGTCTAGGCCACCCGGTCGGGAGCCATCACCATGTCACTCCAACGTACGGACAGCCTCCACCCCTCGAGGTGCAAGACCGTGCGCCGCCCAGATCAGGTCTGGCGCAACCGGTCTGAGGCATTCGCCATCGGCGATCGGGGCCCACCCGCTCGGGCGCCGAATAGCGCGCCAGAGTAACGGCCGTGGCCATCGCGACCGCAAAGCAGAACGGCACGTCTGCTGCGCCCCTGCGATCGACTCGCGACGTCGAACCTCACGTTCGGAAATCGGACTCGACGATCCAGAGCCGTCGATCGGGCGTGCTCGGGCGTCGATCTCGATTTGCGGCCCGACCGCTCAGATGGAGCGATCTGGACCGCATGCTGGAGTTAGCAGACGGCCCAGCGCCGTGCCAGATATCGATCCTCGAGCCGCTGTTATACAGGGGCTCGCAATTGCTAGAGAATCGATCGTACATTAGCTTTGGCCCAAGGCAGGAAGCGGAGGCGGGATCACGATGGCGGTATCACGACCACCACGGGACTTGGGGAAGGGCTCGATGGCGGACAGGCCGTGGCCGTTCACCCGCTGGGCGGCTGTAGGCATGGCCGCTGGGTTTGTCGCACTCTCGTTCGCGTTGGTGGTTTTAGCGGCCTCTGACGCGGGAATCGCCGGAGCATCGACTAAGCCCAAGCCACCGTCACCCACCATCACCAATTCGACAGCCTCCCCTGGCCTCATCGGCGCTCTTGGTGGCTCGGTCTCGGTATCGGCCACTGTTACCAACGCGATATCGTGCACGTTGTCATCAAAGCCAGAACTTGCTGGATTGCCGGAGACCGTTTCCTGCCAGAGCGGTTCGTTCGCTGCAAATCCGGCGCTTCCGTCGAATGCATCCAAGAAGGCGGCAAAATACAAGTTCACACTGTTGGCTGCGGGCACCGCCAAGAAGGTCAAATTTTCTGCGTCGGTCTCCGTCGCGCCTGTGTCCTGCAAGTACTTCGTACCCGACGCCATCCTCGCCAACTGCCAGCTGGCCGGCGTCACGTTGAATGACGATGATCTCGCCCGATCTTTCTTGGGCGGGGCCAACCTGAAGGGCGCCCACCTGAGGGGCACGAACCTGAGTGGTGCTGATCTGTCGATGACATCACCCACCTGGGAGGCCGATCGCCATGCAGTTGCCTTCGTCACGGATTCGTCCATCACGGTCACCGCAGGGGCCGATCTCGAAGGCGCTAATCTCACGGGTGCAGATCTTTCCGACACAGATTTGGAAGGCGTTGACTTTACCGGCGCCACCCTGACGGGGGTCGACCTCGATGGAGCAGACCTCACGGGGGCCATGCTGACTGGCGTCACATCTGGAAGCGTTGACGGTACACCGGCCGCGTTGCCGAGCGGTTGGATTCTGGCAAATGGCTACCTCATCGGGCCGGGCGCAGATCTGGGTGGTGCCGACCTGGATGAGGCCGATTTGAGTGGCGCCGATCTCGTCGGCGTCATGTCGGGAGGCATCACGGGTACACCCAGTGCACTTCCCTCAAATTGGTGTCTCACCGATGGCTACCTCATCGGGCCGGGCGCAGATCTGGGTGGTGCCGACCTGAGCAGTGCCGATCTCATAGGAGTGAACTCGGGCGGCATAATCGGTACACCCAATTCACTTCCCGCTGATTGGACTCTCACCGATGGGTATTTGATCGGCCCAGGTGCCAACCTGATTGGCGCCGAACTCAGTGGGGCCGACTTGATCGATGCAGACCTTGACGGTGCGAACCTGTCTGGAGCCACGCTGACTGGTGTCAAATCTGGAGGCGTTGACGGTACACCGGCCGCGTTGCCGAGCGGTTGGATCCTGGCCACTGGCTACCTCATCGGGCCGGGCGCAGATCTGGGTGGTGCCGACCTGAGCAGTGCCGATCTCATAGGAGTGAACTCGGGCGGCATAATCGGTACACCCAATTCACTTCCCGCTGATTGGACTCTCACCGATGGGTATTTGATCGGCCCAGGTGCCAACCTGATTGGCGCCGAACTCAGTGGGGCCGACTTGATCGATGCAGACCTTGACGGTGCGAACCTGTCTGGAGCCACGCTGACCGGTGTCAAATCTGGAGGCGTTAACGGTACACCGGCCGCGTTGCCGAGCGGTTGGATCCTGGCCACTGGCTACCTCATCGGGCCGGGCGTGAATCTGAATGGTGTCGACCTGGGTGGTGCCGACCTGGTCGGCGTGAGCTCGGGCGGCATAACCGGTAGACCCATCGCACTTCCCGCGAATTGGACTCTCACCGATGGGTATCTCATCGGCCCAGGTGCCGACCTGAGTGGCGCCAACTTAAGTGGGGCCGATTTGACGAACGCGGACCTTGACGGGGTCACCTCGGGCGGTCTCGCCGGCTATCCGTCCGCCTTGCCGGCGAATTGGACTGTTGCTAATGGCTATCTCGTCGGGCCTGGCGCCAACCTCACCAATGCCAACTTTTACGGTGCCAATCTCACTAACTTCGACCTGACCGGCGTCGATCTCGATGGCGTCGATCTCGATGGCGCCAACCTCAGCGGCGTGATCTCAGGCGGAATCACTGGGACACCGAGTGCTCTGCCAACGGGCTGGATATTGACGGGGGGCTACCTCGTCGGACCCGGGTACGATGAAGACACATGCGATGGGTCCATGCCTAACTTCGTAGGCCCTGGAGCCAACCTCTCCGGTGCCGACCTCAACGGCGTCGACCTCTCTCAGGCAACCCTCGTTTTCCCAAACACCGTTTGCACTTCAGAAGTAAGCGTCATTTCCGGCGGGATCACCGGCACCCCGAGCGCCCTGCCTGCCAACTGGAGCCTGGTGAACGGCTACCTGCTGGGACCGGGAGTCACCTTGAACCCCGACTGGTGTGGCCCCAACGCGAGTGGACCGTCGTGTGGCTTCTACCCTGGGGGCGCAAACCTGTCCGGCGCCAACATGACTGGAGTTGACATCGCTGGTGCTGACCTAACGGATGCCAACCTGTCCGGCACCAACCTGTCNNCCTGTCGAGCACCAACCTGTCCGGCGCCAACCTCGCTAACGCCAGCCTGTCCGGTGTCAACCTCAGCGGCGTGGTGTCAGGCGGAATCACCGGCATACCGAGTGCTCTGCCGACGGGCTGGATTCTGACCGGTGGCTACCTGGTCGGCCCGGCGGAAGAAATTGCTAACGATTGCTACTTCGATTCCGTGACCTTCTACGAAGGCCCGGGAGCGAACCTCTCCGGTGCCGACCTCAACGGCGTCGACCTCTCTGAGGCAACACTCGCTGCCTCAAACGTTTGCTTTGAAGGAGTAGGAGTAAGCGTCATCTCCGGCGGGATCACCGGCACCCCGAGCGCCCTGCCTGCCAACTGGAGCCTGGTAGACGGCTACCTGCTGGGACCGGGAGTCACCTTGAACCCCGACTGGTGTGGCCCCAACGAGGGTGGACCGTCGTGTGGTGGCTTCTACCCTGGGGGCGCAAACCTGTCCGGCGCCAACATGACTGGAGTTGACGTCGCTGGCGCTGACCTGACCGACGCCAACCTGTCCGGTGCAAACCTCACAAGCTCCGAACTCACCAACGCTGACTTGGTGAACACCGATCTGTCCGGTGCAAACCTCACCAACGCCGACCTGTCCGGTGCCAATCTCAGCGGCGTGGCGTCGGGTGGGATCACCGGCACACCAAGCGCTCTGCCAACGGGCTGGATTCTGACCGGTGGCTACCTCGTCGGACCGGCGGGAGTGGTAGAGGCCAACAATTGTTACTACGATACCTTGAACTTTTACGAAGGCCCGGGGGCCAACCTCTCCGGTGCCGACCTCAACGGCGTTGACCTCTCTCAGGCAACCCTCGGCCCCCCCAACGACTTGTGTTCTTCAAGTGCAAGCGTCATCTCGGGTGGGATCACCGGCACACCGAGCGCCTTGCCGGTCAACTGGAGCCTGGTCAACGGCTATCTACTGGGTCCGCAAGTCAATTTGCAACCTCACTATTGGTGCTCCGACGGCACTGGCCCGTTCTGTGGCTTCAACCCTGGCAACGCCAACCTTTCCGGCGCCAACCTGACCGGAGTTGACGTCGCTGACGCTGACCTGGTTGACGCCAACCTGTCCGGTGCAAACTTCACCAACGCCAACCTGTCCGGTGCCATCCTCACAGACGCCAACCTGTCCGGTGCCAATTACAGCAACACCATCTGTCCGAATGGCACTGACTCCAACAATGACTTCGGCACGTGCGTTGGCCAGGGTGGTGGCGTCTAGCTGGTCGAAGGACGCGGGGTAGGCCCCCTCGCGGCCCTGCGGACGAGGAATTGCTTAGCCTCGATCCACCGAAATCCCAGCCCTGATCAGGCCATCTGAGGTCTGACCATGCGCGGAAAATGCCCCCTGTCTTGGGAAGATGTGACTTGCGACAGTACGCATCATCCCCAAACAGAAAGGCATCTTTCCGGTGCACACAGAATCCCACAATCCGGCGCGCCTTGCCGTGACCTTCGACGACGACCGGGCGGTGGCCGGAGCGGGCCTGGCACTGGCCGCCGTGCTCTCCGAGCGGCTGGACCTGGTGGCTCGGGCCGACGAATTGATCGACCTCGGTGACCGTCCCGGGCACGCTCGTCCCGGCCGCAAAGTGGCCACGTTGGTGCACGCCATGGTGGCCGGTGCCGAGTGCATCGACGACTGCGAGGTGCTGCGTTCGGGATCGACCGGCAGCGTGCTCGGACACAAGGTGATGGCTCCGTCCACCCTCGGCACGTTCCTCCGGTCCTTCACCTTCGGTCACGTCCGCCAGCTCGATTCCTTCGCGGAGCAGATGCTGGCCAATGCATGGGACCTCGGTGCCGGGCCGGGCGATGCCCCGATGACCTTGGACATCGACTCCACCATCCAGCAGGTCTATGGGAAGCAGAAGCAGGGGGCTGCCTATGGCTACACCGGTGTGCTCGGCGAGCATCCCCTGGTCGCCACCCGGGCGGACACCGGGGAGGTGCTCCACATTCGCCAACGGAAGGGCTCGGCCGGCAGCGGCCGGGGAGCACAACGGTTCGTGCGGGAGACCATCGGCCGGGTGCGACGGGCCGGTGCCACCGGTCAGCTGACACTGCGGGCCGACTCGGGGTTCCACTCCAAGCACGTAGTGAAAGCGTGCCGGGACCACGATGTCCGCTACTCCATCACCGTCAACCAGAACAAAGCCGTGGTCAGGGCCATCGAGGCCATTCCCGATGAGCGCTGGTGCGACATCGATTACACGATCGGCGGCTTGGCCCAGGTGGCCGAGTGTGCCTATGGCGACGGGCACCGGCTGATCAGCCGGCGCACGAGACTGATCGGCAAGCAGGCCCAGCTCTTTCCTTCGTGGCGACACCACGCCTTCATCACCGATCGGGAGGGCACTGCCGTCTTCCTCGACGCCGACCATCGCCATCACGCTGTCGTGGAGTTGGCCATCCGGGACCTGAAGGAGGGAGCGGGGATGGCCCACTGCCCGTCGGGGACCTTCACCGCCAACGCCGCATGGTCGGTGCTCGCCACCTTGGCCCACAACCTGATCCGCTGGGTGGCCGCTCTCGGGCTCGAACATGCCGGCACCGTGGTGGCCAAGACCATAAGACGGAAGTACATCGCCATGCCCGGGAGGCTCACCCACCGATCGCGACGGAGCCAGCTCCACCTGCCCACGCGATGGCCCTGGGCGAGAGAATGGACCGAGTGCTTCAACCGCTTGCAGGCCCTGTCGCTTCGCACCTGACCCATCGACAACGGGGTGGCCCACCACGGTCCAGCCGCTCCCAGTTCGACTGCCGCAGCTCAACCACTGATCGGCCACGCTCCAATTGCCGGAGAGGTCACGCAACGCAACGACTGGCACCAACTACCGGGCCGAAATCAAGAACTCGCCGATTCAGCCATCCGATTCGGTGGATCGAGGCTTAGCTCGGAGTTCAAGTCCACCGTGAGAACATTCTTGAGAACATCCGCCCCGGGATTGATTGATTGCGCGTGGAGGTCTATCCGGTCGAGTAGCTGAGGGGAATCGCACCCCCCGGCTCTTGCAGCAAGGATGCCGGATGGACTTCCCCGGCGCACATAACGTTCGCCGGAGACCGCAGGGACTGGGAGTGGCGAGGGATGTCAGCGCACCCCGAATCGGCGATCTCGCACATCCCACCGCGCACAGAGCGCCGCGACAGAACGACGGTCGTCGCCGTCGCCAGGGGAGCACAGAACGGCACGTCGGGCGTCCTCGCTGCCGCCAACTATGCCCTGCGTTCGACACCCAAAATGCAGGCC
>PLSY01000011.1 GCA_003164275.1 Acidimicrobiaceae bacterium | reverse complement strand
CGGACTCACTGCTAACCAGCGAATCGCGGGACTCAGGCACGGATCTCCGAACACGCAAGTGGCCTGCCAGGCACGATGTAGCAGGGTCGGACAATGTCGGACTCGAAAATATAGGCCCAGATATAGGCCGAGATCCTCCGAGGAGCCCCTCGGGACCACTCGGGAGTCAGCAGTAGATCCAGATCTCGTTGGTGCTGACCGACCAATGGGCGAGTCCTGGCAACTCCGCTCCAGATTGCTCCACTGGATGCTTGGAATTGACCGGATCTTCGGTCCCTTAGATGACTGGCCGTGGTCAGTCATCGCTTCGCTGGAAGCGCCCGTGCAAGCAAGGCGGCGACACCCTCGATGATTGACCCCGCCAGTGGACCGGGCGTGGTGATTTGGGCAGCCAACTTCTTCGGTGTGGCGATCAGGGCGCCAGACTGCTCGAACGTCCGGGGGAAGAGTCCCCAGTCGCTCTCCACGAACAAGAGCGCTGGGCGGATCGGGATGTCAGGGTCTTCGAGGGCCATTGCGACGGCAAGGACTTGCCAGCCCAGACCTTCGGCAATCGAGGTCCGGTCTCTTCCGCCCACATAGAGGCGGAGGTCCGTCTTGAAGATGCCCCCGACGTCCCGTTGCTCGACCTTGCCCTTGTAGTTCTTGGCATCGACGATCCAGACCCCTGACGTCGCTACGACGATGTGGTCGATGTTGCCCTTGGTGCCGGGTACGGTCCTATCGTGCAGCACGATTCCCGAGCCACCGACAGTGCGCTCGAGGAATCCGGCGGCCCTGCGCTCGCCGGCGGCCCCCTTGGCGTAGGCGGTCGTGGAGTTAGCATCCTCATGGAAGAACCTGGCCACCCCGGAGAGGCGCCCCCATCGCTCCTGGAGTCGACGGATCTCGGATTGGTGTCTGCGATCGAACTCTCTCTGGGCCGATCCGCCGGCATCTCCTCGGTCGACGGGCTGGAACGTTGGGATCGGACCAAGTGTTGGCGGGGGAGACTCAGGCGGCTCGGTGGTGCCGGCGTCCACGTCGAATGCTCCCGCATTCGAAGGCTCATCGCCTCGGCCCTTGAGGCACCATACGACCTTGGCATCGGCATCCCACCACGCCGCTTCGCCACGCTGAATCGCCGTTCGGCACATCGTGCAGACATCCGGCTTTCGCACGTTGAGCACCCTGCTGTTTGCCATCCTAGGAACGTAACCGAAGGGTGTGTCCGGCTTTCGGATTGATCCACAAATGGCTGCCTTGAACCAAGCCGGAACCAGTCCCTTAGAGTGCTTGGATGAGTGACGAGATTCTCTTCCTCGAAGAATCGAGGGAGGACATTCGCTGGCAGGCGAATCAGCGAGCAGCGAGAGCCACCCAGAACTGGCTCATCGGGCGCGGTCTGGCCGCCGAGGCGCAAGATCTCATGATGGCGCCGATGGAAGGCAACACGCCAGCCCCAGGTCTCTTCACTGCCGTTCGTATGATGGGGGATAGCTGCACCGACTCGTGCAATGCGGCTGACACTGTCCTGCTGCTGCTTCGCCAGGAGTTCGACGCGACATCAGAAGAGAAGCTGGAGGCAGCACTCGAGGCGAGTTCGGTTGCCGCTACGGAGGTGGAACGCTGGATGCGGCGGATCGCAGCCCTGTGCATCGGGCTGTCTGCCTCCCTGACGCACACTGACGAGACAGTGAGGTCCGACCGAGCAGCCGTGGTGGCGTTGAAGCTGGTCAACGAACCGACGACCTTGGTCGACGACGGTCTCTGGCACAGCTCAGCGCGCTTCGACGAGTTCTCGACCGAATTGGCGGGTGACCTCGGCCGCATGATTATCGATCACGACTGCATCCTCACAATGCAGGGGACCGGTGCAGAGGATTCCTTCAGGATCGAATTCGAGGTCGACAGCGTCGGCAACCTGTCCGTTCAGTTGTCTGGCGAAGAGGAAGTCGACTCGAGCGCGATGGTCGAACTTGGTTGGAGGGTCGTCGGCGGCACCTACCGGGCCGAATGGGACGATCCCCTCGCTATCGTCGAGCCCGTCTTGCTTGTGATCACGACGCTGGTGAAGCATCTTCACGTTCCATCGCCGACTGAACTCAGGTTTTCAATTGAGCAGTCTGGGCCGGTTGCCCACGTGTGAATACCGGTCGATGCCGGTGATTCCTCTGGATGTAGCGTGGCCGCCGAGTTGATATTGCGTGAGTCGGGGAGTGCATGAGTTTCTTCGGGTGGCTTGACTTCAGCGAGGAGGAACAGCGCCAAGTACGAGAGCTGATGCAGTTCATGTCTGATCGGGGCACAGTTGATGACCTTGGCATCGGCACGGTCAGGGATGCGATTAGCAACCGCCTCTTCCCCGGTACGTCAACCATTCAGACCCGTGCCCGGTACTTCTTGTTCATCCCCTGGATCTACCAACGGGCTGAGTCAACGCGACGGCCCCAACTCGTGGCCCGGGGTGAGGTCTTCGAGAAGAAACTGATCGGGGCGTTGCGAAACGGAGGAGATCTCGAGGGCCTGATCGGACGACAATCGGGCAAGGACATCAAGACGCTCCCATCGGCCATCTATTGGACCGGCCTCGCCCAATACGAGATCTTCCTATCATCGGGACTGACGCTTGCACAGTACGGAAAGGCAGCAGCCGCAGAAGGTCACGTACGGGAAGACGAGGGAGAGGTGAATGTCCGGGGCCGCTCGTACTGGCATCGCGACATGCCCGAACCTCCAAACGAGTTCTTCGCATTCGGTGAAGTCAATTTCACTCTGACCCGAGAGGAGTCGGATTGGCTCTCTGAGCGAGTGCTGTCAACTGAAATCCGTACCGGGCCCACTCTCCTCACCGCCTATGTCCGTGCGCTCCACACGGGACTGGAAATCTCGAGAGACGCGTTCTGGGACCAACCACTTCCCCAAGACACGGACCCAGCGACCGAGGAACTGGTGGACCACGCGCGATCCTTCTCGATGGCCATGCACGGAGCATCCATCCTCTACAACCTCCTTCTCTCCACACAACGGAACGACCGTGAGTTGGGTGACCCGGAGAGGACAGACGTTCTCCGCGATGAAATGGATGCCTGGATTCGAGAATGCGATAGCAAAGTGATCCAGGCATGGTCGTCGGATCTGCGTCCGTTCTGGAAGAGCGTGCGTACCGCAGGTGGGAGTGCAGGGCCTACGTATCGGTTTGTATCCGCCTGGTGCGAACAAGTCGCATCGATCCCGAATGGCAAATTCAATGAGGCGAGGGCGATCGAATTGGTGCGCAATCGTGAGCTCGACCACAAGAGAAGCCAGGCGCGATTCAATAATCCGGCTCGCCTCAGGGCGTGGAATGGGTCGTCTGGCCTTGTCCCCCTCGGGTATCGATGGAACAGGGTTTGGGGGTTCCTCGCGGATCTCTCCGACGGACTTCACGGTACGCAGATCCGTTCGACATGGAGACAAGATTCCAACGGAGCGGCTGATGCTGAGGACTGACGAGCGGGCGCTCCTCGTAGATCTGCTCACGCCTCCTACGCCCGACCACCGCCTCGAGCAGGCGGTCGGTACAACATTCACCATGCAGTTGGATTCGCTCCTACGGATCCCGCTGGCCGTCTTTGGCGCTGAGTGGACTGATACGTCGGATCCCCTCGGCGTCATGGAAGCCGTACGTGCGTGCGCGGATCGAATTGACGTGTTCTGTCAGGCCGGGATGCTGCACGTTCCCGCTCGCCCCAATCCTCTCCTCGGTCTCTTGGAGGCGGTGGTCCACCAGGTGGAGCGACCGCGGTCGGGTCGGCTATTCCATCCCAAGGTCTGGCTCGTGTCATACGTTGATTCCGAAGGTGGTCGAAAGTTCCGTTTGCTCTGTGGCTCGCGAAACCTCACGGGTGATCGCGCGTGGGACGCAATCGTGAGTCTGGAAGGAGTGCAACGGGGCGCTCCCCGACGTCAAAACAGGGCACTGTCGGCGTTTGTCGGTTCGCTCCCCGGGCGCGTTCCAAACGGAGTCCTGCCCGATCGGAAGAGGCGCGTACTGGACTTGGCTGAAGCAGTTCGATTCGCCGAGTGGGAACCACCGGCTGGCATCTCCGACCGTGATTGGCTTGCCTTTCATTGGCTGGAGGGCGAACGGGTGTCGAAGGACCTACTCGCCGGCACTGGACGCCGATTGGTTGTCTCTCCCTTCCTGAACGTCGATGGGCTGAAGGTTGTGTGTCCCGATGGCGAAGGGTGCGTCATCGTGTCTCGACCAGAGTCCATCGCAGCTCTTGGGGCCGAAGCATTGGACGAACTTCAGCAGGCGCGGGGCTTCCAGTTTCGCGAGCTTGATGACGGAGCAGCTCTTCCTGACGAGGACGACAGAGACAGTGCGGTGCGGTGGTCCCTTCGTGGTCTGCATGCCAAAGTGATCGTGCTCGAACGAGGGCGTAGGACGCACGTGTTCGTCGGCTCCGCAAATGCGACTTCGAGTGCATGGGGTGGCAATACCGAGTTCGTCGTCGAGATCATTGGACCAACCACGAAGTTCGGTGTTCAAGCTGCGTTGGCCGACGCCGAGGGAGGTCTGAGCCATATTCTTCGACAATACGAGGGCACCGCCGAAGCGAATCCGGAGTTGCCGTCGCTGGAGCAACGCCTCGAGTGGGCTCTGGTTGATGCTGCCAGCCAGGCGTTCACGGCGATGGCATCAGAAGCGGACGACGGTCGCTGGAATGTGCGTTTTGAGGGATTGAAAGAGCTCCAGGCAAGCTTTCCCGATGGGGCGGTCATGCGGGTCCGACTGCTGGCCGATGGAGTGCCGAACCGGGATGTGGAAGCGGGCACTTTGATCGACGTGATCTGGCCGAGCATTTCCACTGAAGACATCACTCCCTTTGCGACGCTTGAACTGACTGCAGGAGTTGGGAGTAGTGCCGTCCGAGTGTCGTGCGTGGTCCTGGCGTCCCTAATTGGGGGTCCGGAGGATCGGCTCGATCGGCTGATCGCCCGCCAAGTCGGTTCCGAAGAGGACTTTCTTCGATTCCTGCAGTTACTCCTGCAGATCAGCGGCGGCGACTTGACGCAGTTCGCAGTCCTGACTTCTGCGCGGAATCCCACCGGCCGTGAATTTGGTTTCGGCGCTAGCGGAGTTCTCGAATCCCTGGTTGCTGCCCTTGCTGATCACCCTCAGGCGATTGATGACATCGATGGTCTGGTGGCCCGACTCGCGGCCACCGAAGAAGGACAAGGCGTGCTTCCCGAGGGTTGGGGCGAGTTGTGGTCGGCACTATTGGCAGCACGTCATCACACAGCACGGAGAGGCTCGTGAGCACTGGAGGTAGGCGATTCACATCGCTCATGGATTTCCAGGCCGACACGGTCGACCATGTGCTCGACCGGTTCTTCGGGGACGAACCAACGTCGAGGTTCCTCGTTGCTGATGAGGTCGGCATGGGAAAGACGCTGGTGGCTGCTGGCGTCATCAGCGGACTGGTCGAGCGGCTCGAAGCTCCGAGCAGTGGAGTGGAGCGTATCGACATCCTCTACATCTGCTCGAACTTGAGTATTGCCGCACAGAACCTCGCCAAGTTGGGCGTAAGGGGTGCCGGGGCGACCTCGCTCTCCACCCGGATCTCGCTCTTGGCTCACGATGTCGCCGAGTTGAACCGGAAGGATCCAGAAGGCCGCAAGACGGTGAACCTCGTCGCGTTCACCCCAGGAACGTCATTCCAAAAAGGCAACAGGCGTGGCAAGGTCGAGGAGCGTGCCCTCCTCGTGCATTTCACCACCCAGTTGTTCCGTGGAAAGGCGCGCCGCAATGCGTTGCGCCGGCTCTTGCGCCAAGACGTGGGGCTTGACCGATGGAAACGGGAGCTGGCCCGCTTCGAATGGATGGAGAATCTTCCAGATCCTCATATCGGCAGGAGGTACCGGGATTTGCTCCACGAGAGTGAGACGCTCGCCAAGCTCCGGCACCTCGTCGACCATTCCGTAGGCCCGGGGAAACTATCGGCTGACACCTCAACAGGGATCAACGTCGTCATCGGAGAGATGCGGCATCTGCTTGCCCGCGCAAGTGTTGATGCACTCGAGCCGGATTTGATCATCCTCGACGAGTTCCAGCGCTTCCGGCATCTGCTCGATTCCCCGGACGATGGTGCTGAAGCCGAGGTAAGCCAACTGGCCAATGATCTCTTCAACGCCGAAGGGGCAAAAGTGCTACTGCTCTCTGCCACGCCGTACAAGTTCGTCACACTTCCTGAGGAGCGTGAACTCACGGGCGACGATCACTACAAGGACCTTCTGAAGACGGTGGAATTCCTTGCCTTTCCCCGTGGTGAGGATGTGGCACAAGGACTCGGTGTCGCGCTCAGCGGATTCCGTGATCAACTCGTCTCGGGTGGTGAATCGCGTGAGGATCGGGACAACGCACAGGAAATGCTGCGGTCTGTGATGTGCCGGTCTGAGCGACCGGCAAGTGGCAGCGCAAACATCCTGTCGGATCGCGATGGCGGCGTCGGATCGCCGACGGAGGATGACTTGGTGAGCTATGTCCTGACCAAACGCCTTGCCACCCATGTGGAGGCGCAGATGTCAGTCGACTACTGGAAGTCAGTCCCCTATTTCTTGAACTTCATGGACGGGTACCAGTTTTCTGAGCGACTTCGAGGGCACATGGAAGATGAAGAAGTGAAGGCAGCAGTGCGCAAGACCCCGCATATCCGACGAGTCGATATTCGAGAGCGTCGAACGATCGAGCCAGGGAACCCGCGCCTTCGAGTTCTCCAATCCGAGATCATCCGATCCGGATTGCACCGAATGCTCTGGATGCCACCCTCCATGCCCTACTACCAAGGGACCGAGAGCCACATCGCAGGCGAGAAGGTCACCAAGAGGCTGATCTTCTCGAGTTGGGCGGCCGCCCCCTCGGCAATCGCCGCATTGCTCAGCCATGAGGCGATCCGCGACATCGTGGGCCCGTCAGCCGGACGAGTTTCACCACGACTCACGTATGCCCTTTCTTCGGACAACCGACCCGATCGGATGTCGACGCTCATCCTCGGCGCTCCACAGCCTGGGCTAGCCGTTCTGTGCGATCCACTAGCGATCGCTCGGCAAGGTCCAGACGAGATGTTCTCAGCGGACGAAGTGATTGCGCGTGCAAAGGAGTACGTCGATCGGGAGCTTCCCTCGGCCGACTTGGGGAGTTCGAGAGGAAGCAGCGACAGTTGGTACTGGTTTGCCACGCTTGGATGGGATGGACACGTCGGTCAATACGCGGACCTCCGCCAGCATTTCTCTGGAGCCGACAGGGATGCAGCAGGTGGGCTGCGCCGGCATCTCGAAATGGCCGACAGCGCGATGCGTGACGTCCCTTCGTTAGGAGCGCGACCTACAGACCTAGCTCGCTGGGCCGCCATGGTCGGCCTAGCGTCTCCCGCGAACTGCGCTTGGCGGGCATTGCGACGCGTCACGAGGGAGCACGTGCAGTTCAGCGAGGACGCGATCCTGGAAGGATCGATAGTTATTGGAGAGGGATTCAGAAGCCTGTTCAATCGGGAAGAGGTCATGCGCCTTGTCGATGGACCAGTGGCATCGAAGGATGAGGTGTATTGGCAACGGGTGTTGACCTACTGTCTGACGCACAACCTTCAGGCCGTTCTTGACGAGTACCTTCATCACCTGGTTGGCAATGCCAGTCCTAGGGACGACCGCGACCTCGTGGCTATGGCGAAGAGCATCGCGGACACGGTTGCGTTCGGTCGTGGACGGGTGGAAGCGCTCGACCCAGTTGGAGGAGAGTCCTTTCGACTGAATACCAGATTCGCTGTTCGCTATGGAAGCGCCAAAGGAAAGTTGTCAGTGGACGACACAGCTGCCGAGCGTGCAAGTGAGATTCAGGCGGCCTTCAACTCGCCCTTCTGGCCGTTCGTGCTGGCCAGCACCTCGGTAGGGCAGGAGGGCATCGACTTCCATTGGTGGTGCCACTCGCTCATCCACTGGAACCAGCCCGCGAACGTAGTGGATCTTGAGCAACGCGAGGGTCGCGTCCATCGGTACAAAGGGCACGCCGTGCGCAAGAATGTGGCCAGGAAGCACCGAGGTGAGGCACTCCGCTCATCCGAAGCCGACCCATGGGCCGCTGCCTTCGAGGCCGCCGGTCAGCTTCGCCCAGATGATATGAACGACCTATGGCCAGGGTGGGTCTACCCCGGAGAGGCCAAGGTTGAGTGCTGGGTTCCCTATATGCCGCTCAGCAAGGACAAGGGACGCGAAGAGCGACTTCGGCGTGAACGTGCGATCTACCGGCTCGCCTTCGGTCAGCCGCGCCAGGAAGACCTCATGGCCGTTCTTGCCGCGAGGGATATGGATCCTTCCGAGGTTGAGGACCTCCGTATCGACCTAAGGCCACCGAAGCGTAAGGGCTGACGGAATCGAAAGCTGAGAACGTGTTGGCAGGACTTGTACGGCCAGTGTTCATCGCGCACAAGGCCGCCATTCAATAGTGCCTCCCGACACTGTGCTCGCCCTGGCCTTGTCCGCGGCGCTGAGGTGGCGGCGCAGTTCCCGGATAGCCTCGCCTGATGTTGGGAATGCCGACCCGAGAGCAGCAGATGGTACTGGACACGGTTGCCCCCGTCTACCTGAAGTACGGCCAATGGCCAACCTGGGCTTGGCTTGAGGAGACGCTCGACCGGCAGAGTCTTAGCGCAAGTGAAATCTTGGCGGGATTCCCTCGGGAGTTCTCCGTCGGCTACGGCTATCTGTGGCCAACGAGGCAATCAGCCCCCACCCCCCAAGATCGAGTTGGACTCACTGTCGCAGGATTGGCCCACGTCGAGCCGGCCGAACAGCTCGTGAGTCACTTCCTCAACCTGGTTGATGCGCTGGGAACCATACGCGCCGGAGCGCGGCTCGATCCGTTTTCGGAGACGCGCCCCACTTTCAATCGTGACCAGGTGATGGCTGACCGACTGCCGGCGACCGCGCTCGAGTCACTTGTAGTTCCATTGCTGGCGAAGGAACCGGCTACCTGGCATTGCGTGCTCTCTCCCGTCACCGAGTTCTGGGAAACGGTTGAACTCAGTCCGGAGATCCGACGGTTTGCCGGTGTACGCACTGTCGAGGACTACCTTGAGCGTCTTCGCAGCTATCTGTCTCCTGTCGAACCAGAGTCCACGAGGTTGTTCCACTCACCGTTCACTCTCCCTGCGGCCATTGACTATCTCGATACCGTCTGGCAACTGCGGTTCGACAAGTCGCTGGTGGTCGCACCGGGCGTAGAACGATCAGGCCGGCTCGCGTTCGATGCCGCGAGTCCGGAGGAGGCAGATTCCTGCCTGAGTGCGCTCGCCGAACTACTCAAAGGACTCCAGGTACCGGGAATGCCCGGAATCGACGGGCACCCATTGCAGCGCTTGGCGCCCTTCTTGGAGGCTGAACTTCCCGCCGAAGCGCATCCACGCATCCGAGCAGCGGTCGCCGTCCTCGACTCAGCTCGGAGTCTTCGTGCTGGTGCCCAGCACGTTGAAGCAAGAGCGCAGACCATCGATGCATACGGACGCCTGCACTTGGCATACCCAGTTGCTGACTGGTCGGCCGCATGGCGGCAGATTCAACTTGCCGTTGCCGATGCGTGCGATGCAATCAGAGACGAGCTCCAGGCCAACTGACTTGCGCGATATTTTCAGGCTGGCGTCCCAGACGGTGGCGCCGCTGAGGCCGCCATTTCGTAAATCTTCTGCTCGCCCAGTCCATTGCGCCTCGACACGCGCTTGTACCACTCCTCGAATGCTGCAAGGTCAGTGGCGAGATCGTCAGGAGATGGAGGCGCCGAGTTGATGATGGGACTTTCGTCGTGGACCTCACTAAGTTCCGTCGCGCGCCCGTAGCCGTGCTGGAGGTCACGATTGTCTTGGGCCGTAAACAACACGAGCGCGCGGACTCTCTTGGGATGAACTTCGAAGCTGTCCCTTGTGAGGATCTCGCCGACCACGACCTCTTCGATGGCCCGCTCCCAGGTCTTGCGCAACTGCGTGTACCAAGAACCTGTGCGCCCACGGTAAGTCTCGACATTGATGGCACTCTGCTGATCGCGGAGTCTCGCCAAATCCCCTTTCATCTCGGTGATCCGTTCCGAGACGAGCTTGGCGCTGAACTTGTGTTGGTCCGTGCAGTGCCCCGGCCGCGAATGCAGTCTCTCGATGGTTCTCTCGGTGACGCTGACATCATCATGAAGGGCATGCTTGGCGAATCCCAACGGTCGCTGCAA
>PLSY01000288.1 GCA_003164275.1 Acidimicrobiaceae bacterium | reverse complement strand
CCGGTGCTCGCCACCACCTCGTAGCCCTTCGCGGCCAGGAGCGAGACGGCCATCGAGCCCACTCCGCCCGTTGCCCCGGTGACGAGCACGGGGCCGTCGCCCGCCTCGAGCCCGAAGGCCTGCAGGCGGTGAAGGGAGAGGGCGGCGGTGAAGCCGGCCGTGCCGATGGTGGCCGCCTCCTTCGTGTCCAGCCCAGGGGGCAGGGCGACCACCCACGACGACGGGACCCGGGCCAGCTCGGCGAAGCCGCCGTGATGGGCGACGCCCAGGTCGTAGCTGTGGGCGATGACCGCCTGACCAGGGGAGAAGTCCGGGTCGGCCGAGTCGAGCACGGTGCCCACCAGGTCGACCCCGGGGATGAGGGGGGAGATCCGTGCCACCCGGTTCCCGGGTTGGGTGGTCATGCCGTCTTTGTAGTTGACGGCCGACCACTCGATGCGGATGGTCACCTCACCGGGGCCGAGATCGTCGACGGTGAGCTCCCGCACACCGGCGTCGAGCCCGCCGTCGCGCCGTTCGACCACGAAGGCGGAGAAGGGGCCGTTCGGGCCGGACGGCCATGTCGAGGAGGGGGAGGGAGTGCTCATAGCGGGTACCGTACTGACTCCATGGCTGACGAGCATCCATCGCCTGTTCTCCCGTCACCCCCGGCCGCCGGCGGGTGGCCGTCGCCGTGGACGCCGACCCGGGTGGCGGACGGGAAGGTCAGCCGCGGTGGGCTCCAGGCCGACGGGCGAGCGGTCTGCTGGTCGGAGAGCCGACCGGGCGAAGGTGGCCGCCAGGTGGTCGTCCGTTCCACCGATGGACAGCCCCCAGAGGACATCTCACCCGTTGGGGTCAGTGTCCGCAGTCGGGTCCATGAGTACGGGGGAGGGGCGGCGACCGTCACCGGCGGCACCGTCTTCTACGTCGACCAGGCCGACCAGCACTGGTATCGGTCCATCCCCGGTGCCACACAACCGGTCGCCCTCACCCCGGGTCCTCGTCCCGATGGCGCGGGCTTCCGCTACGCCGACGGCCGTCTCACGGGCTCGAGACGCTGGCTCATCTCGGTCGAGGAGCAGGTCGGCCCAGGCGACACCGCCCACCGCCTGGTGGCCTGTCTCGCCTGGCCCGGGACGAGCGGGCACCAGCCCAGTGGCGAGGAGCCCGGCACTGACCAGCCCGGCACCGTAGAGTCCAGCGCCGGAGAGCCCAGTGCACCGGTGATGCTGGACGACCAAGCGGACTTCTACGCCTCGCCCCGGGTCTCGCCCGATGGCGGGTGGCTGGCCTGGGTCAGCTGGGACCACCCGTCGATGCCCTGGGACAGCTCGACTCTCTGGGTCGGCCGACTGGTCGAGACGGAGACCTCGCTCACCGTGGTCGAGGCCCGCCCCCTGGCCGGTGGCCAGGGGGTCTCGGTCGGCCAGGCGCAGTGGTGGCGGGACGGCAGTCTGGCCTTCGTCGACGACCGGTCGGGCTGGTGGCTTCCCTACCGGGTGCCCGCCGGTGACCTCACGGCCCGCTCGATCGGACGGGCGGCCGCCTTTCCCTTGGTCGATCGGGAGGCTGACTTCCACGCCCCCGACTGGGTCTTCGGCCAGTCCACCATGGCCGAGCTGGCGAACGGGTCGGTCGTCGCCCGCATGCACGCGGATGGCCGGGATGACCTGGTGTTGCTGTCGCCCCCCGGCCTCGACGAGGAGGTCTACTGGGGCGAACGGGTGGTCGACCAGCCCTGTGTGAGCATCACCGGAGTGGTGGTGGCGACCGACGGCACTGGAGAGGAGCGCCTTTGTGTGCTCGGTTCGACGCCGACCGAGGCCTCCGGCGTCTTCGAGGTCTCCCTCGACGGCGAGACCCCCGTCCGGCGCCTGTCCGAGGCGCCCGAGGGACTGCTCCCAACGGACCGGGTCTCCCACGCCCGGGCCTTCGTGGCCGACACACCCAACGGGCCGATCCCCGGGCTCTTCTTCGCCCCGGTGGATGCCGCCAGGGCCGGGATCTCCCCGATCGAGGCTCCGCCCCTCGTGGTCATCTGCCATGGGGGCCCGACCTCGGCGGCCGAGCCCGGCTTCGATCCGACCGTCCAGTTCCTCGCCAGCCACGGTCTGGCCTTGGCCGTGGTCGACTACCGCGGTTCGAGCGGCTACGGGCGGGCCTACCGTCGCCGCCTCGACGGCCTGTGGGGCGAGGCCGACGTGGACGACTGCATCAACTACGCCCTGGCCCTTTCGGCCGCCGGGCTCGTCGACGGCCAGAGGATGGCCATCCGGGGCTCGAGTGCCGGCGGCCTCACCGCCTTGGCCGCCCTCATCCGGGCGCGCTGTTTCGCCGGGGCGGTGGCCTGGTACGGGGTGACGGACCTGGCCGCCCTCGCCACCGACACCCACGATTTCGAGTCCCGCTACGTCGACTCGCTGGTCGGCCCATGGCCGGAGGCGGCCGAGACCTATCGGGCCCGGTCGCCCATCCACCACGTGGACGCGCTGTCCGGGCGGGTGCTGCTCCTCCAGGGGGCAGACGACCCAGTCGTGCCTCCCGACCAGTCCGAGCGGTTCGCCGAGGCCCTGTCGGCCCACGGCGTTGCCTGTGAGCTCATCGTCTTTCCAGGGGAGTCCCACGGCTTCCGGCAGGCCTCGACCATCGAGGCGGCGCTCGGTGCCGAGCTCGAGTTCTACCGGGCGCTGTTCGCCCCAAAGGCCGGAAATGGCATCGGACAAGTCGCCTCCGGGACGGTATGAGCCGGCCGTCTTCCACCATTGGGGCGGTGGTCCGGTGATACCCTCGAACGTGCTGACCGATGGCCTGGGGCCGCACCGATCGGAGCCGACGTTGTTCCGCACGACGAGCTGGGACTCCTACCCACGGCCGTTGCGATCGGGTCTTTCCTGGTTGCGGGGCCTCTCGCCCGAGTGGCGGGACGTATTCCTCTACACCTGCTCGACCATCTTCGCCGGGCTGACCGCCGTGGCCGCCGGCATCCCGCTCTATCGTGCCTGGGGCCAGATGGCCGTCGGCTTCTATGCCCTCGGGGCCGTGGTGATGGCCTTCGTGGCCTGGCGGGTGAAGTCGGCGGCCGACGCCCAGCGTCGAGCGGCCGGGAACGGCGATCCATCGCTCGATCCGGCGGGCGAGCGAGCACCGGTCGTGGTGGCCGCGGTGGCGCCCGGCACTCTCGGCGAGACAACGCCGGTCCCGGTCGACGTTGACGCGGGCCCCGAGTCCACCCCGGCCCGATGGCCGAGCACGGCGGGGACACCGGGGGCCGCCCGGCACCTGGTGGTGCTCCGGGTCGTCGCCTTCCTCATCGTGCTCTTCGGCGCCACCATCGTGCCGCTCACCATGGAGGTCATCTGGCGCTCCGAGGGGAACGCCGCCCTCCACGTCCAGCCCGAGGTGGTGGTCGTCGAGCAGGCCGGGACTCGTGCCGCCCACGGCCGGGATCCCTACCAGGTGGTCGACCGGGACGGCCACATCCTCATCCACGAGGACACCGAGCCGATCTATGAGCTCTACTACCCGTATCTGCCGGGCATGGTCATCTTCGGCTTCACCTCCAGTGCATCGAAGGTCGAGGCGCGCCTGACCGATGCCCGCATCCAGTTCCTCGTCTTCACCACCCTGGTCGCCATCCTCGCCCTGTGGCGCATGAAGCCGCGGACCGACGCCCGGATCCGAGCCTTCCAGGTCCTGACCGCCCTGCCCACCGCCGCGCTACCCCTCGCCACCGGAGGCGACGACATGCCGGTCGCCGCCCTCATGCTTCTCGGCCTCTGCGCCCTCCAGCGTCGAAGACCGTTCCTCGCCGGGCTGGCCCTGGGCGCCGCCTCGTCCCTCAAGTTCACGGCGTGGCCCCTCGTGGTGTTCGCCCTGTGGGGGGCCTACGACCTGAAGGCCCACCGGGCCATCGGGCGCTACGTCCTCGGTGCGGTGGTGGTCGTGGCACCGGTGGTCCTGCCCGTGGCCCTGCAGAACCCGTCGGCCTTCATCGACAATGTCGTCCGGTTCCCGCTGGGCCTGGCCGGTGTGCGCTCGCCGGCGGCCAGTGCCCTGCCCGGACACGAGCTGGTGGCGGCCTTCCCGTCGGCCCACAAGGCTTATGTGGTGGTGGTCGGGGTGGTGGGGATCGCCATCCTCATCCGCTATCTGATGAAGCGGCCCCCGAGGAATCCGGCCGACGTGGCCAGGCTGACCGGATGGTTCATGCTCATCGCCATCCTGTTGGCCCCGGCGACGAGGGTGGGCTATCTGCTCTACCCGATAAACCTGTTCGTGTGGGCCTGGATGCTGCGCCGCTCGGACGAACCGGGCGAGTCCCTCGTGGCCTTCCCGAGCCCGACCGAAGAGAGCCTGGTGCCGACCGGCTCGCCGTGACCGGCGCCCATTAGATCGGGCCGAGCGTCAGGCCGATCTCCTGGTCGACAACGTGCAGCCCTCGTTCGGGCTCGCCGGGGCGAGCGAAGATTCGGGTCACAAGAACAGCACCGTCGTGAACAGGGAGTGCTTCGAATCTTCGCCTCAGAGCCACGGGGTGTGAGCACGACCGAACGCCGATGAGGCGTCGGCGCTCGACGCCTCGTCAGTTGTCGTCGGGGAGTTCGAACAGCTCGATGGAGTACGGGGTGGTCCCGGCCGAGCTGGTGGGGGAGACCACGACCCCCGCCTCCCAGTAGAAGCCGTCGCCGCTTCCCTTCTTGGCCAGCACCTCGGTGCCGCTCGAGTCGCGCTCAGCCCCGGAGCCCGCATAGATGACCTTCCAGCCGAGCTTCGGGAACAGGGTGCGATAGACGTCCACCACCTGTTCACTGGAGAGGCCGGTGTGGAACGAGACCGTCCGGTCGAACTGGGTTTCGTTCTGGTCGGAGTTGATGAAGTGGGTGAAGGTGCTGTCGGTCGGGACGGCGAGGTTGCCCAGGATGTCGGCTGGCGGCTCGCCGGCGCTGATGATCTTCTTCATGGCCACTGTCGCCGGAGTCAGGTGAACGACCGTCCCATCGGGGATGGTGACCGTCTTTACGGTCAGGGTCGGGCTGGATCCCGAGTCGAGGGCCGAGGCGACCACCCCGGCGACGACGATGAACACGGCGATGCCGAGGACGATGAGGGCCGGACCCCTGAGGGACATGTGCTCGAAGACCCGGTTGTCGGGATCGACGTCCACGCCCGAGTGGTCGTCGGGCGAGGGCTCCTCGACGGTTGTGGTGGTGGTCGCCATGGCCGGGCCATGCTATCGGGCCGGCCATGGGCCTCTCCGGTCACCCACGGCGATATCGGGCGTTCTGGCTCAGCCGGCGAGGGGGGGAGGAGCTGACGGTGGTCCGAACCCGGGCTCATCGAGCGAGGCGGCCAGGCGGATCGAGACGATGGCTGCCCCGAGGGTCAGGGCCAAGATGCCCCAGCGGCTCCTCTTCGCCAGGCCAGCGAATCCCACCAGCGTGGCCACGGCGTCGATCGAGTCGGCCACCCCGCCGAGGGCGACCCAGGGGCGGGCCTCCTCGTCGGCGTTGGCCAGGGCCCGGAGCGTGCCGATGCCGAGGGCCAGGTCCCTGCCCCCCATGGCCCGGGCCAACAGCCGGGCCGCCGGCGTCTCCGCCGCCTCGCCGATCCACGGCCGGGCCACCACCACCGGGGCGACGACGGCCACGGCCCCGATGCCCACGCGACCCCAGGCCACCAGTTGGGCCAACATGCGTACCGAGGTTCGATCCATGGGGGCCAACCTACGCCGGGCGAGCGGCCACATGACCGGGCGGCCGGGTCCCGGTGGCACGGTAGCCACCTGGAGTGGGGTAAAACTCACGGAAGGTGGTTCTCTGTTCATCTGATGTTTACTTTTGATCACTGATGATTCACAATGCCTTGAGCACTGGCGAGCGAAGTGGGCTCGTCCAGGAGGGGGTGCCTGATCCGGCATCGGCGGGCAAGGATCCTGTGAATGGGGGGGAGAAGTGGCCGGGTCTCTAGGACCCGGCCACTCTTTCTGTCCCGACCCAGCTCCGCACGCCCTCTGGCCTCGCTTGGACCCCAGTCCGAACGGGCCGGGCGTTGCCGGCGCCAGGTGCAGGCGTCGCCGGGTTCCCCCTGGTCAGCGCAGGGTTTCGAGACCGGCGGGCCGCTCGCCCGTCCAGCCCAGGTGGTTCAACGGGCCGTGCCCGGCGCCCAGGCGCCAGTCCGCCCCGCCGATCAGGGCCTGGTGCACGTACTGCTTGGCGGCGCGCACCGCGGTGGCCACGTCGGCCCCGTGGGCCAGGTAGGCGGCGATGGCCGACGACATCGAACACCCCGTGCCATGGGTGTTGGACGTCTCGACCAAGGGGCTGTTGAGCACGGTGACCTCGTCGCCGTCGAAGAGCACGTCGGCCACCTGGTCGGGCGGGACCTCGCCGTCGGTGGGCTCGACCCCTGGCAGGTGGCCACCTTTGACCAGCACCCAGGACGGTCCGAGCTTGTGGATGCGCCGGGCCATGTCGACCATGGCGTCCACGTCTCGGAACTCGGCCGGATCGACGCCGGCCAGCAACGCCGCCTCCCACAGGTTGGGCGTTGTGATCAGGGCTTCGGGCAGCAGGGCCTCCCGATAGGCGGCGATGCCCTCGTTGGTCAGGAAGCTCCGGCCCGAGGAGGCCACCATGACCGGGTCGACGACCAAGTTGGCCAGGTCGCCGGCGGCGGCCCGACGGGCCACCATCTCGACCACCTCGGGAGTGCCGAGCATTCCGGTCTTCACCGCCCCGACGGCCAGGTCGGACAGCACGGCGTCGATCTGGGCCTCGACCACGTCAACCGGGACGAAGTGGACCTCGACCACCGCAGTCGTGTTCTGGGCCGTCACCGCGGTGATGGCCGTGGTCCCGAAGACGCCGAGGGCCCCCATCGACTTCAGGTCGGCCTGGATGCCGGCTCCGGCCCCGGAGTCCGACCCGGCGATGCTGAGGGCGACCGGTGGGTCGACGGGGCCGCTCATCGGGCGATCATCCCGTCGAACGAGCTCGAGGCCTCGCCATGGAAGCGTCGGGTGATGCGCCCGGCGGCCCGGGCCGCTCGCCCGGCCCGAACGGCGTCGCGCATGGCGGCCGCCATCACGCCCGGCTGATGGGCCCGGGTCACGGCCGAGGCCACCAGCACGGCGTCACAGCCCAGCTCCATGGCCACACACACGTCCGATGCCGTCCCGATGCCGGCATCGAGCACCACCGGCACCCCGGCCTGCTCCACGATGAGGGCGATGTTGTGTGGATTGGCGATCCCGAGGCCACTGCCGATGGGGGAGCCGAGGGGCATGACCGCCGCGCACCCGGCCTGTTCGAGCCGTCGGGCGACGACCGGGTCGTCGCTGCAGTAGGGCAGCACGATGAACCCGTCGTCCACCAGCTCCTCGGCCGCCGCCAGGAGCTCCAAGCTGTCGGGCAACAAGGTGCGGTCGTCGCCTATGACCTCGAGCTTGATCCAGTTGGTCTCGAACGCCTCCCGGGCCAGCTTGGCGGTGAGGACGGCGTCGGAGGCGGTGAAGCAGCCGGCGGTGTTGGGCAGGACCTGGATGCCGAGGTCGGCGAGCAGGTCGACCAGGCTGTGGCGGGTGGTCGGGTCGACGCGGCGGACAGCCACGGTGGCCAGTGCCGTCCCCGAGGCCTCCAGGGCCTCCCGCAGCGACTCGGGACTGGACATGCCCCCGGTCCCGAGGATGAGCCGCGACGAGATGACCTGGCCGGCCATCACGAGGTCGGCATCGACCCAGTCCGTCCCACCGGCACCAGAGGAGCCGGGGGCGCCGGTGCGGTCGATCAGTTCGGCGGTCGTGGATTCCATCGCATCCAACGGTACCGCCGATGGGGCGAATGCCGGGCCCGGCGCCCATCTCGGCGCCCGGTGGCTCAGCCCCCGGCCGCGGCGGTGACGATCTCGATCCGGTCGCCGGGGGCGAGGGAGGTCTCGTCCCACCTGCTCTTCGGGACCACCTCGCCGTTGCGGGCGACGGCGATGCCCCGCGGCGAGTCGCACCAGGCCGCCACCACCTGGGAGACCGTCACCTCTCTCGGCCCGTCCCACGGGTCGCCGTTCACCAACAGCGAGATGGTCATCGGCCCAAGGTGGCCGGGTGCCCGGCGTCGTCGGGGTGCCCGGTGTCGTCCCGGCGGCTGAACCGGCCGGGACGGAAGGGCCCGAACGGGTCGTAGCTCGGATACTCGGTCGTCTCCTCTGTCGTCCCGCCCCGCTCGAGCATAGAAACGACGGCCTTGGCGGTGATCGGGGCCAGGAGGATGCCGTTGCGGTAGTGGCCTGTCGCTACCACCAGGCCGCACAGGTCGCTCGGCCCGACGATCGGGGAGTTGTCGGGTGAGCCCGGGCGGAGGCCCGTCGTCGTGTCAGCCAGCTCGTACTCTTCGAGGGTCGGGACGAGCAGGCGGGCATCGTCCAACAGGTCGCCCACCGAGCCGGCCTGGACGGTCAGGTCGAACCCCTTCTCCTCGACGGTCGCACCAACCACCACCGTGCCGTCTTGGCGTGGGACGAGATAGCACGTCCGGCCCCGCACGAGGCCCCGCACCGTGCGCCCGAGGGCGGGCGAGGAGGCCGGGCGACGGAGGCGCAGGGTCAGCCCCTTCACCGGGCGCACCGGGGGACGGGACGACTCGGGCACGCCGTCGATCTGGCCGGAGCGGCAGCCGGCCGCGAGCACCACCGACCGGCCCGAGAGCTGCTGGCCGGATCGGAGGGTCACCCCGGTGGCACGGGCGCCATCGCTGTCGATGGTGGTCACCTCGTCGTCGACGAAGGTGACGCCCATCCGGGCGCAGGCGACGAGGAGGGCCGAGACCACCAGCCGGTTGTCGACCTGGTGGTCATCGGCCAGCTCGGTGCCTCCCCTGATGCCCGGGGCGAGCAGGGGCTCGAGCTCTCGGGCCTGGCGGGCCGAGACCCGGCGGGCGGCCAGGCCCAGGCTGAGCTGGAAGGCCAGCGCGTCGTCGGTGGCCAGGCGGTCCGAGGCATCGACCGCGACCATGAGGGTCCCGGAGTCGAGATAGCCCACGGCCTGGCCCGACGCCTCTTCGAGGGCGGCGGCGAACTCGGGCCACGCCTTGGCGGCGATCACATTGAGGTTGATCAGCGCCTCCTCGCCGAAATGGGCCTCGCCGACCGGCCCGAGCATGCCGGCTGCCGCCCAGCTGGCCCCACGGCCGGGGAGCGGATCGACCACGGTGGTGGCCAGTCCCGCCCGGGACGCCTCCCAGGCCACGGACAGCCCGATCACGCCTCCTCCGACCACGATCAGGTCGACTGGTGTCCTGGTGGCCATGCCGCCATGTTATGGCCGTGCCGCACCGTCCAGCGATGGCGCAAGGCTCAGTTCGGCCACCACGTTTCGCCATTCAGATCCTGGTCTGGCTCGTGTACAATCTTTCGACCGCACATGGGCCAACGTCGTCCCGGGCGGGTAGATCCACTTCCCTCGTTGGAGCGACCCGATGACGACCCCTTTTGGAACACCTATTGGCGTACGTGCCGGCACCGGGGCCGTCCCCGTCGGCCTGCCCCGTAGCCGGTCGCACATCCCGACGGCCCCGACGGCCGGCCTGTATGACCCCCGCTTCGAACACGATGCCTGCGGACTGGCGCTGGTCGCAGACTTAGAGGGCCGCCCGACCCACACCCTGGTCCGCCAGGCCATCTCGGCCCTCGAGCACCTGGCCCACCGGGGGGCGACAGGCAGCGAGGAGGACAGCGGCGACGGTGCCGGCATCCTCATGCAGGTCCCCCACGGCTTCTATGCCGAGGTGGTGGACTTCGACCTCCCGGCCCGGGGTCACTACGCCACCGGCCTGGCCTTTTTGTCCCGGGACGCCGCCGAAGCCAAAGCGGCCCGGGAGGCCATCGGCAAGCTGGCCGGCGAGGAGGGGCTCACCGTCATCGGATGGCGGGACGTGCCCATCAACGACGTCACCCTCGGGTCGATCTCCGAGGCGGCCATGCCGTCGGTCCACCAGGTCTTCGTGGCCCCGGCCCCCGACACCGAGATCGTCGGTGAGGACGTAACCCTGGCCATCGACCGACTGGCCTTCGTCCTGCGCAAGCGGGCCGAGCACGAGATCAACGAGTGCTACATCGTCTCGCTGTCCAGCCGCACGGTGACCTACAAGGGGATGCTCACCTCCCATCAGCTGGCCGAATTCTTCCCCGACCTGTCCGACGAGCGGGTGATCAGCGGCCTCGCCCTCGTCCACTCCCGGTTCTCCACCAACACCTTCCCGTCGTGGCCCCTGGCCCACCCCTACCGCTACCTGGCCCACAACGGCGAGATCAACACCGTGGCCGGCAACCGCAACTGGATGCGGGCCCGAGAGGCACTGTGCGCCTCCGACCTGATTCCCGGGCTCGAGCGGGCCTTCCCGATCATCACCCCCGGGGCCAGTGACTCGGCCTCGTTCGACGAGGT
>PLSY01000208.1 GCA_003164275.1 Acidimicrobiaceae bacterium | reverse complement strand
CGATGGTCTCGCCCGAGGCGATGCCAGGGAGCAGGTACTCCTTCGCGTTCTGGTCACCCGAGGTCAGGATGGCATTGGCTCCGAGGGCCACCGTCGAGAAGAAGGGTGCGCAGAGGAGCGAGGCGCCCATCTCCTCCAGGATGACGATGAGCTCCACGTAGGAGAACCCCGAGCCGCCGAACTCCTCGGGGATGGTGAGGGACTGCAGCCCCAACTGCTCGGCCATCTGGGTCCACACGGCCGGGTCATAGCCCTCGGTCGTCTCCATCAGCCGGCGTACCTCGGTCTCGGGCGATTTGTCGTCGAGAAAGCGCCGGACTGACTTGCGGAGCTCGTCCTGCTCCTNNCTCGCTGAAGGCGAAGTTCATCCTGTTCTCCATCTACTGACTGGTCTCCGAAACGGAGACAATGTGCCCCGTTTGTCTACCAGAACTGGGACGATCATGACCAACGGATGGCCTGGCCAACTACGCTGGCGTAGGCAAAATTGCCGATCGTGGCCCAAGATCGGCTCCCGCCCCCGAGGAGGCCCGCTGCCATGGCAGACACCATCGTTGACTACCAGGACGCCACCGTCGAAGTCCACCGCATCGTTGTCGGGCCGGTGGAGAACAACGTGTACATCGTCCGCTGTCGGGCCACGGGCGACTCATTGCTCATCGACGCGGCAAACGAGCACGACAAGCTCTTGGAGCTCTGCCGGTCCCTGTCGGTCAGGCAGGTGGTGGAGACCCACGGCCACTGGGACCACATCCAGGCTGTCGAAGCGGTGCGAAATGCCGGAATCGACGTGGCCGTGACCGAGGCCGACTCCACCATGCTCCCTTCCTACGATCAGATCCTGGACGACCGCTCCGTCCTTCAGATCGGCCGGCTCCGCATCGGCACGGTGGCGACGCCAGGCCACACCCCCGGATCGATGTGCTTCACCGTTGAAGGGACGCCCCTACTGTTCACCGGCGACACCCTCTTCCCCGGCGGACCAGGCAATACGTCGTTCGAACACTCCGACTTTCCGACCATCATCACCTCGATCGAGTCTCGGCTGTTCTCCCAGTTCGGGCCGGACACGATCGTCCTGCCCGGTCACGGTGCGGGGACGACCATCGGGTCGGAGTCCCCCCATCTCGCTGAGTGGGTCGAGCGCGGCTGGTGACCGCCGCCGGCGTGGAAGAGCGGTCAGACGGCGGTAGAGGGCCTGCGAGGCTCCCTGATGAGCTCGATCTCGGGGGGCAGGCCGGTCACCGAGACACCTCCGGGCACCTCAGAGCCGACCTCGATGGTCACCCGGGATCCCGCCAGCGGGATCCCCTCCACTCTCAGATAGCCAATGCTCTCAGGCAGGCTGGGTGACAGCCACGTCTTGCCGTAGGGGATCCACGGGTCGAGACGCAGCAGGGTTCGCAGGCAAAGCAGGGGGGAGGCCGCCGACCAGGCCTGGGGCGAGCAGGAGGTCGGATAGCCGACCGGCACCGAGAGCTCGCTGCGATCGAGTCCGCTGAACAGTTCCGGGAGGCGTCCTCCCTGGGACTGGGCGGCGTCGAAGAGACCGAAGATCAGCTTTTGGGCAGCACCGTCGTAGCCGTAGCGGGCCAGTCCGGCGGCCACGATGGCCGTGTCGTGGGGCCAGACCGACCCACAGTGGTAGCTGACCGGGTTGTACCCACCACTGTCCTTCGACAGGGTTCGCAGCCCCCACCCAGTGAACATGGACGGCGACACGAGCTTCTCGGCCACCTGGTGGGCCTTGTCCTCATCGACGATGCCCGTCCACAGGCAGTGCCCGATGTTCGAGGTCAGCGAGTCGATCGGTCGTTTGTCGGCGTCCAGCCCGACGGCGAACCAACCCTGCTCCTCCAGCCAGAAGTCCCGGTTGAAAGCCGCCTTCAGCTGAGTGGCCTTGGCCCTGAACCGGTCGTAGGTGGCCGTGTCCCCCACTTCGAAGGCGAAATGGGCACTGGCCAGATAGGCGCCGTAGGTATAGGCCTGGACCTCGGCCAGGGCGATGGGGGCCTGTGCCACCCGGCCGTCGGCATAGCGGATGCCGTCCCAGCTGTCCTTCCAACCCTGGTTGGCGAGGCCCCGCTCGGTCGACCGCTGGTACTCGACGTAGCCGTCCCCGTCGGCATCGCCGAACTTCTCGATCCATTCGATGGCCCGCGCCGCATTGGGCAGTAGCTCATTGACCATCTCACGGGCGACACCCCAGCGCCGCATCTCGCCTAAGAGCATGACGAACAGTGGGGTGGCATCGGCCGTGCCGTAGTAGATGCTGCCGCCCCCGAGGGAGAGTGAGGCGGCATCGCCGAACCGCATCTCGTGCAGGATGCGGCCAGGCTCCTCGTCGTGCCGCGGATCGATGTCGGTCCCCTGGAACCGAGCCAGTGTCTGGAGCACGCCCCGGGCCAGGTCAGGGTCGACCAACAGGGCCATCCACGCCGTCAGCAAGGAGTCCCGGCCGAAGACGGTCATGAACCAGGGGGCGCCCGCCGCCACCACCACTCGCTCGGGGAAGTCCGGGTCGAAGATGCGCAGCGCCCCGAGGTCCTCGGCACTGCGGGCGATGACCTCTTTCAGACCCGGATGGCTGGTCTCGACCTGGGGAACGTGACGTCGCCACTCGGCCAACCGCTCGGTCGGGGTCGCCAGGTCGACCGGTTGCCCACAGCGATACCTCGGGTCGTAGGCCTTGCCGTCGAAGACCGGAGCCACCTCGACGCAGGTGGACCACTCACCCCGGGCCGGGACGACCACCTCGTAGGTCGCCAGTTCGTCGCTCAGCACGACCGGGCCTGCGAAACGGAGCTGCGCCCCCCTGGTGATGCCCGAGCGACGGTAGGTGTAGGTGACCCGGGCCGGCCTGTCTGCGTCACCCCCGCCGGGATCTGGCTCGAAGGGGTCCACCGCGGCCAGTGTCTCACCGGCGTTCGGATCGACATCGGCCCTTCCCTCCTTCACGGCGAACAGGTCGGCGAAGTCAGCGCCTATGAGCACCTGGACAGTGCAGGGCGCCGGCTCATCGGCAAAGTTGCGGATTGTCACGTCCTCTCGCATGCCTTGGCCGACGTAGCGGGAGCGAAAGACCATCAGCGTTGAGTCGGCCAGACCCGGCGGGGGGAGACACCGGGAGACGAAGGTGGCCGAGAACGGCTCGTCGGTGACGGCGGCCAGCGACTCGGTCTCGCGCCCGTTGATCAGGATCTCGAATTTGGACAGGATCCTCGTGTCCCTGACAAAGAGCCCCTGAGCCGCCCCTGGGGTGATGTCCCCCGCACCACCGCTTATGGCGAAGGTCGACTCGTCAACCAGCGTGACGACGCCCGAGTTCGAATCCAGCTGCGTGACGGGGCCGGCAAAGTTGAACGGGTCGGCCATGGGCCAACCGTACCGGCTGGCCTGGCCACGCTCGGCAAACCCGCCTGGCTACGAAGCATCCCCCCGATTCTCCCTATTCTCGTAGGAGAAAGTATGGATTCGAGATAAGATCGCACCGTGCCCAGCGAAGCCCCCCTCGAAACGACGCCGACCATCGACCGGTTGGCGCCACTGCTCCGCATCGAGGATCTCCATGTCTCGGTCGAAGGGTCGCCCATCTTGAAGGGCGTCAACCTGACTGTCGAGGCCGGGAAGGTCCACGCCCTGATGGGGCCGAACGGCACCGGCAAGTNNACGCCATCATGGGCCCGAACGGGGCCGGCAAGTCGACGCTGGCCAACGTGCTGCTGGGCAACCCGACCTACGTTGTCACCTCGGGCTCAATCCGCTTCCTCGGGGAGGACGTCACGGACTGGGCGCCGGACGTGCGGGGCAAGGCCGGCATGTTCCTGGCCTTCCAGGAGCCCGAGTCGATCGGCGGAGTATCGGTGATCCAGTTCTTGCGACAGGCGCTCTCGGCCCGACGGGGCATGGACATGTCGGTCCTCGAGGTGCGCCTCATGATGATGGAGTGGATGGAGAAGC
>PLSY01000101.1:12848-12989 GCA_003164275.1 Acidimicrobiaceae bacterium | reverse complement strand
CGATCAGCGGGCGCCGAGAGCAGCTGACCAGGCGGGGGTTCGCTACGGCGGCAGCGGCCGGCAAGGCTCGTCGAGAGCTACTCGGGAAGGTCGACCGGGGCGAGCTCAAGCCGATCGCCGGCGGGATGCTGATCGACGAGC
>PLSY01000101.1:0-12701 GCA_003164275.1 Acidimicrobiaceae bacterium | reverse complement strand
CACTGTCGGGGGCACTCAAGCTGGCGGTGAGTCTCGGATTGGTCGCCGCAAATCCAACCGCTCAGGTTCCACGACCCCGACCGAATCGCTCGATACCCAAGTACTGGACACCCGAGCAAGCCCGCGAGTTCCTGGGGCTCATGGAAAAGGACCGGAGCTGGCCCATCTGGGCATTCCTGCTGGGGTCGGGGCTCCGCATCGGCGAACTGGTGTGGCTGCGCTGGCCCAATGTGGACCTCGACCACAGGTGGGTACGAGTGGTGGACTTCGCTTCCACACTTGGTCACGATCTCGTTCCGTCGATGGGAAAGAGCCGCGATGCGGTCCGCACGATTGAGCTCGACACCGGACTCGTCGACGTCCTTCGGCGCCAACAGAAGCTTCAGGCGCACGAGGCGCTGATCCCTCCTCGCCATGAGTCGAGCGAGTATGTCTTCACCAAGGAGCGCGGTGGCCACTACCACCCCCAACGGCTGTCACGACTCCTCGGGGACTATTCGAAGGAGCTTGGACTCCCACGGTTGACTGCTCACGGACTGCGCCACACGAGCGCGACGTTGATGTTGGCCGGAGGCGTCCCGCCCAAGGCGGCGGCGGAGCGGCTTGGGCACGCGGACCCGACCCTGTTCACCAACCTGTACAGCCACGTCACACCGACTATGCAGAGAGATGCAGCTGACCGGATCGGTGAGGCGCTCTTCGGACTCCCGGTTGTTTCGGATGCCGAGGACTGAGCCGGGTCGAGGCACGCAGAAACATCCGTCCCTCCTGGATGATCGGGTCTCCGACCGGCAGGTCGTCCTGTGGTCACTTGACCTCTCAAGCTTCGTCGATTGTCACCTTCTGCTCGTCGATCCAGAGCGTGATGTCATCCGGGTCGAAGCGGATGAAGTGGCCCACTTTGACGAAGGGAACTCGCCTCTCTGCAACGAGGCGGCGAACATGCCGCGGAGAAGTTGCGAGCCATTCAGCCAGAACGTCGATATCGACAAGCCGCCGATGAGCCGGCGGGGTCGAGGGGCCGGGCCGCCGTGTCTCAGTTCCCGCTTGGCTGCTCTCGCCGGACTCCGGCGGCCCAGTGAGCAATGGCGATACCGACGCGGGCGTCATCGCTCACCCCATAGGCGGTCGGCTCGGTCACGATGGGGCCCCTCGTGATCATGGCAAGCGGGCCGCAGGGGCAAGGTGGCCATGCTCTCGACCTGGCTATGGGATCTGTTCACCGGACACCAATCGACGCAGGGACTCGAGTTCCTTCCGGAGCCGCCGGACCTCGCTCTGGCTCGGACGTCCGGCGGGCCCTTCCCGGCGCTCATTGAAGCGGGCGAACCACCCCGCACAATTGCGCTCATCGCGAGAACGGGAGCGAGCGCCATCTCGCGGAGACCCCGCTAGGGGACCGTCCCCGTTTCGGCGCTGTCTGGAAGATGGACTGCTGTTCATGCCGCGCCACCCCCGAGGGGTGTCTCGAACCAGCCGACGAGCCGACCTCGGCTCAGCAGCTGCTCCACCCGCACGGGACGCGGATGGTGCACCCTCCGGCCCCTTGGCCCCCCGGGATCTCCATCGCCGCGCTGATCGGCCGCGTCTTCTTCGCCGGAGCTCCTCAGTAGCCGAGCTGCCTGCGCTGGTGAAGCGACCAGCGGCACTTCGAAGCCGCTCGCGGTAACGAATAGGAGCCGAAGATCGCCCTTGGGCGGCGTCTCGTCTTCTGGCGAATGATCAGGTCTGTCGACGATTCGGAGTTGATCCTCTTTGGATCCGTCCGCCGATGACCGTGCTCCCCGCGGGGAACCTCCACCCGACACCCGGCCGGGCCCTCGCTCTACTGCTGACGATGATCGGGACATCAGGCCTCCCTTGTTCGTGACAGGGGCCTGGTGCGCCTGTCACAACTCATCGTCCACACAGACGTCACCCTCAACGTCACCCCGGCGAGATTGGGCCCTGAACAGGGGTAACGCAGGATCGACCAACGTCACCCTCGACGAGTGGCATCGGCTCCCCTCGCGAGCTCGCCGTCACCTTCATGGTCATCCAGCCCCACTCCGAGTCGTGATCTATTGGAGTGACTCGAGATCAGCCCGTCTAGCTCTGGAACTCCGTTCGTGGCCTCAAGAGACGAGTGGCAACAGATCAGCGCCTTCTGATGTCCGGAGCTACGATCACAGCGGCGTCGTTAAGGCGCCATCGGCGGAGGCGGCGGAATGCAG
Source organism: Acidimicrobiaceae bacterium (assembly GCA_003164275.1). Next base: position 10,488 of record PLSY01000101.1, on the reverse strand, counting down.
CTTCCGACACATTGGCGTGGGGTGGCTGGCGGAGCAGAGACAGCGGCCCCACTTGACTCACCCGGGCGCGGGTGAAGAAAAGGAGGCGGAAGAATGGTCTCGCTTGTCGTATTACTTGTCGTGCTGGCAGTAGCGGCGGTGGTAGGCGTCGCTCGACAACGCAGACAGAACGCCTGGATCGCGCAGCGCGGCCAAGAACTAAGCAGCCGTCCCCCGTCGGCCCCGAGGCGAGAAGGGGATCGCCCGTGAGTGCGAAGAACGACCAGCACATCGGACTCACCGCTACCGTGCCGGCGACCCGTGACGAGGTGGTTGCCGTGATCCGCCACGCCACTGGTGCGCTGAGCAAGGTCGATGTTTCCGAGTCGTCGGCCAAGATCACCATGCTCTTCTACCCGGGTCTGATCAAAGCGATGTCCAAGCGTTCGCCCCAAGGCGCCCTCTCCCTGTCTCCCGAGGGGGACGACAAAGTCGTTGTCCGCGCCCGGCTGGAGAAATGGCTCACCTCGCAGCAACGCTTCATGCTCATCCCCGTCGGCCCCAAGATGCTGGTGGGCAAAGGGCAGTGGGTGACTTACCTCCGAGCCCTCGAACAGGAACTCCGAGCCCTCGGAGCCAGCATCGAACACACTGGATCCTGGTAATGGCGAAGGGGGTGCCCTTCCACCCTCTGGCGACGATTGCTGGCGGGGAGAAGGGAAGCGGCCGAATGCTGCCCGTCCTCAGTGAGGACGGGCAGCCCGTCTTACAAGGTGGAGACACCGATCCAACGTGGTATGCGATCACCTCGGTGGGGTGGTTCCACGCCAACGCGGCACGTCCCAACAGCTATGCCGACATCCAGGGCTGGGCCTACCTCACCGGAGCCCGGGCCGTCGTGGTAGCGGCGAACTTCCAGAAGGGCGGCCGAGTGCGAGCTATCGGAATACCCTCTCTCACCGAGCTCGCCCTGATCGGCGTGTCCAATCAAGTGTCCAAGGCTAGGGCCAAGAAGGCCACTGCGGGCACCTATATGGCCGGGCACATGCGCTGGCCCTGGGTGCGCTCGGTGGTCTGGGCTCCCGCCTCAACGGAGCGCAAGCAGCGCGGCGAGGTCCGTCTCATCGGATCGCACCGCACTGCCTTCGGCGACCAAGAGGCGGTGGGAATCACTCTTCGCTTGGCCAAGGCTAGTGACGTCGTCCCCTTCGTGACGGCTGTAGTCGACCGCGTGCTCGCCGATCGGTTCCACCACGAACAGACGACGGACGACGAACGGAATCTTCTGAAGTCGATACCCCGGCCCTCGACGGTGGCGGTGCCCGGTCCGGGGAAGCTTCCGAACGTCACTCTTGCCGGCAGCTATGTAGCGACGAGTGGGTCTGCCTACGTTGGCTTGGTTTCGGCACTGTCGGCCGAAGTACCGGCGTAGGGGTCTGTGAATGGAGCAAACCCAACTTGGCACTGGTAACCCGTCACTCGTGCCCGAGGGGGAGGAGCTATTCCCAACCGCTGCGATGTGGAGCGGCGGACACCAACGATTGGGAGATGGCTGATGACTGGCGCGCAGGAATGAGCGGGATGAGCACATGGCTCGACAAGCGCAGCACCGCCGTAGGCATCGGCGGCGTGGTTGTTACTGTGCTCGGTGTAGTCGGCGTGATCCTCGGGGTCGACCTCCACTCCCACAACTCGACCATCGCCTCGCTGTGCAACTCGTCGGTTGGCCGGATCGGCCAGCAGTTCCTCCACGCGGCAGCATCGGACTGCTCGTCGGCGAACGCCAAGTCGACGGGCGGCCTCGTCCTCGCCGTTGTTGGCGGCCTCGTTGCCATTGTGGCCCTATGGTTGACTATCCGGTCGATGGCAAGTGGCCGCAGCACTGTCGTCGGTGGGATGACTCCGGCACCCGAGTCCTTCGCTCCTGCGTCTCCCTCGTTTGCCCCAGCCTCGACGCCGTCGAGCGCGGTCAGCGCCTCGGCGCCGCCAATCGAATCTCCGTCACCGGCCCCCGCGGGCACACCCGGGATCCTCACGCCCCAGGAGCGGACGACCGCACGGCCACGATTCTGTGCGGCGTGCGGCGCTGGCCTTCCTGGTGATGCTCGATTCTGCGCCGGATGTGGCACCGCCGTGCAGCCCTGAGGCCAGGGGCGCGCTCAGTGTCGCCGTGGACAATCTGCTTGGCGGGTTAAGCGCCTGACGAGCCACCCCGTTTCCGGGGCCTGTGACCAAGGCTGAGCCCTACTGCGCAACGAGTGGAAGTCACCCCTTCCCGGTACCTGCAGCCGTTGAACGTCGCGCTGCTTCCCGTGCCGGGGTGGCGGTGGCCCAGCTTCCACAAGGGACGCCTGCGCCCCGGCAAGCACTTTGGATATGCCCGTCTCGGCCGACGAACCGCCTTCGGCTGGCCCGCTGACCTACGGACCGCTTCGGCGCGCCTGAATAGCGGGAATGGCGATCGGAGCAACGGCCACGATGGCCGCAATGAGGGCGAGCCACGCACCGAACGACCAGCTCACCGCGCTGCCTCCGGGCTTCAACAGGAACCCGATGACCACGAGCACCGCATTCAGCGCCGAGGCCACCAGCATCACCGGTGCATGGGCCACCTGGGTGGCGATCGGCAGACGGTCCCACCCGGCTCGGGCCAGCAAGTAGACCAGCAGGAACAGGGACACGAAGAGTGCGATATACAGGTATCCGTGGGCTGACACCCCGCTCTCGGACAGGGAAATATAGGTGATTGAAGCACTGAACCAGGGCAGGAACAGAGCGACGAGCAGAACCAGCGTGGCGATCCCGGTGATGCGGTCGGCTGGGCTCCAGCGAGCTGCGTTGAACTGGTAGGGGGGCACCCCGGGGCCTTGCACAACACTCTGGCCGCCACTGGATGGCGGTTCCTGCTGGCCGCCGGGGGGCTCGGAAACCGTTGCGGTCTGGCCGGGAGAGGGTCCGGGCGGCGTTTGGGACGCCGGAGCGGAGGCATGGAGCGCCACCCCACAACTGGGACAGAACCCGGCATCATCAGATGCTTGCGCCTGGCACTGGGTGCACGTCTTCGCCACGGCAGTTCCTCCTGTGTCCGCCAAGTGGAAGGAGTATACGAGCCTTCTCGCCGACTGCCCCGTAACTTCGATCCCGGGATCCCTGGCGGCGCCGGTTCACCGCCGAGCATCCAGGAAATCGACCACCGGCCGAGGCGGCGGAGGTACGCGTATGCTGTCGGGCACCCGACGGATCGGTTGTCCGGCGCCAGGGTGAGCGCGGAGTGGAGGGCGGGTAGGTGCAGTTTGAGGCAGCGGAACGAGGCGGGTGCGAGGTTGTCCCGGCCGGGGCGAGGATCCGGTGACCGCTGATCCGGAGTCCCTGCGATGCCCTTTCTGCATGGCGCCGGTGGCGACACGAGACCGACTGTGCTTCGCATGTCGGCGCACGCTCCCGACCCCGGTGGGCCGATCCGACCCCGCTCCGGTACCGAGCAGGGACACAACGGTGGGCGCCTCTGAACTTGCCGGCGCAGTGGGCGATACGGTGCCGGAACCCGTAGATCCTCCCTTCCGCAACACCGAGCCACTCGCGGAGGCTCATGCGGCGCCAGGTATTCCACCGCGGCCGTCGCCACTCACTATCGAACTCCAGTGGGGGAAGACGAAACTCAACCAGACGGTGCCACCGGACGGCTGCACCGTAGGGTCGACGCTTGCCGCCGACATCATCCTCCCCGCACCCTTCCTTGCGCCGGTCCATATCCGGATCATCCCAACCGCCGATGGATTTGCAGCCCTCCCCGCTGGCCCGGAGTGTCAGGTCCTGCTCGACGGGCGTCCGGCCGACCGGGCCGTGCTCGCACCGGGTGCCACTGTTCGCCTCGCTGATCTGGTGGGGAATTTCGCCACCCTGCGGGTGATGCGCGAGTCGTCGGCCACCGTGTCCCGCAGCGCCCTGCGGGGTACGCTCCCCGACCCCGGGACAAGCGTGGTCATTGGCTCGGGTCCGGCTTGTGCTATCCGACTACTCCACCCCCTCGTCCGCCCGCGCCACGCCGTACTGCGCCGGGATCAAGCGGGCGAGCTGTGGCTGGAGGACCGCACCACCGTCGCAGGGACCTACGTGAACGGGCGCCGACTGAGGGGCCGCGTCCGGGTGGCGGACGGGGACATCATTCAGGTGGGTCCCTCCTCGGCTCGGGTGGGGGTGGCCAGCCTCGAGCCGCTCGCCCAAGTAGCCGGCGTCGATGTGGCCGCCGAGCACGCATGCTTCGAAGTCGAAGTGAAGCGGAGCGCACCCCGTCGCTTGCTCACCGACGTGAACCTCCATCTTCCCCCGGCCAGTATGACCGCCGTGGCCGGACCGTCCGGGGCGGGCAAGACGACCTTGATGCGGCTCCTTTCCGGCCAGAACGCGACCAGTGCCGGCCAGGTCCGCTACAACGGAGTCGACCTGGCCGCCTGCCGGGAGGCCCACGCTGCACTGATGGGCTTCGTGCCCCAAGACGATGTGGTCCATGCTGACCTCACCGTGGCCGAGGCGCTCGACTACCAGGCCCGGCTGCGCCTGGGCCGGGAAAAGCCGGCGGCGGCTCGCAGCGCCTCCATCGATCGGGCGCTCGGATTCGTGGGGCTCGACGAGCAACGCGACCAGTTGGTCAGGACCCTCTCGGGCGGGCAGCGCAAGCGGGTCTCGATCGCGGCTGAGCTGCTGAACGAGCCCGAGATCCTATTCCTCGACGAGCCCACTTCGGGCCTCGACCCCGGTCTCGACAAGCGGATGATGCTCCTCCTGCGCCTACTGGCCGACCAGGGCCGGACGGTGGTGCTCACGACCCATGCCATTGCCCACGTCGACGTGTGCGACACCCTTGTCCTCGTCGGCCCCGGGGGTCATGTCATCTATGCAGGACAGGCCGACGATGCACCGGAGTGGTTCGGGGTACCCAGCCTGGGTGACGTCTTCTCGCTTATCGACACGCCCGAGGCCTCGGCCAAGGCCGCCGGACGGTTGGTTGACGCTGCTCTCCCGGCCGTGACGCCTTCTGTGCCAGCGCCAGTGCCGGTGCAGAATGGCCCGGTCGCCACCGGAACGAGTGGCATCGCCAAGCCGGCCTTCGGTTCCCCGGCCTGGCGGGAAACCGTCTTTCACCAGGGGCGGATCTTCGCCGAGCGCTATGTGCGCCTCCTCACCCGGGACCGCACCGCCCTTTCCTTCAGCCTCCTCCAGGGGGTGGCCGTAGCCCTACTCACTGCCCTCGTTGCCCCCAAACCACTTGCGTGGGCACTGAAGGGGAGCGGTCCCACGTTCGTGCTCGGGTGCTCAGCTGTCTGGTTTGGGATGATCAACGCCGTGCGAGAGCTGGTGAAGGAGCGCACGATCTGGCGCCGGGAGGAGTTAGCCGGGGCAAACGCGGCTGCGTACCTGGCCTCGAAGGTCGCCGTGCTCGGTGCGCTCGCGGCCATCCAGGCCATCACCACCCTCGTTGCCCTCGCACTCACCGTCCATCTACCCAGTACGAGTCCCGTCGGCTCGCCCTTCATGGCCATGGCCGTCACCTTGTGGCTAGCCAATCTGGCCGGCATGGCCATGGGGCTGGTGGTCTCGGCCGTTGCTCCGTCCTCGGATCGCGCCATGAGCATCGTGCCCTACCTGCTCATCACGCAGTTGGTCCTCTGCGGCGTGCTCTTCCCCCTCGGAGCGGTTTCCCCCGTCTCCTGGCTGATGCCGGCCCGCTGGGCAGTCTCCGCCCTCGGTGGGGTGGCCGGGCTGTCAGCCGCCGTGCTCCATCAGTCCTCGGGCCTCTACCCGCAGAGCGCGGCCGGGATGCTCGGGAACTGGTTGGTCCTCGTGGCCCTCGCCGTCGTCGGCATCGTGGCCACCGGCCGCATTCTCGAGCGCCAGGCCGCCTCGTGGAGCGTTGGATGAGCACCACCGGTGCCCTCGGGCTCGACCTCGGCACCACCTATTCGGTAGTGGCTCAGGTGAGCGAGGCCGGCGTCCCCGCCACCCTCCCAAACGCCGAAGGGTCGCCCACCACACCTTCGGTCGTCCTCTTTGACCGGGGGGAGGTGGTTGTCGGTCAAGTGGCAAAGGAGGCAGCCGCCGCGGATCCCGAGTTCGTCGTCCAACTGGCCAAACGGCGGATGGGTTCCGAGTGGGCCTTCGAATACGGCGGGGTTCCCTATCGGGCCGAGCACATCACCGCGCTCATCGCCAAGAAACTCCTCGCGGACGCCCACCGACTGATCGGCGTGCCCGGGGATGGGTCACCGAGCGACGTGGTGGCCACTGTGCCCGCGTACTTCAACGATGCGATGCGTGCCGCCACTCGCCACGCCGTCGAGCTCGCCGGGGCACGAGTCCTTGGTCTCATCTCCGAGCCCACGGCCGCCGCCGTCGCGTTCGGCTACGAGCGGCGCCTCGAGGGCGCCGAGGGCATCGTGGTCGACCTCGGGGGCGGTACCTTCGATGTCACGGTGCTCACCTACGACCACGCCGACCTGACCGTGCAGGCGACGGGCGGGGACGCCTACCTGGGTGGCGCAAACTTCGACAAGGTCCTCTTTGACTACTTCGTCCAGTCCTTCGACCGAGCTCACGGTATCGACGTCGCCGACCCCGAGGCGCTATCGGTGGAGGACTTCACCCAGGTGTCCGGTGACTGGCTGGCCCGGGCCAGCCGGGCCAAGCATGACCTCACGTCCCGGGAGCGCACCCTCGTCCAACTCCAGGCAGCCGGCCTCACCCATCGCTTCGAGCTCACCCGGCCCGCCTTCGAGAGCCTGGCTAGCGTCCTGCTGGACGAGTTCACCGAGAAATTGGAGGACGTGGTCGCCAGCTCCGGCCTCAAGCCTTCCGACCTCTCGGTGGTCCTCGCAGTTGGCGGGGCCACCCGCATGCCCATGGTGAAGGACCGTATCCGGGCGCTGTTCGGCCGTGAGCCCGACACGTCGGTCCGTCCCGATGAGGCCGTAGCGCTTGGGGCGGCTATCGAGGCCGCCCGCCTCCAACTCGAAGACGGTGCTGGGCTCGTGCTCGACCCTGACGCCAGGGACTACCTGGAGGCCATGACCGTGACCGACGTCTCCGCCCACAGCTTGGGAGTATCGGTGTTCGCCGACGGTACGTCGGTGGCCAAGCGTACCGAGGTCCTCCTGGAGCGCAACACGCCACTACCCCAGCGGGCCGAAAAGACCTTCTATACGGCCCGTGCAGGGGAGACCCGTATCGTGGTCCCCGTGCTCGAGGGGGAAGGTGCCGATCCCGACGCGTGTATCCGGATCGGCGAGGTCGTCATTGACGACCTTCCCCCCGACCGACCTGCCTACCAGCCCGTCACCCTGGCGATGGCCTACGACCGTGACGGCATCCTCAAGGTCTCCGCTCGCGACCACCAGAGTGGAGCGGAGGTCACCACCACAATGACTCGCGTGGGGGCGCCATCCGCCTCGGCGGCGGAGCGGGGCGACGTCGCCGTCCGAAGCCTCATCGTCCACTGAACTCGGGACAGGTCCGAAGGCGGTGGTGAAGCGGTAGGGCGCTTCGTCTGGCGGCCCGTTTTCCTGTTTTCTGAGAGTTTCCCCGTCTTCTAGGATTTGAGGTGCGCACTGAGAGGAGGGCGATGGCCACTGCGGGAGCAGGAACGAATTGGTACGGGGTACTGGGCCTCAAACACGATGCCACCGACGAGGAGCTGGCCGAGGCCACCGAACGCTTGGCCCGCCAGGCCGCCGCGATCGCCAACACAGCTCCCGATCGCTCCCAACAACTACGGGATACGGTCCGGTCCATCCGCACCGATCTCCTCGCCAGCCCGGCGGCGAGGGCGCACTACGACGCCCGCCTAGCCGCCGAGCCGTCGCCTGGGTCGTCCGACTTCGTGGCCGTGCCACCTCCTCCCGTCCCGGGGACCGCTGGTCCCGGGCCGCCACCGCTTCCCGGAAATGGAGGGCGGCTGCCGCCGGCCGCATCGGCGCCCACTCCTCCCCCGATGGGGAGTGCTGGGATCATCGACTCGGTAGTCAACGGCATCGTCCCGACCGCCTCACGGTTCCGGCGTTTTCTGCAGGCTGGCTGGACGTGCCCGGCCTGCGGGGCCGACGGCGGCCCGGGCGACAAGTTCTGCTCGAAGTGCGGGGTCTCAATGAAGGCCAATAGCCATTCGCCTCCCAGCTCGCGACGGCTCTGTGGTGCCTGTTCTTCTCCCCTGGCTCCGAGCGACCGCTTCTGTGCCCGCTGTGGCACCGTTGCCGACTGAATCTCCCAGGCTCGAGACCGTCGGCGACTGAGGTCCTGCCGTCCGAGGAGGACAGGCGCTGGCGCGACGACGTAGCATGCCCTCGACCACAGCGGTGGTCCACGACGGATCGACGGAATACTCGGCGGAGGCGACGAGATGGCAACATGTCCAAACGGGCACCAACTGAAGACTGGAGCGGTTTTCTGCACCACATGCGGGGCTGACGCCCACGTCGCATGTGCCAACGGTCACCGAAACGCACCGGATGTCCGCTACTGCGAGACGTGCGGTGCGACGGTCGGTCAGGCAAGCGCCTTCCCCGTACCGACGCCAAAAGGTCCCGTATCGTCCGGTGATGCCTCCATGAGAGCCGAAGGCACTCCCCTCGTAACTCAGGTCCCGCCCGCTCCTGTGCCAGAACACATGGAGGAGGCGGCGGGCGCCCCAATGACGGCCCAGCTCGATACCCCGGAACCATTAGACGTCCCTGAACCAGGAGCACCGACAGTGAAGGACCGGCCCGAGGAGGCGGCCAGGGTGGCACCGATCGCCGGGTCCGAAGCCCCGGACGGTCCGATCCCCTTTGCAGCCGCTCGCGATGCCGGCCCCAAGCCCAGTGCCCGGAACGAGGTGAGCGGTTCGGGCGATCCGGATCGTCTGGACGGGATTCTGACGGAGGATTCTGAGGATGGTGGGGAGCCAGGCGAGACGGCCCCTCCCCGCTCGAAGAAGAAGTGGGGGCTGATCGGGGCGGCCAGTGTCGTCGTCATCGCCGCTGCAGTGGCTGCAGCGGTCATTTCTTCGAACCACTCCCCGTCGCAGACCACGACGGCTCCCGCCGCCCGCGTTCACTCGAACCAGGTGACGTCAACTTCATCTACGTCGACGTCGACGTCGACCACCACCACCGTGCCCTCCGGCCCAGCCGGCTGGACCTATCCGGCGGCGCTCACCTCTTCCACGTCGACGGACGGGGGGAGCGACTCGGTGAAGGACATCTCCTGCGTCACCGGGGGTACCTGCTTCGCCGTCGACTCCAGCGGCAATGTGCTGACCTCGTCCAACCGGGGAGCTTGGACCACTCTCAACCAGAACAGCGGCTCGAACGGTGGAGGCAATGGGCTGGCGGCCATCTCCTGCTCCTCGACGAGCTTCTGTGTGGCCATCGGCGGGCAGGGCAGCGCACAGATCCTGACCGGTTCCACCGTGTCGGATCCGGTGACGGTGGACCAGAACGGGCAGCTCAAGGGCATCTCGTGCGCGAGCACCACCTTCTGCGTGGCCGTGGACAATCAGGGAAATTCGTTCGCCTTCACCGGCTCGGCCACCAACTGGACGACCGGCAGCTTGCCCGCCAGCGACGGAGGGTCCAACTCGAATGGGCTCAACGCCGTGTCCTGCCCGACCACCACCTTTTGCTTGGCCGTCGGAAGCAATGGGGTCAGCGCCACCTTCAACGGCTCCTCATGGACGTCGCTCCCGCTCGTGGCCACCACCGACTCCGACGGAAACACCAACGATGTGAACCTCACGGACGTCTCGTGCGCCACGTCTGGATTCTGTGGTGCCACCGACGACAGCGGGAACGCGTACACCTACGACGGAACGTCCTGGAGCGCAGCAACGGTGCTCGGTGGTTCGAATTCCACCATTGGGAACAGCATCACGGCAACCCTGTCGTGCCCCGCCAGCGGGGTTTGCGTTGCCGTCAACAGCAATGGCGGCAGCCAGATACTTACCAGCGGCACCTGGTCGGCAGTCACTCAGATCGACGGTAACAACACGTTTCAATCCATCTCGTGTTGGGCGTCCACCTCATGTGCGGCAGTCGACCAGTCCAACAACGTCCTCTACTACGGAAGCACTTCGTGACCGAGGCCTCCCGACAAACCGAAAGGGGCTATCGATACAGCCGAGGCGCACAGCACCCCGGACTCTCCATCGAAATGGATCTCCGCTGTTCCGAGGATTCTCCACGGACCGCCCATGGAACTCGGTCCACAGGGTAAGAGTTAGGCCGCGCGCGGCCGGGGACGAATTGGGAGCGGCCCAATAACCATTTGACGGAGTTCGTGGCAGTCGCCTACCAGCAACTACAGGCGGCCAATCGCGGGACAGTGCGATCCACCTAGCTGTGGCCGGGACCGACTGCGCGACCCCGATTGCAATTGGCCAACTCATACACGTCAGCTAGGCCCTGTAGGTAGAGACCCAATCATTCTCGCCATATCCGATGACGCAATAGGTTGAGCGTAACTATTCAGGCCCGGCGGGCA
>PLSY01000432.1:1124-11390 GCA_003164275.1 Acidimicrobiaceae bacterium | reverse complement strand
TCGACATGAGCCGCCTCGAGACGGGCTCCATGGAGGTCCTCCACCAGAGCACGGACGTGATCGACCTCGTAAACATGGCGATCCAGAGCCTCGGGGCCCGGGGTGCCGGCATCACGGTCACAAGCCCCACCCCGCTTCCCCGAGTCCACACCGATCCGGTGCTGTTGGAGAGGGCCCTGGCCAATCTCATCGACAACGCCCTCATCCATGCCGAAGGGCACGGACTTCGCGTCGAGGCCGGAGCTGTCGCCCGTCGGGTCGACATCCGGATCATCGATCGCGGCCCGGGGATCCGACGGGAGGACCGAGACATGGTCTTCCGACCCTTCCAACGCCTCGGGGACTCCGACAACCGGACCGGTGTGGGCCTCGGCCTCGCCCTGTCCCGGGGATTCATCGAGGCCGCCGGGGGCGAGCTCGACCTAGAGGACACCCCCGGCGGCGGCTGCACCATGGTGGTGAGGATCCCCGGCGCAGTTCTCACCCCCGGCGCTGAGGGAGAGGTGGCCGGCCGGCCGGCCGAGCCGGCCACCGGGACGACGACGTGAGCGAGCGTCCCCCGGCCAGCCGCACCGAGTCCGGGTCGACGGTGCTGATCTGTGACGACGACCCATCCCTCGTGAGGGCTCTGGGCATCAGCCTGCACGCCCGCGGCTATGACGTGCTGGTCGCCCGGACCGGCGAGGAGTGCCTCGACCTGGTGACCCATCGACATCCCGACGTGGTCCTGCTCGACCTCGNNGGCGCCGATGACTACGTGACCAAGCCCTTCGGTATGGACGAGCTCCTCGCCCGCCTTCGCGCCGCCCTGCGCCGGACCGGCGGTGACGTCGAGGCCCCGAGGGTGGAGACCGAGGCGTTCACCATCGACCTCGTCGAGATGCGGGTGACCCGTCACGGATCCGACGTCCATCTCACGCCGAAGGAGTGGGAGATCGTCGAGATCCTGGTCCGCAACCCTGGGCGTCTGGTCTCCCAGCAGCAACTTCTCCACGACGTCTGGGGTCCCGGGTACGACACCGAGACGGAGTACCTCCGGGTCCTGATGGCCCGGGTCCGCAGGAAGCTCGAGGACGACCCCTCCCGCCCCCGCCACTTCCGCACCGAGCCAGGGATGGGCTACCGCTTCGAGCCCTGAGCCTTAAGCCCTGACGGACCAGACCGGACACCCTCTCCGACCCGGGTCCTAGGATGCCGCCGTGGAACGCGCCACCGTTGGCATCTATGACGACCGTGGCCTCGACTGGGCCGCCTCCCACAGCCGCGCCGGCCGACGAGCCGAGGCCGAGGCTTTCTCCGACCGGGTGGGGGCGGGAGCCTTGCGCATCGACGTCGGCTGCGGCGCCGGGCGCTACCTTCCCCTCCTGGGCTCGCCCGCCATCGCACTCGATGCCTCGGCTGTCATGCTTCGAGCCTGCCGCCAGTCCGTCCCTCGGGCCCTCTACGTGCAGGGAGATGTGGAGCACCTGCCCTTTGCCCGCTACTCCCTCGGCGGGGCATGGTCCTCGATGACCTACCTCCACGTCCCGAGGTTGCGGCTCCCCTTGGCCTTATGGGACCTGCACCGGGTACTGGCCGTCGGCACGCCCCTCGAGCTCCAGGTCCTCGAGGGCTCCTACGAGGGCAACGACCTCCCGGGGGACGAAGTGGGGGGTCGGTTCTTCGCCGGGTGGGAGCCGGACCGGTTGGTCGACGTGGTGACCGGGGCGGGATTCGAAATCGACCGGGACTCGGTCGTGGTGTCGGATGACGAGCTTCGACTTCGTGCCATTCGGTCACACACCTTGGCCGACACCGTCGGTCCCGGGATGCGCCTGTTGGTGTGCGGAGTCAACCCGTCGCCCTACTCTGCCGAGGCCGGTGTCGGCTACGGCCGACCGGGAAACCGGTTCTGGCCGGCCGCTCTGGCCTCGGAAATCGTCGCGTTGGACCGGGACCCGATCGACGCCCTGCGGTCCCACGGGATGGGCATGACCGACTTCGTGAAGCGCCCCACCCGGACGGCTGCCGAGGTCACGGCCGGCGAGTACCACGCCGGCTTTGAGCGGGTCGGGCGGCTCGTCGAGTGGCTCAAGCCCGGGATCGTCTGCTTCGTCGGGCTCTCCGGTTGGAGGACGGTGGTCAACGCCAAGGCGGTGGCCGGGCTCCAGCCCCAGCCCGTCGGTGGGCGGCCGGCCTACGTCATGCCCTCGACCAGTGGGCTGAACGCTTCGGCCACGCCGGCCATCCTGGCCGACCACCTGCGGGCTGCCGCCGCACTGGCCGACTCGCTTTGACCAAGGGTGGGCCCGAATGTCGCCCGGGCCGGCTCAAACCGGGAGGTCGACCCCCACAAAGTGGTCAACGGCCGGTGGGGCGGCAAAGTAGGGGCCGATTAGCTCCCGCCACCTGACGAACCGCTCTGACTGGCGGAACCCGATCAGGTGGTCGTCGAGCGTCTGCCACTCCACCAACAAGAGATAGACGTCGGGCCTCTCGACACTGCGGCGCAGGGTGAGGGAGATGAAACCGGGTGAGTCGGCGATCACCGCCCTGGCCTCGGACAGGGCCACCTCGAACTGGTCGGCCTCCCCGGGACGGATGGACAAAAGGGCGTGCTCGAGGACCATGAGGATGAACCTAGCGCGCCGTCGCAAGCGGAATACCGGGCACCGGAAGCCGGTTGAAACCTTCGAGCGGGCAAATGGGTGGTCCCGGTAGCCACCGGGTCGCTCCGGGCCCAACGAGGAGTCGCGGTGAGAGTCGAAGTGTGGTCAGACGTGGTGTGCCCTTGGTGCTATATCGGCAAGCGTCAGCTGGAGGCGGCCCTCGACCGATTCGGCCACGGTGACAAGGTGTCGGTCGAATGGAGGAGCTTCGAGCTCGACCCGACGGCCCCAGCCATATCGGAGCTGGCCATGTCGGAGATCCTCCAGCGCAAGTACGGGATGTCGGCCGAACAGGTGGAGGCCACCAATGAGAGGATCACCGGTCTGGCCGCCGACCTCGGTCTCGAGTACCACCTGGACAAGGTGCAGGCCGGCAACACCTTCGATGCCCATCGACTCATCCACCTGGCCGGCACCCACGGCCTCGGGGACGCCATGAAGGAGCGGCTCATGGCCGCCTACTTCAACGAGGCCCAACCCGTTGGCGACACGTCCACTCTCGCTGCGCTGGCCGGGGAGGTGGGGCTCGACCCGGCCGAGGTGGACGAGGTGCTGGCCGGTGATCGGTTCTCAGCCGAGGTCCGCCACGACGAGGCCAGGGCCCGGGCGCTTGGTGCCTCCGGTGTCCCGTTCTTCGTGATCGATGAGGCGTACGGGGTCTCTGGCGCCCAGCCCGCTGACGTCCTGCTGGCATCGCTCGAGGAGGCCTGGACGGCATCCCATCCGCTGACCATGGCCACGGGGGCCGACGACGCCGACCAGGCGTGCAGCGACGGGAGCTGCCCGATCTGAGAGGCTGGCCGGCGGCCGGCCCGCTCGCTTCAGGCGGGAAGCATCCCGTAGGCGCGCTCGGCGGCCAGGGTGGCGACCACCCGGCCTTCTGCGACCATCACCGAGCGGTACTCGTCCCAGTCCGGGTGCTCGCCCCTCAGTAACCGATACATGTCCACCAGTTCGTCGACCACCGCATCGTCGGGGGCGGCGGCTACCGGGGAGAGGGCGACCGTCCCCTCCAGCACCACGTAGGCGTAGAAGTCCTCACGGGTCACATGCAGTGAGGCTCTGGGGTCGCGGCGCAAGTTGTTGGTCTTGGACCGCTTGTCGGTCACCGAGATCCGCACGGAGCGGTCCGGGCTGGTGGCGTACACGATGTTCGACAGCTGTGGCCGGCCGTCCCGCTTCAAGGTGACGAGCACCCCCTTGTCGTGTGCGGCGACCAGAGTGAAGGCCTCGTCCAGAGTCATTGCCATGGACCCACGGTAACTGGCCGGGCGGCAGCAACCGACCGTGCTGGTCGGTTAGAGCAGATGGAACGACCCCGACCCGGCCATCACCTTGGCCCCGATCAGGTCGGCGGTGAGAGCGTGGCCGGCCAGGTCGCCCTCGGTGCTCATGAGGATCGCCCGACGGCCGTCGGCCGTGTCGCACAGGGCCACGGTCCCAGTCGGCACCAACCCGTCGTAGGTGACGGTGTAGGTGGCGATGGTGGCCGGACCCTCGTAGCCTTCGAGCGTCTCGACCACCTCGACCACGCCGGTGGCCGCTGCCACCTCCCTCGCCAGGTCGGCCACGAGAGGGTCCGAGCCGTCGGGCACCGAGGTCCACACCCCGATGCCCGGCTTGGTCAGCAACCCGCTGACCGTAGTGACCACGCCGCGGGCCCCCGGGCGTTCCCGCACCTGTCGCACCACGGCCACAGTGGCCTGGAGGACGAAGTTGTTGTAAGGCCCACCGGCAAAGGCCATGCCCCCGGTGATCGTCGGGGTCCCGGCCTGGTCCAGACCGAGGGAGCGTTGCTGGACCCGGACGGCAGCCGGGAAGCAGCTGTAGGTCTCCATGATCCCGGCCTCGGCCAGTGGGGCGTCGAGCCGGCTGGCCGCCGCCGCCCCCAGCACCTCCATGGCCGGCCAGGCATGGAGTGCCTGGCGGCGGAGCAGGGACACGGCGTGGCTCGACTCCAGGCCCACCAGGGGGAACACCCACCGGTCATCAGGCACTCCGAGCCGGGTGGCCGCCTCGGCCGAGCACAAGACGAGGGCTGCGGCCTGGTCCACCGTCCATTGGGTCGAGTGCCACTTGTTGTACGGGAAGGCCAGCGGGCGGTTGGAGGCCGTCGGCCTGTCGATCTCGGTGGCGTCCATGGGCTCTGGGAAGGCGGCCTCGGGGTTTTTGCCGGCCACCCGGTTGAATCGGGCCCACAGCTCGCTCACCTCCGCCCGGTGCCGGGCCACACTCAACCCCTGAGCGGCCCGAAGGGCGTTGTCGATCATGGCGTACTGCTGGACGGGCTCCCAGAGGCGATTGGTGATCTCGACCGGCTCCAACAAGGCCTCGCCCGGTCGTCGGACGACATCGGGTTCCACCCCCGTCTGAGCCGTCTCGAGGCGCAGGTCGCCCGACTCGGTGCGACCCCTGGCCCACCGCTTGGCCTCACCCCCGACCACAACCGCCACCTCGACGTCGCCAGAGCTGATGGCCGTCATCGCCTCGTTGATCAGGCTCTGTTGCGGGATACCCAGCTCCACCCGGTGGGTCCTCGCTCCCGTAGCCCCGATGCGTTCGGCCACCAGGCGACCAGGGTCGGGATAGGCCCAGCTCCCCTGGGGCACGGTGATCCGGTCGACCGATCTCAAGAGGCCGGTGGCCCCGGAGTCAGAGGCCGCCGACTCGACGGCCCGGACCATCAGCTCGATGGCCTCAACGTCGCCCGAGGCCGTCGCCACCCCGACCAACACCGGCGTCCTCTGGCCCAATGGGCCGAGGCCTGTCGGCCGTCGCCGTGCCATCATCGCCCGCCTTTGTGGGCGATTGCCCCCGGGCGCCGGACACCGGCCCTCCGGCGGGCCCTCATCATGGCCCCGACCTGACGCCAGGTCACGGGCACGGCACCGAGGTCGAGGGCCAACTGGCGCGACCTCTCAGGCACGTCGTAGTGGCCCTGGTAGGGCCGATGGGCCTTGTGCTGGAACCACTCCCGCCTCATCCCCAGCCGGGCGGCGAAGACATGCAGCTCGTCATCCTCGTCGGCCACCAGATGGGACCAGCGGTCATGCACCGGACCTAGCCGGGCCGGCTGCCTCCAGTCGTCCAAGTAGACGGTCACCGGGCCGGGCCGTTCAGATGACCCGTCCGGCCCCGCCATGGGCGTCCACCACCGGCAGCGCCATGGCCTCCCAGGCCAGCATCCCGCCATCGATGTTGCGCACGTCGTAGCCGGCCCCGAGGAGACTCGAGGCAACGGCTCCCGATCGACCACCCACCCGGCACACACAGACGATGGTGCGATCGGTCGGGAGCTCGTCGATCCGCTCGGAGACGAGGCCCATGGCCAGGTGGACAGCCTCGGGAGCGTGACCGGCGTCCCACTCCTCGTCCTCTCTGACATCGAGCAGCAGCGCTCCCTCGCCGACGAGGCGCTTGGCCTCGGTCGGGTCGATATCGGCCACGGTCTTGGGATCGGAGGTCACCGCCTCACGGTACCGGAGCGGGCGACCCGATCGGTCGAGGGCGCTCAGCCACCCAGGTACATGAGCTCGATGCGAACCCCATCGGGATCGGTGCAGTAGAGGAAGTCCAAGGCCGCTTCTCCGAGGTCGAAGGTGGTCCGGGTGCCCCGGACCACCTTCCCGCCGAGGCGCTCGATGGTGGCGGCCACCTCGTCGACATCGCCGACCCGGAGGGACAGGTGGGTGAGTCCCAGCTGATTCATGGGACGACGGCCTCGGTCACCGGTGTGCCCGGGAGCCGTGAAGGACAGCAGCTCGATGGTCACGCCCCCCTGGGTGACCATCCGTGACTCGAGCTCGACCCTGTCCACCTCCATCAGGGCGGCGAACTCGGATCCGACGGCGTGGGACGCGGTCAGTTCGAACCCCAGACCCTCACAGTAGAAGGCAAGGGAGCGCTCCAGGTCGGATACGCAGATGCCAATATGGGAGATCGAGATGGCCATGGTTCCTCCTCGGCTGGCGAGGTGTGACCGCCGCCTTCGACGGATATGGCGCCGCGGTGGCCCCCTCGTCGCACATCGCCTTGTCGCACATCGTGTCATGCCCGCCGCCTACCGTGCCCGGAGATCGGGCGTTGGGCGTTGGGCGTTGGGCGTTGGGCGTTGGGCCGACACGTATCCCCGACCTGTATCCCCTCGGACGCCAGACCCGTGGGCATGGACGGCCGGGCGGCGGCTGGCGCTTCGTCCGACATCGCCGACGAGGGCACGGACGCCGACTTGAAGGTGCCGCAGCTCGGCATCGCCGTCATCTGCTTCCTCTTGTTCCTGACGCTCCTCGACAACATCGTCATCAGCGCCACGGCGTCCAAGGCACGCCCGCCGACGGTGGCCTGAACCCAGCAGAGTCCTCAGGCCGAACGGTCGCCCTCGCCCGTGCCGGCGCGAGACGGGGCCTTGTACGGCGGAACGAAGTCGTCATCGGGAAGTCGGGCGCGGACAAAGTCCCCGACCTCCCGGTAGGCCCGGCGGCTCCCCTCGGCCCAGGGCATGAGGATAGGGAAGACGTGGAACATGCCGGGCTCCTCTCGGTGGACGACGTCGACCCCCGCCTTCTCGAGGTGGGCGACGAAGCCACGGATCGAGTCACGAAACATCTCGTCGGATCCGAACGAGATGCACACCGGTGGCCACTCGGAGACGTCCTGGGTCACCGGGTCCAGCGCCTCGGAGCTGGCGTTGCGGCCGTGGAGGTAGCCCGACGTCGGGATGTTCCACGGCAGGATGTCGAGGGCGGCATTGCTCGAAATGGACGGCTCGTCGAGGACGAGGTCCAGTTCGGGCGAGAAGAGCACGGCCCCGGCGATGGGGCGGTGGCGGGTACGGGCCATCGAATAGAGCAGCGAGCAGACGAGGCCACCCCCGCTCGAGTCACCCGCCACGAACAGCCTGGTCGGGTCGACGCCGTCGGCCAGCAGTGCCTCGATGATGAGCACGGCGTCTTCCAGGCCGGCCGGAAAGGGGAACTCCGGGGCCAGCCGGAGGTCGGCCACGAACACCTCGCAGCCGGTGCGCCGGCACAGCCACGCGACGAAGACGGCGTACATCCGAGGAGACGTGCCAACGTATCCTCCGCCGTGGAGATAGAGGATGGTGCCTCGAACCTTGCCGTCCTTCGGCCGGTACCAGAAGCCTGGGACCCCGGCCACGGTGTCGGCCTGCTGGGCTACGTCGAGGGCCCGGACCAACGGGGGGAGCACCGCCCCGCAGAGGTCGTCGAGCACGAGCTCGATGGACCGGAACTCGTCGATGGGGATGGACGAGGAGTAGCCCATGAACGAGCGCAGCACCTCGCGGGTGACCGAGACGGTCAGGTTGTGGGGGAGGTTGCCGTCGCCCGACCAGGGACGCCTGAACGGCACCCTGACCAACGCCGTGGTCAGTTGGCCGGCCAGCCCGACCAGGTCAGTGGCGGCGATGGGCCACGACGAGCGGGCGACATCGGGTCGCCTGCCCATCACCACGGCCGGCCACCGTGCCTGGCCTTGGTCAAGTACACCCGCACCATTGTCACCATGGCCTGGACACTATCCAGCCATCCCAACCCGGGGGTCGGTGGGCAGTCAGACCGGCTCGGCGGCCAGCATGGCCCCGAGGTGCAGGAGCTGCTCGGTGGCGCCTCCGAGGGTCAGCTCATAGTGCTTCGTGTTCAAGAAGAACCTGTGCAGCGGGTAGTCCCGATCGACGCCGACCCCGCCGTGGAGGTGGACGGCGGCATGCACGACCCGCTGGCCACCGTCTGCCGCCCAGAACTTGGCCACGGCCACCTCCTTGTCGGCCGGTAGCCCTTCGGAGATCCGCCAGGCGGCCTGCCAGGCGGTGAGCCTGATGGCCTCGGTGTCCACGTAGGCGTCGGCGGCCCGCTGGCCCACGGCCTGGAAGGTGGCGATCGGCTTGCCGAACTGCTCACGCGTCTTCGTGTACTCGGCGACCAGGGCCAAGGCGGCGGCGGCCGCTCCGGCCTGGGCCAGCGCCACGGCCGTCGTCGTGCGCTCGACCAGCCAGTCGATGATCGAGGCGCCCTCGTCGACCGATCCCAACAAGGCATCAGGGCCGACCGAACACCCCGACAGGGTGACGATGGCCTCGACCTGTCCGGTGTTGACCGGCTGGGGCTCGCGGGAGAGGCCCGCCGCCGACGTCGGCACGATGAAGACAGCCACCGATGAGGGCTCCACCCGAGCGGTAACGATGACGGCGTCGGCGAACATGCCCGAGGGCACGAAGGACTTGGTCCCGGTCAAGGTCCACCCCTCTCCGTCCTTCTCGGCCACGAGGGAGGGAGACTGCGGCGTGCCACCCAGCTCCACCAAGGCGGTGGTGATGACAGAGTCTCCGGCCACGACGCCCGGCAGCCATTGGGCGCGCTGCGAGTCGGAGCCGAACTCGGCGATGGCCGGAGCGGCGGCGGCCAGCGTCTCGATGACGGGAACGTAGGCCGCCGTTCGACCGGCCGCCTCGACGATCAACCCGGTAGCCAAAAAGCCGAGGCCCGCTCCGCCGACCGACTCGGGCAGCGAGATCCCAAGGAGCCCGGCAGCGGCCAGCTCGGCCCACAGCTTCCGGTCGAAGCGGTCTCCTTCGGGGTCGGCCTCGAACTCACGCAGCCGCTCGTGGGTGGCGAGGTCGGTGAAGATCCGGGTGGCGAGCTCGCCGACGGCGGTCTGCTCTTCGTTGAATGAGAAGTCCATGGTGAGCGGTGTCCTCTTCTATCGGAGTGAACGGGGTAGGCCGAGGCCGAAGATGGCGATCAGGTCTCGTTGGATCTCGTTGGTGCCGCCGCCGAAGGTCAGGATGACCAGGCCGCGGGCCATGCTCTCAAGGCGGCCGGCGAGCACGGCCTCCGGGCTTCCTCTGGTCAGGTAGCCGGCCTGTCCGACCACCTCCAACAACAGCTTGAACGCCTCCATGTAGAACTCGGTGCCGAACACCTTGGTCGACGAGGCGTCGGCCACGTCGAGGCTGCCCTGGGTGGCCGTCCACGCCACCTTCCAGTTGATCAGCTTCAAGAACTCGAGCCTGGCGTAGACCCGGGCCAGGTGGATCTGGACCCACTCCTGGTCGATCACCCGACGGCCGTCGGCCAGCTTTGTGTCCTGGGCCCAGGCCCTCACGTCGTGCAGCGCTCGGTCGACGATGCCCGAGGAGCAGAGCGTCACCCGCTCGTGGTTGAGCTGGTTGGTGATGAGCGACCAGCCGTTGTTCTCACCACCGACCAGGTTGGCCGCCGGCACGCGCACGTCCTCGAAGAAGGTGTAGTTGATGTTGTGGTCGCCGAGGAGCTGCATGGGGACCACTTTGATCCCGGGGGTGTCCATGGGCACGATGATCATGGAGATGCCCTTGTGCTTGGCCACCTCCGGGTCCGTTCGGGTGGCCAGCCAGATGTAGTCGGCGCCGCCGGCCAGGGAGGTGTAGATCTTCTGGCCGTTGATGATGTACTCGTCGCCGTCCCTCTCCGCCCGGGTCTGCAGGGAGGCAAGGTCGGTACCGGACTCGGGCTCGGTGTAGCCGATGCAAAAGTGGATGTCGCCGGCCAGGATCTTCGGCAGGAAGAACTCTTTTTGCTCCGTGGTGCCGAACTGCATGATGGTCGGGCCCACGGTGTTG
>PLSY01000432.1:0-1105 GCA_003164275.1 Acidimicrobiaceae bacterium | reverse complement strand
GCCTCCACCTCGGGGGTGAGCAGCTTCGAGTAGTAGTCGCGGAGGCTGGTGCGGAGAGCCTCGTGTTCCTCTGTGTAGCCGATCTCCATTGCGTCCCTCCTGGTCATGCCTTCGCGAACCCGACAACGGCCAGTCCGGCCCGTTCATCGGACTGTAGAGCGGATCCGGATGGCCACCCGGCCCGCTGCCCCCCATCCCCGACGTCCGGCCACGCAATGTGGCCGGTGCCGATGGCTAGAACACGTTACATTCACCCTCCCCACTCCGCCATCGGTTCACAATCGAACCGCCCCGACACGATCCCCGCTCGGGCATGTAGCCTGCCCGCTGGCACCGCCCCACCCGGGAGTGGCACCGCGCCGCTAGAGTTACCATCCGGTAAGTTGTAGTGCCCGCCACCAGTCCCATGCCATGCCGGGGACCGGCGGCCGACACCACCCCGTCCGATCGAACACCGAACATCACACTGTGCGGCCCGGCCGCCGAGCCTTGAGGAGCATCCATGCCCGAAGCAGTCATCGTCNNGCCAACAAGGGCTCGCTCGTCGACTGTCGGCCGGATGACCTCGCCGCTCTCGCCATCTCCACGGTGCTGGCGAAGATCCCAGAACTCGACCCCCAGACGGTCGAGGACGTCATTCTCGGCATCGGCCAGCCCGGCGGCGAGGCGGGCTACAACATCGGCCGGGTGTCAGCCATCCTGGCCGGACTGCCGAATGTCCCAGGCGTTGCCGTCAACCGCTACTGCTCGTCCTCGCTCCAGACCATCAGGATGGCCGCCCACGCCATCAGGGCCGGCGAGGGTGATGTGTTCGTGGCCGCCGGCGTGGAGACGGTCAGCCGCTACCAGTACGGAGCGGCCGATACCGGTCCCCACAACCCCCTCTTCGCTGAGGCCGAGGCGAGGACGGCGGCCCGGGCGGCGGCGGCCGGCGAGCCCTGGACGCCCCTCGACGGGCTGCCCGACGTCTACATCGCCATGGGCCAGACGGCTGAGAACGTGGCCGAGTTCATGCATGTCACGAGAGAAGAGCAGGACGAGTTCGCCCTACAGTCCCAGCTCCGTGCGGTGGCCGCTCAAGAGTCGGGCTTCTTCGACCGGGAGA
>PLSY01000235.1 GCA_003164275.1 Acidimicrobiaceae bacterium | reverse complement strand
ATGCGTTCGACGCTGAACCCGGCCGCACCCAAGAGCTGGTCGGTGTGCTGTCCTGGGCCGCAAGGACTCTCCGGTGCGGCGGTCGTCGTCCTACTGAATCGTGGGGCGGGTCCGGGCTGGATGATCCCGTCGATCTCCATGAACGTCCCCCGACCTGCAGTGTGAGGGTGGGCGACGGCCTCATTCGGTGTCAGCACGGGGCAGACGCAGGCGTCGCTCCCTTCAAAGATNNGCCGACCATTCGGCCAAGGTCCGAGATGCAACCGCATCTGTCACCGTCTCCCGATTGGCTGGCCAACGGTGGCGGTCCCATTGCGGCCCCATCTCCTCGGGGTCGAGGCCCAGACCGTCCAGCAACTCGGAGTAGAACTGCGGTTCGATGGCGCCCACGCTCAAGTACCGGTCGTCGGCGGTCCGGAAGACCCCGTAGAAGTGAGCAGCCCCGTCCAGGAAATTGGTGCCTCGCGGTCCCCACTGGCCTCTCAGGCTGGCTGCCAGGAAGGGGGCCATGACCAGGGCGGATCCATCCACCATGGCAGCATCGATTACCTGTCCCTCGCCGCTGCTGCGGGCCTCATAGGCGCCACAGACGACGGCGAAGGCGAGGAGGATTCCACCTCCGGCAAAATCGCCGAGGATGTTGAGGGGCGGCTGCGGGGCATCTCCGGCCCGACCGAGGAGGTCGAGTCCGCCGGACAGGGCAATGTAGTTGATGTCATGGCCCGCTCGCTGGGCCCACGGTCCGTCCTGGCCCCAACCGGTCATGCGGGCGTAGACCAATGCGGGATTGGCGCTGCGGCAGGGTCCCGGGCCAACGCCCAGGCGCTCGACGACTCCCGGACGAAATGGGTCGATGAGGGCGTCGACGTGTTCGACCAACCCGAGTATCACTTCCACCCCCTCGGGACGGCCGAGATCGACGGCAATCGAGCGCTTGCCCCGTTCGATCGGGTTGGTGGCCACCCGGCCTGCCTCCCATGCCCGAGCGCTCTGGACGCGGTCGACCTTCACCACAGTGGCCCCCATGTCGGCAAGAAGCATGCCGGCGAAGGGCCCTGGACCCTGCCCGGCCAACTCGAGGACGGAAAACCCGGCCAGTGGGCCGGTCGGACGGCTGGGACCTGTTCCGGTGCCAGTCATCACCAGCGACCCCGACGGTGGTTGGCGCCTCTCATCTGTGGTGGCTGCCCCCTCGGAATCGCCGGCCTGCACGACATGATTGCACGCCAACCGGTGGCCACACCGCGTCCTTCCTTGAGGGAAACCCGGACGACTCGAGGTAGTCACCGAAGGAGGCTTCACGCTCGCGTGATACGGCGAGCCCTCCGTCCCGGTGCGGGTCCGAGGCCGCTTGCGGGTGAGAGCCACTTGGTGGTCATTCGCTGGGTCCCGAACCGGCCGGAAGCAGACATCCTGCAGCGGGGAGCCGGAAGGACCATGATGGTCGCATCGGACCAGATGCGGGAGGGCATATGGCGGCAGACCTGGTGATCAAGGGCGGCACGGTGATGGACGGCACCGGCCAGCCCGGCTATGCCGCCGATGTGGCGGTGAGTGACGGGCGGATAGTCGAGATCGGACCCAATCTCGGCGGCCGCCGGGAGTTGGACGCCTCCGGACTGGCCGTCGCCCCCGGGTTCATCGACATCCACACCCACTATGACGCCCAGGTCTTCTTCGATCCAGGCTTGACCCCTTCCACCTACCACGGAGTGACGACCGTCGTGGCGGGAAACTGCGGCTTCTCCATCGCCCCGGTCCGGCCAGATCTGCGGGAGCTGCTGGCCCACACTCTCGAGAACGTCGAGGACATGGACTACGACGTCCTGCTAGCCGGAGTCCCGTGGAACTTCGAGACGTTCCCCGACTATCTGGCCGCGGTGGGTGAGAGCGGCTGCGTTGCCAACTTCACGGCATATGTCGGTCACACCGCCGTGAGGCTGTTCGTCATGGGTGCCGACGCCTACGAGCGGGCCGCCTCTGAAGATGAGATCGAGGCCATGGCGGCCGTCGTCGGCCAGGCGATGGAGGCGGGCGCGGCCGGTTTCTCGACCAGCTTCGCTCCGCCCCACAACGGGGCCTACGGCAAGCCGGTACCCAGCCGATTGGCTGAGATGGCCGAGTTCGAGCGCTTGCTTGCGGTCATGAAGGACTACAACCGGGGCGTGGTGGCGGTGGCGCCCGGTGCGACGGTGGGCATCGACGCGCTCTACGACCTCCAGCGCCGAACCGGAGTCCCCTTCACCTACGGTGCCTTGCTGACGAACCCGTCCGGGTCACACCTGCGGCTCCTCGACCTCAATGACCAAGGTTGGAAGGACGGAGCTCAGGTGTGGCCACAGGTCACGCCCCGGCCGCTGGCCTTTTCGTTTTCCTTGGACGAGCCCTACCTGCTCAACGTCAACCCGCTCTTCGCCGCACTGGCCCAGTCGGGAATCGAGGACCGGCGGGAGCGCTACCGAGATCCGGCGTGGCGGGCCGAGGCGTGGCGGGCCTTCGACGGCCTGACCATGAAACCGCGATGGGATACGTATGTCATAGCCGAGTCTCGGGCCCGACCGGATCTAGAAGGGGCACGAGTCAGCGATCTGGCCACCTCGCGGGGCATCACCGCCCTCGACGTCATCCTCGACGCGGCCAGTGCCGAGGATGACCTCCGCCTGCGCGTCCAGTGCGTCATCGCCAACGACGATCCCGACGGGGTGGCCCGCCTCCTCTCCGACGACAAGTGCACCCTCGGACTGTCCGACGCCGGCGCCCACGTCGGCCAGCTGTGTGACGCCCCCCAGGCCACCGACTTTCTCGGCACCTGGGTACGGGACCGCCAGCTCATGCCACTGGAAACTGCGGTGCGCAAGCTCACCGGCGTCCAAGCCGACCTGTTCGGCTTCCCCGATCGCGGCTACCTCCGAGCTGGAGCGTGGGCGGACATCACTGTCTTCGATCCCCAGACCATCGCACCTGGACCAATCCGCCGAATCGCTGACTTCCCTGGTGGGTCCGAACGGCTCACTGCCGACGCCCCGGTGGGGGTGACCCACGTCCTGGTCAACGGGGTGGCGATCCAGACCGACGGGGTTCCAGACGATGCCGGCCGCGACAGCCGGCCAGGACAACTTGTTCGCCCGGGACGGCGGTCATGAACCCCACACCGGTCATTTTGGAGGTCGCTCTCTCCACCAACCCGCGGCGGAACCCCCACGCCCCCACTACCCTCGCCGAGCTCACCAAAGAAGGCCTGGCCTGCATCGACGCCGGTGCCTCCATCGTGCATATGCACCTGCCCGATCTCAACGTTCCCGCCGAGGAAGCTACCCGCCACTATCTCGACTGCTTCGGGCCGTGGCTTGCTCACAGCCCTGACGCCCTTCCCCTACCCACCAATGGGTTCGGCGACCGCATGGAAGACCGCTTCGAGCATCAATTCCTGCTGAACGATGCCGGTGCCCTGCAGCTGGCCTTCGTCGACCCGGGCGCGGTCATCTTCGGTTCGCCTGGGCCCGACGGCGCTCCGTTGCCCGACGGGTACGTCTACTACTTCAACTTCGACGCCATGTCTTATGTCATCGCCGAGGCAGGGAAGCGGCAAATGGCCATGCACTTCGCCTGTTTCGAGCCCGGCTGGGTACGCAATGTGATGGCCTACTGGCGGGCCGGGCAGCTCCCGCCGGGGTCGTTCGTCAAGTTCTACTTCGGTGGCGACTACGGCGTACTGGCCCGTGGCCCGGGGGTGACCTTCGGCCTACCCCCCACGGCGACGGCGCTCGCTGCGTATCGGGAGATCCTGGACCTGGAGGGCTGCCCGCTGCCTTGGTTTTCGGCCCTGGTGGGCGGGGATCTGCTGAGTACGCCCGTGGCGGCGGCCACCGTCGAGCAGGGCGGCCACCTGCGGGTGGGTCTGGAGGATCACGCCGGTGAGCGCAATCCGACGAACCTGGAGCTGGTGGAAGAGGCCGTCGACCTGTGCGGCCGCCTGGGCCGTCCGGTAGCCACCCCCACCCAGGCACGAGAGATTCTCGGAATCCAGAGGAGGAACCAATGACCGACTATTCAATCATCGACGTCGACTCGCACGTTACCGAGGCACCCGACACGTGGACGGCACGGACCTCGGCGAAGTATCGCGATCGGGTTCCCCAGGTGCGGCGGGTGGACGGTCGGGATGTGTGGTTCATCGACGGTCAGGTCGCCGCCCCGGTGGGGCCTACCGCGCCTGCCGGTTGGAGGGAACCGGCGCCGTCCATGCCGCCCACCTATGAGGATCTCCTTCCTGCCGCCTACGACGCCAAGGCCCGCCTCGACCTTTTGGACGAGGCGGGTATCTGGGCCCAGCTGCTCTATCCGAATGTCGGCGGGTTCGGCGGGCAGCGCTTCCTCCGCTTGCAGGACCGGGCCTTGATGTACGAGTGCGTGCGGGCCTACAACGACTGGCAGTACGAGTGGGCGTCGGCCGATCCTCGCCGACTGATCCCGGTGGCGTCGCTACCGTTCTGGGACGTCGACGACTGCGTCCGCGAAGTGGAACGCTGCGCTGAGCTCGGCTTCAAATCCGTCCTCTTCACCGGCGAACCTCACCGGTTCGATCTCCCGTATCTCGGCGAGTCGTACTGGAATCCACTGTGGGCGGTGGTGTCAGACCGCGACATGCCTGTCAATCTGCACGTCGGTGGTGGCGAGTTCACCTGGGACCTCAAGCGCATGAGCACCCGCGGCTTTGCCGAGTCCTTCGCCCTCGAGGGTCTGACCTTGTTCCACAAGAACGGCCAGCAGGTGTGCGACGTTCTCTTGTCGGGCATCCTCCCCCGGTACCCCAAGCTGCGGATCGTCTCGGTCGAATCAGGGATCGGCTGGCTGCCCTTCGCCCTCGAGGCCATCGACTACCAGTTCGTGGAGGGCGGGGGCCGCTCGACCCGGCCCGAGTTCGACCGCCTGCCGAGCGAATACTTCGCCGCCCAGGTCTTCGTCACCTTCTGGTTCGAGGAGTTCGCGGTGCGGAACCTCGTCGGCGGGGCCATTCCAGTGGGCAATGTGATGTTCGAGACCGACTTCCCCCATCCCACCTGCCTCTACGGCGACGTGGCCGACCGACTCGATCAAACCTTCGCCGGCATCGATGACGCCGTCCGCCGCCGTTTGGTGTGGGACAACGCCAGGGAGCTCTACGGTTTGGAGACACCCGTCCTGGCTCCCGCCTGACGCCGCCCGGGCAGGTCTCTTCGAGGCAAGCTGCACTTCGATGGCGCGCTACTTCGGCATGGCTGCGCTGCAGCCAGGATGGCGGCAGCGGTCGTTCTGCGCCGCCTCATCGACGCGATAGGTCGATCTTGTTGTGGTGGTACACGCCCCTCTCGGCCGCCATCTACATGTTTCGTGCCATCGAACTCTCCGGATCAGCGTGGCCCGAACACGCTAAGTCCGTTTCCGCCCGTTTCGCACCCAGCCCCTACTCCGAACGCCAACGCCGGAAGAGATCCGTGAGGTCACGTCTTACTTCCGGGGTCAGATCCTCCGGCTCGATCGACCCGGACAACTCGATGGTCATCCTGATCTGCTCCACATAGGCAGAGCAGTTGGGGCACGCCCGAAGGTGGGACTCGAATCGACGCCGCCCCTTGCGTGAGAGTGCTCCTTCGAGGTAGTCGGTGACGAGTTCAACCGCCTGTTGGCACACAATGTCCTTTCGCCGCAATGACAGCATCGGTCAGTCCTTCCCCATCTGTGTTTCGAGAATCCCCCGCAAGAGGCCCCTTCCACGGTGCAACAGGATTCGCTGGTTGCCCGCGCTGATGCCGAGCAGTTCGCAGGCCTCGTCGCTTGTGAGCCCTTCGACATCCCGCAATATGACCACCTGACGCTGACGAGGTGGGAGGTCATCGAAGGCAGTCTTGAGAATCGGCAGCCAGCGAGCGGCGTCGAGGCGGTCATCGGTCTGCTCCACCCATCGGTCAAGTGGATCGGCCCAATGGCCCTGGGCGTCGAATCGGTGCGGATCGACTGTGTGAAGAGACTCGATAGGTGCACTCGAATGCTCGCGAGAACCGGCAGAACGTGTCCGGTTGATGAGGATACGGAACAGCCAGGTCTTGAACGATGAACGACCTTCGAACCGATCGATGCCGCGGACCACGCCCATCCAGGTGTCCTGGACCGCCTCTTCGGCCACCGCCTGATTGGGGACCATCGAACGTGCCAAACGCAACATGGCCTGCTGGTAACGGTCGACGAGCATCACGAATGCGCCCTCGTCACCGTTACGCAACCGGCCGAGCAACTCAGCGTCCGTCTCCACGACCCGAAGCGTAGGGCTCCAACTCACTGCATGGAACGTCGCGGGCCAGCCTCTTCGGTTCTGGACCGATCGTCTTGGTGGGGCCCAGGGCACATCGCATCAGTCTCCGGTGGCTGTTGCGGCGTTACGGCATTCGGCCGGGTCTCGGCCCGGCGTAACGCGTGCTCACCCATCCGGGACTGTGATGGGAGAGCAACACGTTGATCCGAAGGAGAAGCAATGAAACGATTCATCAGACTGGCCGTGAGTGCCGGGGCGGTCCTTGGACTCTCTGCCTTGTTGGCACCGGTCGCAGCAGGAGCCGATGGGGTCCCCCAAGGTGGACCATCTTTCGAAGGAGGCGCTGGCCACGCTGTCTTTGTGCAGACCGACAACACCGGGGGCAACCAGGTGGTTGCCTACAACCGGGCTGAGAACGGGGCCCTGAGTCTGGCCGCCACGTACAACACCGGTGGGCTGGGTGGTGTGTTGAACGGCTCAGTGGTCGACCACACCGCGTCCCAAGGTGCTCTCGCCTACGGCCAACGCGATGGTTCGCTGTATGCCGTGAACGCTGGCAGCAACAGCGTGTCCGTCTTCTCGGTCCACGGCGACCAGCTGTCCCTTCGCCAGGTGGTTAGTTCTGGCGGAGTGTTCCCAGTGAGCGTGGCTGTCCACGGCGGCCTCGTCTATGTGCTCAACGCGGAGAACGGCGGGAGCGTTCAGGGCTATATCACCGTCTTTGGTCGGCTGTACCCACTCCCCGGTTCGAGCCGGAGCCTGGGATTGACGATCCCGACAGACGCCAGCCAGTTCACCCACACACCAGGGCAAGTGGCCTTTTCACCAGATGGCTCCCAGCTGATCGTGACGACCAAGGGCAGTACCAACGCCGTCGACGTCTTTCACGTCGGGTTCTTCGGCGAACTCTCACCGACCCCGGTGGTGAACTCTGAGCCGGGCGCCCTCCCCTTTGCCGTCACCTTCGACACGGCTGGGAATCTGGTCGTCGCAGACACCGGTATCGGCTCGGTGGTGACCTACCGTCTCGGTGTCAACGGAACGGTAACCGAACTCGACGCCGTTGCGAGTACGCAGGCGGCGACATGCTGGATCGCCCCCGCCGGTGGGTACTTCTACAGCTCCAATGCCGGGAGTGCGACGGTTAGCGGCTACGGAGAGAGCCCCGTCGGTCAGCTCACCCTGCTCGGCCAGACGGCCACCGATCCGGGGACAGTCGATGCCTCGGCATCGACTGGAGGACAGTTCCTCTACGTCCAGACCGGCGCCAACGGGATCGTCGACGAGTTCGACGTCAATGCCAATGGAACACTTACCGGCATCGGGTCAGTAACCGTGGCGGGTGCAGTTGGTGGCGAAGGCATCGTCGCCTTCTAGTGCCTTGAGCGACAACCCTCGTGGTGCGTGGCAGAACGTGTTCGTGTCGAGAGGTCACCAACGTCGAGGAGAACAAACTTCTCTCGATCGTCCGACCTGGCGCGGGTGGGGTGGCGCGATGGCCAAGAACCCAGGTGGTGCTGTGGTCGGCCCAGGGCATGGACGTACCCCAGATCGCCACTACCGCCGTCACGAGGACCGGGCCAGAGAAAATGATCCAAAACTTCAATGCCGACGGGTTCGACTCCCTGGCCCGACTATGCCGGTGGAGGACCGCCAAGTTCACCTTGCCTGAACACAGGGAGATCAAGAAGGGCGCTCATTCCCGCCCGCAAAGAAGAGGCCGAATTATCACCCAATTGAGCAACCCGATACGAGAGGCCTTTGGACCCTAGTGGTCTGTCTCCGAAATGGTTGGGCCGGTCTGGGAGCGGCGTTCCTGTGGCCGCTGGATCCCGTGGACGCCGAGACCGCCCAAGCCAAATCCGCGACGCACCACTAGGATGCCGTTGACCCACGGAGAAACATAAGGGTGATCCCAATGCCGCAATGCCCAATAGTCTCTCGAGCGTGCACGAGCTGCGCGGCCGTTCGTACATCTCCGACGTTGATTTCACTCGTGACGAGCTGCAGTCACTCATCGAGTTGGCCATCGCTCTGAAGTCCCTCCCGTCCCGCCGCTCCCAGTCTGCGTTTCTGAAGGGTCACCTCCGGGCCATGGTGTTCGAGACCGCATCCAATCGGACCAGGGTCAGTCTGGAAAATGGAATGGCTGAACTCGGCGAGAATGCGGTCTACCTGCGGCCCGGGGAGATTCATCTTCCCGGATGCGAAAATATCCTCGACACCGCCCGCACCCTCTCCCAGATGAACTCGGCGATCGCCATCCGCTCGCACATGACAAGACGGTCGACGAGTTCGCAAGCTGGGCAGCGGTCCCCGTAATCAACGCCATGGACGCGGACCGGGACCCCTGCCAGAGTGTGAGCGATGCCCTGACGATCCTGGAGTATGCCGGTTCCCTCGAGGGCATCACATTCGCCTACGTCGGCGACGCCCCACAACCGTGCAATTCACTGGCAACCACCCTCACAAAACTGGGAATGCACGTGCGGATCGCCAACGCGCCGGGGTACGAGATCAGTCCGATGGTCCGTCAACGAGCCGAGACATTCGTCGCCGATGGCGGTGAATCGTTCCTGCTCACCCATGACCCGATCGAGGCAGTCCAGGGAGCCGACTTCATAAACACCGACTGCTGGTGGTGGACCGGGCAGGAAGCCGAGGAGCCGGATCGCATCGCCGCCTTCCACACGTTCCGGGCAAATGCCGACCTGTGGCGGCATACGAAGGCTGGCGCTCGATTCATGCACTGCCTTCCCGCCATGCGGGGGGAGGAGGTCACTGACGAGATCGCCGACAGCCCGGCGTCGATCATCTTCCCCCAGGCAGGGAACCGACTCCACTTCGAAAAGGCGTTACTCCTAGCGCTTATCGGCATCGACGATCCTCCGGCAGACCCTGAGTTGAAGGAGATCGGTGAAGCTCTCCTGTAGTAGGCGCACACGGCCCGTCCGCGCTCAGTCGCACCGAGACGGACGCCCGATGACATGGTGATCGACAGCACCCCCCGAGCCGACCGTTTTCGGATGCCCGGTGAGTTCGAACCCCATGCCCAGACGTGGATGCTCTGGCCCGAGCGACCTGACAACTGGCGCTCTGGTGCCAAGCCGGCGCAGCACGCGTGGGTAGACGTCGCGAGCGCGATCGCCGAGTTCGAGCCGGTCACGGTCGGAGTGAACCAAGACCAATTCGAGAATGCCCGGGCACTTCTGCCCGAGTCGATACGGGTTATCGAGCTTTCCAGTAACGACGCCTGGATTCGGGACTGTGGCCCGACCTTCGTCGTGAACGGTACGGGCGATGTCCGCCTGGTCGACTGGGTGTTCAACGCCTGGGGCGGGCTCACCAACGGGCTGTACTTCCCCTGGGATCTCGACCAGTTGGTTCCCAGAAAAGTCGCCGATCTAGAAGGGGTCCCCCGCTACCGGGCCCCACTGGTCATGGAAGGCGGCTCGTTCCACGTCGACGGAGAGGGAACGGTCATCACGACGGCAGAATGCCTGCTTTCCCCGGGACGCAATCCCGATCTTTCGCGTGAACAGATCGAAGAAGCCCTCCGGGACTACTTGGGGATTGAGAAGGTCATCTGGCTTCCCCGAGGCATCGACCCAGACGAGACCAATGGCCACGTGGACGACGTTGCCTGCTTCGCATCGCCCGGGGTGGTGCTTGCCGGCGTGGTTGAGGACCCGAGCGACTGGCGACACGAGGTCCTCCAGGAGAACCTAGGAGTCCTGCGGGCCTCTACCGACGCTCGGGGGCGCCAGCTGCAGATAGCCACGGTGCCGATGCCACCGCCGATGGTATTCACCGAAGAGGAGGCAGACGGGATCGACCGAGCGGAGGGCTCGATCCCCCGCCACCCCGGCAACGAGCTTCCATCGTCGTACCTCAACCTTCTCCTGGTGAACGGCGGCGTCGTCATGCCCAGGTTCGACCAGCCGACCGACGAGATAGCCAGGTTGGCCGTCGCCGAGGCTCTCCCAGGACGCCAGGTGGTCACCGTACCGGGCCGCGAACTGGTTCTCGGTGGCGGGGGGATTCACTGCATCACTCAGCAGCAACCAGCTCCCTGATCCGGTGGTGCGGCGCTCCCTCGTCGTCGTCGGGGCCAGCCCGCTCGCGTGCCTACCTCCGCTCAATGGCTGAGCTCCGACCAGGCGTGAACGTTGTCACCTGCCAGGCGCACCCCGGCGACCGCAACATCCCCCGACTTCCCGAACGAGGTCAAGGCGATGCTCACACGGGATCCCTTCAATCCCCCGTACCGGGGATTATTCGAACTGAGACGTGGCAGGTCTTGACCTCGGGATGCACCACCGCCCCATCAGGTGAGCAATCCCGTTGCGATGATCGGTCCCTCCAAGGTGGAACCGAAGGGCCAGGTATGGGAAATGGGCCGGCGAGGGTTACGAGGGACCTCCGTGTCACCGCCATTGCTGGTTCGGTCCGACCTCCGCTCACGAATCGGTGAGTGGTCCATACACGTCTGGCCTACGGGTCGCTAGGAACGGGAACAACGCGAGCCAATCCCGGCGCTGGTCGATGTCGAGGTCGGCAACGAGAACGGCGGGCTCATCGCGGGGGGCTTGCACCAGAATGCGACCGAAAGGGTCGGAGATGAACGAGGATCCGTAGAATGTGATGGGTGGTTCGGCGCCGATGCGGTTGACGGCGACCATGAACGTCCCATTGGCGATCCCGTTGGCAACGATCACCTTCTCCCATAGCGGCTGGGTGTCGAACCCAGGGTGGTCGGGTTCAGAGCCGATGGCGGTCGGATAGACGAGGACGGCAGCCCCGCGGAGCGAGTAGGCACGCGCCAGCTCGGGGAACCACTGGTCCCAGCAGGTCGGGAACCCGAACTCGGCGGTGCCGACACGCAATGTGGGAAATGCGTCGGGTCCTGCGGGTCCCGGTGTGAAGTAGTGGTCCTCGTGGTAACCGGCGGTCACGGGTATGTGCAGTTTGCGTGTTCGCAATCGCAACGAACCGTCGGGGGCAGCCACAATGGCCGTGTTGTACCCGAGGCGATGCCCTGGTCGCTCTTCATACAGCGAGGCGTGAACCAGGACGCCGGTCTTGACCGCCATTGCCGCGGCAAAGCGCATTGTCGGCCCGGTTTCGAGCGGTTCAGGTTCGACACGTCCCGGCTCCGGCCCACCAGGCGTTGAGGCAAAATACGGGGACAGAGTCAGTTCCTGGAGGCATACGAGCGCGGCTCCTTCATTGGCAGCCAGGCGAATTCCCTCGGCTAGGGCCTCCCGATGGACGGTCGGGTCAGCGTGCCAGGCCACCTGTACCGCGCCAACCCGGAGCGGTGGATGAATAGGTGGCGCGACCCGAGCAAATGAAGGCTGCGGGGTGGCGCGGAGCACGTTCATGGAATCGGCACCTGTTGGGTCATGCGGTAAGGACCACCTCTCCCATACGCAATTGTGAGGGCCGGCGCTGGAGGACGTCGCCCTCGGTCGGCGCCCCGGCCAGCGGGACTACGACGCCTCCATTGCACAAGTAGAGATTGAGGTGGGGCAGCACCACGTCGGTTCCGGCAACCTGGCCGTAGGGCGGCGGTGGAGAATCGACCACCGTAAAGCGGGCCAGCTCGACGCGCCGCCGATTCTCCGCCATCGACTTGTGGTTGGGGTCCCCGTCCGGTTGTGATGCCATGAGTAGGGCGTCGACATCGACGAGCGCAGTAACAGGTTGACGTACCCGTCAGAGTCCCGGGCTTCGACCAGCCCGAGATCGAGCCACACGCTTTCGGGCTGGTCGCCGCGTTGGCAGCGGTACGGCTCGGTGGCGTGACGTGCTTCCGGAGAGTCAGCGCATCAAGGATCTCCGTCCTGATCGATCTCTTCCTCGGACCAGTGGTGGAGAAGATGCTGCCAGGAGAGCCCACGATCGCCACGGCTGCCAACGCGGCGAGCGTCGCGACGGTCTGGCGACGGTGTCGTTCCCGGATGAAGGTCAGTCTCAATGCGCGTGCGGCTCCATACAGGAGAAATGGGACGACTCCGCCGTCGACGCCATACCTGCCCGATGACCTGGGTACGGCGAGGTACTGTTCGGCTGCGGAGGGCCCCGTCGACGTCATCGAAGCAAGCTTGCCAGACCACTACCCGAACGTCACTAAGCGGCTGCTACGGCGGCCTAGGGTGACGGCGGATTCCGATGTGGATGTGCGGCCTGACCAGCCTTCATCCACCGCATTAGGTTCAACGTACTTGCTATTTGGTAACTATTCAGACCCCGGCGGGCA
>PLSY01000350.1 GCA_003164275.1 Acidimicrobiaceae bacterium | reverse complement strand
CGACCAACAGCACGTTGAGATTGAGCGTGACTGGCGCAGCCGCCCCGGCCGATCGGGGGACAGCGAACGCGAGGGTGCCAATCAGCACGCAGCCCACAACAAGTACGACAACGCTCCGCCTCAAGCGGGTCATAAGAATGCTCTGCCCTTCATTCTGCCGACAGCCAAGCGCGTACCGCGCACGAGGGCCCAAAATCAGGCTAGAGGGGGCACACCCTTGGAACTACCCTGAAATGTACTGAGACCCGACCCTGGCAATAGGGCTGCGCTACCCTCGACAATTGGCTGGGTGGCTGTCCGATGCAGTCCGTGCACTTCGCCAGGTGAAGAGTCGCACATGGACTCTCGACTCTCACTTCACCGTTAGACATCGCGACGCCTGAAGTTCGGCCAGTCGACTGGACGAGGAGAGCAACGTGCCGAAAATTGCAGTGATCATGGGAAGTACGAGGGATGGTCGGTTCGGCGACAAGCCAATGGCCTGGGTGCGACAGAAGCTGTCAGCGCGCCAGGACATTGACACCGAAATCATCGACCTGCGGGACCATCCCTTGCCTCAGTTCGACCAGGCTCCTCCTGCCCGCACCTTGCGCAACTACCCCACCAAGGAGGTGGCCGCCCTGGGGCAGCGCATCGACAGGTCGGATGGATTCATCATCCTTACTCCCGAGTACAACCACGGCTACTCAGGAGACCTGAAGAACGCCATGGACCACACGTTTGTCGAATGGCAACGGAAGCCGATCTCCTTCGTGGGCTGGGGAAATGTGGGAGGGGCCAGGGCCATCGAGCAGCTCCGCTCGGTGAGCATCGAGTTCGAGATGGCCCCACTCCGCCACGCCGTGCACATCCTGCCTGACCTGATGCTGCCTGCAATGCAGGCTGACACGTTCGACCCATCGCTGTTCCCTGCGCTCGACCAACGCCTCGACATGCTCATCGACGATCTGTTGTGGTGGACCGTGGCACTCAAAGCAGCCCGAAATCGCCCATGAGAGCAAGCTTTCGCAGCAGTGCGTCTGTACTGTTGCGGATGCCCCGCCTGACTGCGCCATCATCGGCCCGGGATGCTCTTACGCGGCTACCGGTTCGGGTCGGAGCGCATCCAGCTAGCTTTTAGGACGACCGAAGGTCGCTCAAGACAGCAGGCGGGCTTCGTTGTAGCGCTTAGTGAGGTCCTGCCATGTCGTCCATACATCTCGTCGCCACGCCTGGAGCTCCACGATGATCGCCGTCGCTGCCCGAATGTGCCTGATACGGCCGAGTGCCTCGGGCACGGTCGCCCGCTACCGGTCGGAATACCAAGTCGTGCGAAGCCAGCAGAACAGGTGCCAATGAGCAAGCGTCGGGCGGTCACCCTGTGGAGCTTGATCCTGGCCAATATCTGGGCCAAGAAAGCGCGGTCCACGGGTATCGCACTGGCCGTGGCCCTGGCAGTATCGACGGTTGTCACCCTGAGCGTTGTCAGCAGCGGCCTCGAGAATGCCGCCAGCTCCCTGCTCACCGTCGGTAAGGCCGACTTCACGGTGGCGCAAAAGGGGGTGGCCGACATCATCTACTCCAACCTCGACCAGGGCGAGTTGGACGACATCAGCTCGACTCCGGGGGTGAAGAGCTCGATCGGCGTCCTGCTCGAGACAGAGAAGGTTAATGCGGCGAATCCCCTCTTCATCGAGATCGGCATCGCGCCGAGTGACTTGAAGCCCTTCGGAGTCACCATCCTCGCCGGGTCCGCTTACGGGGCGACGGCCAGCCATGAGGTGATGCTCGGATGGCGTGCCGCCCAGGACTTCGGCCTCCATGTAGGGGGCCGATTCCAGGCCAATGGCACATGGAACACGGTGGTCGGCATCTACTCGACCGGCATCTCCTACGGAGACCTCGGGGCCATGTTCCCCCTTCCCGCCCTCCAGGCCTANNTCGGTATCCCTGGCCTTCGTCAAGGTCGCCCCGGGCTATTCGTCGGCGAAGGTACAGACGACGCTCACGACCCAGCACCCCCAACTGACCACCATCTCGACACTCGCCCAAGCGGGCCGGGCCGACCGCAATCTGGTGTTCTTGAAGGCTGCGGTGACCGGGAGCACCATCCTCGCCCTGGTCATCGGGGCGGTAATCGTCGGGAACACCCTGCTGCTCTCGCTCTTCGAGCGAACCCGTGAGTTCGGCCTGCTGCGGGCCATCGGCTGGTCACGCCATCGTGTCGTGCTCCTCGTCGTCTCCGAGAGCCTCATCCTCGCCCTCATTGGCTCGGTACTGGCCGTCGGGGTCTCATTCGCGGCGACCGCCGTGCTCGAGGCCCTCCCCCAGCTCCACGGCGTCCTCCATGCCGACTTCACCCCTGCGGCATTCTGGCGGGGTCTCATCGTCGGCCTCGGCATGGCCATCCTCGGTTCCCTCTATCCGGCCATCCGAGCGGCCAACCTGCGACCGAGCAGGGCCTTGAGCAGTGAGTGAGGCCGCCGGGGCGTCGCGTCCCATGATCGAGACCCATGATGTGACCAAGGTCTACGCCGACGGGAAGGTTCGCGCCCTCAATGGCGTGGACTTGAGTGTCGATGCGGGTGAGTTCATTGCCATCACCGGCCCGTCGGGCTGCGGCAAGTCGACATTGCTCGGCCTGCTGGCCGCACTCGACGTGGCGTCCTCGGGGGAGATTCGGGTCGGGTCCTATGACCTCATGCACCTGCGGAATGCCGACCAATTTCGGCGCCAAGAGGTCGGGCTCGTATTCCAGTTCCACAACCTGTTGCCCCGGCTGTCGGTGCTCCGCAACGTGGAGATCGCCATGATGGCATCCCATCGGCCCCATGCCGAGAGGCTGCAGCGAGCCGAGAGCCTCCTCGCTGACGTGGGCCTCGCCCATCTCACCGATCGCAGGCCTCCCCAGCTGTCCGGCGGTGAGCGCCAGCGGGTGGCCATTGCCAGGGCGTTGGCCAACGATCCCCCGATACTGTTCGCCGACGAGCCCACCGGCAGCCTGGACAGTGGATCGGCAACCACCGTGCTCGAGCTGTTTAAGAAGCTGCGGTCCGATCGGGGCGTGACCATTGTCCTCGTCACCCACGATGAAGACGTCGCCGCCTCAGCCGATCGGAACGTCCACATGCTCGACGGCCGAGTGGTTTCACCCGTGCCCACCCATCCACCCAGCTGAACTCCCGGGCACAACCGTGCCATTCCTGTCGAGTCATCAGATCGTCACGAGTTCGTCAACGCTATGCGCTCAACCGGACGGCCATTCGTGACGATCAACCTCCATACACCGCGAGGACCCAAACTTTGGCCGCACCCGATCGGGCACCTTCGTCGCGCCCAGCCACGCCCTACCTGCAGGAT
Organism: Acidimicrobiaceae bacterium; assembly: GCA_003164275.1. Next base: position 2,084 of record PLSY01000350.1, on the reverse strand, counting down.
TGCTGAGCATGCTCTTGTTGCTCATCACCATTGCCTCCGGCGCCGGAATCCAGCCAGTCGCTGCAGCCACCGCCGGGCCATCCGGTTCCCACACCAGCACCGCTGACCCTGCTGTCAGCGTGGTGGGCAATCAGCTGGTGGGCGGCGACGGGGTGCCGACCCGTCTGATCGGTGTCGACCACTCCGGCTCGGAGTACGCCTGTATCCAAGGATGGGGCATCTTCGACCCTGCCGACACAGACAGCCCGGCCATGATCGACGCCATGAAGAGCTGGGACGTCAACACCGTGCGAGTCCCCCTCAATGAGGACTGCTGGTTGGGCATCAACATGTCGGCCCCCCAATACGGAGGATCCGCCTACCAGGCCGCCATCACCCACTACGTCGACGACCTGAACGCCGCCGGTCTCGTCGTCATCCTCGACCTCCATTGGAACGCGCCGGGCACCCAGGCGGCCACGGGCCAAGCCGATATGGCCGACGAGGACCACGCTCCTGGCTTCTGGTCGTCAGTCGCCACCGTATTCAAATGCCACCAGGGTGTGGTCTTTGATCTCTACAACGAGCCGCACGACATCACCTGGGCCTGTCTGGTCGGCGGCTGCCAGGTAGACGGGTGGGGGGTTGCCGGCTATGACCAGCTGATCGGGGACGTCCGGGCCACCGGTGCCACCAACGTGATCATGGTCGCCGGTCTGGACTGGGCCGGCGACCCTACGGGTAGCTACACCGGGCCTGGTGGATATCCAGGCGACGTCCCCTATGACCCCCTCGGCCAGTTGGCCGTATCGGTACACGAGTACGGCTCAGGAGACGACGCGACGCTGTGGAACCGGTGGCTGCCCCTTCTGGCTCGGGTCCCGGTCATCTCCGGGGAGATCGGCGAGTACGACTGCGCGTCGACCTTCATCACCGACTACATGGACTGGGCCGACGCCCACGGCGTCTCCTATCTGGCCTGGACGTTCAATGGCGGAGGTGGGCGTTCGTGCTCGAACGGGCCGGCCCTCACCACCGACGATGCCGGTGACCCACCCCGTATGGGCTCGGCTTCAAGGACCACCTCATAAGCCTCGTCCCACCGTCGAGCACGACGACCGACACCCCCGCTCCCGTCGAACCGGTGGCCCCCGCCGTTCCGAGTCGTCCGATCACGCCTGTCGGCGTCGCCCAACCGGGTTCCCTCCCCGTGGGCACCACCATTGCCTTGCTGGCGACGGCGAGCGGCGCGGGCTACGACGAGGTCACCTCGGACGGTGGCGTCGTCCCCTTCGGCGACGCCGCCTTCTACGGGTCCATGCAGGGCGTGCACCTGAACAGCCCCATCGTGGGTGCCTCACTCACCCCCGACGGGCACGGCTACTGGCTGGCCGCCGCCGATGGCGGCATCTTCAGTTTCGGCGACGCCGATTTCTACGGCTCGGGGGGCAGCCTGCGGCTCAACCGACCGATCACGGCCTTCATGGCCACGCCCGACGGGCATGGTTACTGGGAGGTGGCGAGCGACGGAGGCGTCTTTGCCTACGGCGACGCGCCCTTCCTCGGCTCGACCGGGGCCATCCATCTCAATCAGCCCATCGTCGGTGCCACCCCAACCGCCGACGGACGCGGCTACTGGCTTGTTGCCTCGGACGGCGGCATCTTCGCTTTTGGCGATGCGCCCTTCTTCGGCTCGACCGGCGCCCTTCGCCTCAACCGACCGGTCGTCGGCATGGCCGCCACCGGCGGTGGGCACGGCTATCTGCTGGTCGCCTCGGACGGAGGGATCTTCGCCTTTGGCGATGCCCGCTTCTTCGGCTCGACCAGCTCCCTCCGCCTGAACGGCCCGATCACCGGAATGGGGACGTCTCCGGACACCTCGGGCTACTGGCTCATCGGGGCCGATGGCGGCGTCTTCGGTGGCGTCCCCTCGAGTGGTGGGCTTTGAGTAGCCGGGGCATCCACCAATAGGTGGGGCCATCGGCGTGATCCTCGGTGTGTTCCTAGCCGCACCCACCAAAGGAGACACCACCGATGGCCCTGGATAAGTCTGTCCTGTCCGAACTACTCGACGCATTCCGAACCGGTGAGGGACTCGACCTCAT
>PLSY01000033.1 GCA_003164275.1 Acidimicrobiaceae bacterium | reverse complement strand
GTTCAAATCCTACCCCCGCCACCAAAGAAAGTGCAGGTCAGGGCCGGTGCGAGAGCACCGGCCCTCCTGCTTCCCGCAAATCCATCCCATGGGCCATCCCATGAACGGGCTACAATTCCCATCGTGCGTGGATCGAAGCGCCAGCTACGGGATGGTGTGTGGGAGCTGCGGGTGTCGCTGGGCAACGACCCGGTCACCGGCAAGCTGCGTCAGCTCAGCAAGACGTTCCACGGTGGCTCCCGAGCCGCCGATTCTGCCCTCCGGGACCTCATCGACCAGCAAGCGCCCGGCCGGTCGGATGGCGTCGGAGTGACCTTCGGCCAACTCCTCGACAAGTGGCTCGAAGAATGCGAACGGATGGACCTCTCCCCAACCACCCTGCGGACGTACCGGGCTCAGATCAAGCGGACCATCCGGCCACGACTGGGCAAGGTGAAGCTCAACCAGCTCTCGGCCAAACACCTCGACGACCTGTACGGCGTCATGAAGGACGACGGCAAGTCACCCAAGACGATCCGGAACCACCACGCCATCATCTCCTCTGCCCTGCACCAAGCAGTCCGCTGGGGCTGGGTCAAGACCAACGTGGCAGAACGAGCCAAGCCGCCACGGGTCGCTCAGCGCCGTGTCCAGGCTCCGTCGGTTGACGTCGTCCGGGATGTGATTGAAGAGGCCGAGAAGCGGGACCCCAAACTCGCCTCCCTCCTCATGCTCGCTGCGCTCACCGGGATGCGTCGTGGCGAACTCTGCGCCCTCCGATGGAGCGACGTAGACGTCAAACTCGGGACGATGGAGGTGTCCCGTTCCGTCGTCGTCGTGGTCGGGGGCCTGGCCGAAAAGACCACCAAGACGGACCGCTCCCGAACGGTCGCTCTCGACGCCGTTGGTGTTGCTCTCATGCAGCGGCACCAGAAGCAAGTCCTTGGGTGGCTGAAGGAGTCTGGCGGCACGCTCCAGCCGGATGCGTTCGTGTTCTCGCCGCTCGTCGAATCCACCGTCCCCTACCGTCCCGACAACGTGACGTCGTTCTTTATCCGGGTCCGCAACGAGGTAAAAGCACCGACGGTTCGGCTCCATGACTTGCGCCACTTCACCGCCACCCAGCTCATAGGGGCGGGTGTCGATGTCCGTACCGTCGCCGGTCGGCTCGGTCACTCAGACCCTTCCCTCACCCTTCGGATTTACAGCCACGCTCTCGAAGAGCGGGACCGTGCCGCTGCCACCATCATGGGCAACGTGCTCTCAGCCAAGAGGAAGAAGCCAGCCCAGCTCCCTTCAGCCGAGTAAGACTGCTCCGGTGGACGACGAGCTGCCGGAACTACAGAACAGCCTCACCGTCGGCGTGATGACCCTCACGCAATCCGACTGGTGGCACGAGCACTCCGATGCCCTTGACGAAGCCGTGGCCGTACTCAGTTGGGACGACCTCCACGTTGACCGTCGCACCGTTGGTCCGGTCATCGAGGAGCGGCCACCGCAGCGCTTGACGATGACCGTGGAAGAAGCGGCGATTGCCCTCGGCATCTCCCGTGCCACCGCCTACGACGCCGTCAGTCGTGGCGAAATCCCCTGCATCCGCATCGGTCGGCGCATCCTCATCCCGAAAGTTGCGCTGGAGAAGTTGCTCACTCCGGAGTAGTTCGCCGAGATCAGTCGTGACCAAAATGTCACAAGTCGTTGACAAAACAGCGGGTGTCATCAGATAGTAAGTCTGCAAATGCTGATGTCTGCATGTACAAATGTGCAGACGTCTGCATATCTGCACCGCACTTGTAATAGGTACATCCGCTATGCGTCTTGCAATTACCAATCTCAAGGGTGGAACCGGGAAGACAACGACCGCAGTCCATCTTGCTGCCGGTCTTGGATGGCGAGCCCGCACACTCCTCATCGACGCCGACCCTCAGGGTTCGGCAACCGAGTGGGCGACGCTCATGGGCAGCGATGCCCCATTCACCCTTCTCACCGATGCAGGACCAGACCTGCATCGCCGACTCCCTGAACTCTCAAACGGGTTCGAGCACGTCGTCATCGATACCCCACCAGGTCACGAGGCCGTCGTCCGTGGTGCCATCTTGAGCGCCACTGATGTCTTGATCCCGCTCGCTCCGAGCCTGATGGACATCAACCGTCTGCGCCCGACGATCGAACTCATCGCAGCCCTGGAGCAACTGAACGCTCCGCCAATCCAGATCCTGCTCACGAAGGTTCGTGCCAACACCAGGACCGCACGACTGGTTCGAGACCAGCTCAACGATCTCGGCATGCCGGTGACGGAGTCCGAGATCCCGCTCCTGGAGGCATACGTCACAGGATTCGGGATGGTTCCCCCGAACGGTCATCGTTACGGTGCCCTCCTCGACGAACTCCTCAAGCAGGCGGTGGCCGCATGAGCCCGGCGAAATCCAGTGACCTTGCTGCACGCCTGAAGGCCAGCGCCGCTGGGAGCAGGGCCGTACAAGCGGAGGCTCCAAGCGAACCCATCCCGATGCCAGCGGTCGAGCGTTTGGAAAGCATCACCCGCATCATGGTGAAGATGCCCAAGGCTCAGCATCGGTTCATCCGACAGTTTGCGCTGGAGAGTGACACGTCTGTCAGCAGCATCATCCGACTCCTCCTCACCCGGATCGAGCACGATCCGGTCTTCGCCGAGGATGTCCGATCTCATCTTGCAAACGGTCGGTAGTGCAGACATCTGCACATCTGCCTGTATGCCCATCTGCATAGCTACTCATCAGCACGCATGGTCCAGACTCTCCCCTCTTCCCCGCCCATAACCACGCTCCTCCTCTCCAAGGGTCGCAACACCCTCGGCCACGAGACGAACCTCGCACGGAGTCCGATCTGGCACGCCCGTCCACGGGCTCCTGAGGACGACACTGTCGTCGCCCCAGTCCTCTTCGGTCACCCCTTCCGGAATGTCGAAGGCCGTCCGCTCACGACGACGGACCAACGGCTCTTCGCCCACCTAACAACGACCTACGTCCGACTCGGATGTCCTGCCGATCGGCAGGTTCCATTCAGCCTCTCGGAGGCCGCAGGAGCCCTCGGTCACGAGGTGCTCGGCGGCAAGCAGCGATCTCTCGTCCGGGCTTCGCTTGGACGCTTGCGAAGTGCCACGTTCGAGTCAGCCATCCGGCATGCCGACGGGCACGAGACCGTGCTCGGATGGGGACTCATCGACAGCTACCTCGTGACAACCAAGGGCAACGGCAAAGGGGTCTGCTGCACGATCA
>PLSY01000348.1 GCA_003164275.1 Acidimicrobiaceae bacterium | reverse complement strand
GTGGCCACAGCGAAGTGCATGCCGAGCAGGATGATGATCAGGTCTTCGGGTGGAACCGCCTCACGTGCCTTGGGTCGCAGAGTCGTCGAGAAGAATGCACTGGCTGCCTGAAGGGAAGGGACGACCCGGTCTTGGTAGAAGATCTTCCCGTTTTCCGAGTCGGAGAACAGGGCAATACAGAGCAGGGGGGCGATCTCGACCAGTCGCAGATGCATCGCGGCGTTGACCTTGTCACTGATCGGTGCCCGATCGCGTAGCGTCACCGTCTCATAGCTAGGCTCCAGTTCGGTGAGGTCGGCCACCAGCCCTTCGAGTGGCTCGAGAATGGCCGCTTCGAAGAGGGCGTCTTTGGACGGGAAGTAACGGTAGAGCACCGTCTCGGTCACGCCGGCCTCCTGAGCGATATCCCTGGTGCGGGCCCGAGCCCAGCCCTTCTCGGTGAATACAGTGCGTGCCGCCTCGCAGAGGAGGTGCCGACGCTGGGCGGTCACATCGGATGCCGGAGTGGACTCACTGTTGCTTCCCGAACCGATGTGGGCCGTGCTCGACGTTGCCGGCTTCTTGGCGGTGCGCTCAGGCATGTCAGCCGCCGATCCCGCCGGAAAGAATGGTCGAGATCTCGTGAACGGCGTTCTCACTGGAGACCGCATCCTTGCCGAAGTGCGCATGCAGCGCGTAGCCGAGGTTCATGCCATAGATCGCCGAGATGACATATCGACTGATCTCGCTTGCGTTGTCGTCTTCGCCGGAGACGAATGAGTCAGAGTGAGACTGGGCCATCCGCTGCATGCGAGGGAGGAAGTACTGGGCGTAGAAGGTTTTTCCGTAGCCAGGGTCGGAATACAGCGCCGCTCCTAGCTCGGGCAGGAAGCCGTCAATGATGGCGTAGAGCTCGCCCTCGGCCTCGGCGGTCTCCTCTGCATCCCCCCGCAGGGCTGCCTCAGCCACTGCACGGGTGTGCATCAGGATGTCGGACCGCGTCTTGGTCAGCACCGTGACGATCGCCTCCTCGAAGAGGGCTTCCTTGGATGGGAAGTGCTGATACAGCACAGCTTCCGTGACCCCGGCAGCTTCGGCGATGTGGCGGGTCCGGGTCCCGGAGTATCCGTACCGGACGAACATGTCCCGCGCCGCGCTGACGATCTGGGCCTTCCGCTCCGCTGCAGGCATCCTGCGCCGCGCTGAGGTGCGCCCCGTATCGTTGACCATTCACGCATTGTAGTAGGCGTTTTGTTGGCCACTATCGGATGCGCTGACACAGTGGGGAGTAGGCGCCTTACTCCGAGACTTGGTCGTACCGGACCGGCCGTTTCTCGGCAAAGGCGGTCAAGCCTTCGATCACGGCCTGACTAGCGAACGCGCGTTCGCCTCCGTCGGTGGGGGGCCACGGGATGAGTCCATTCATGTAGCCCTTGAACTCCGCACGGGCCACCGGCGAAGTTCCCTTCAGCTCGTGGATGATCTCGGCAACCCGGCCAGTGAGCTGGTCGTCCGGCACCACCTCGGTGATCAACCCGATCCGCTCCGCCACCTCCGAGCTGAACGGCGTGGCTGTCATCACGTAGTACTTGAGCTTGGCCGGGCTTACCCGGCCGAACAGGATCGTCGGGATCTGCTGATCGGCGATGCCCACCTTGGCCTCTGCAATGCAGAAGCTCGCGCTCTGCGCCGCCACGGAAATGTCGCACAAGGCTGCGGTGATGAGGCCTCCCGCGTAGCAGATCCCGTTGATGGCGGCGATCGTGGTTTTCTTACAGTCACGGAGCGAGGACCAGGGGGTTCGGTCGAAGAACTCGTACATGGACAGCGGATCGTCCTTGTCGTTGAGGCGGGCCAGGGTCTCCTTCAGGTCACCTCCCGTAGCGAATGACCGTCCGGTTCCGGTGATGACCGCCATGTCCACATTGTCATCGTGGCTGACATGGCGAAACGCCCACTTCACCTCGCCGTACAGCCGCGACGAGAAGGAGTTGAGGGCCTCGGGTCGGTTCAAGCGGAGGTAGGCCACCCGGTCCTCCACCCGGTACTCGAGGTTCTGGAACTCGGACACCTTCATGGTTTGCTCCTCTTGGAACGTGATGGTTGCGATGACTTGGAGTCCACTCCGTTGTGGGCTGGCAGGGAAGAGCCCGATTCGCCCGGGCTAGTCCAGTGTCTGGTAACGACCAATGTTGTAAGTGGACACTTCACTCGGCAGGGGCGAGCACTGATGACTATAGAGCTTACGGAGGTCGGGCTGTACCCTCGGGATCTCCCGTTGGACACTAGTAAAGTGAGCGGTTACTGTAACCGATCACGAACGTGACGTCGATGTTGGCGTCAAGCGAGCGTCGATGTCATTGCCCCGGAGTTGCCGTGAGCCCGGTGGCTGGTCCGAGAATTGACGGCTCAGGAGGTTAGGGACATGGCCAGTGGCATCACCTCATTCGGCGTCTACGTCCCCTATCAACGACTGCAGCGGAAACTGATCGAGGGCGGCGTCGCCGATGGTGGGACTCGGTCGGTAGCCTCCTACGACGAGGACACCACGTCGATGGGGGTCGAGGCGGCCAGACGGGCCCTCGCTCAGGATCGCTGCGAAGGATCCGTCGACCGGCTGTACTTCGCCACGTCGTATCCCGCCTACCTCGACAAGACCAATGCCACCGCGATTCACGCCGCACTTGGACTCCCGAGAACTGCCGGAGCGTACGACCTCGGTGGGGCCGTACGATCGGGGATCGGCGCTCTCCGTGCCGCGGTGGACGGGGCGGCAGCCGGCCGGCATGTCCTTGCCGTCACGTCTGACGTGCGCAACGGGCTGGCCGGATCAAGGGACGAGACCGAAGGAGGGGACGCGGCTGCGGCGTTCGTTTTCGGATCGGGACCGGTCCTGGCCACCCTGATCGGTGAGTCCACCACCACGGACGAGATTCTCGACCGTTGGCGAGCCCCGGGCGAGGTGGGTGCCCATCGATGGGAGCCACGTTTCGCTGAGGACGTGCTCGTCTCGTTAGCCGAGGATGCAGTTGCCGANNTGGGCAACCCGGCAGCCGCCCAACCAGGCGTGATCCTCGCCGACGTCCTCGATCGAGCCCGACCGGGCGAAGTGGTGGTGGTCGTCACGGTGGCTGACGGCGCGGACGTACTGATCTTCCGGACGACTGACGCGCTGGCCGAATTCCAATCGGAAAAGTCAGTGCAGCGCCAGATCGAGAGT
>PLSY01000247.1 GCA_003164275.1 Acidimicrobiaceae bacterium | reverse complement strand
TCACTCCCTTTCAGGACACACGCTTACAGTCAAACCTTTGGCGGGTTGAGCCGCCCCGGGAATCCTGGAGGTGCCGAACTCCCAACCTGGTCCCGCGTCATTGCGCCGTTGCGGGAATTGGGCTCGGACCTGCACCCGGGGATAGAGTACGTGCCGTGCGGCTCGACGAGAGTGACCTCTCGCGCGTACTCGACGTTGTTCGAGTCGCCAGTGAGGCGAAGGAACGAAACACCTTCCTCCAATCGACGCTCGAGGGCGTTAGGGCCCTCATGCCGTGTCTGGTCGCCACCGCCAACGAAGTCGATCCGGTCGGCGGTCGTCTCACTTATTGGATGGAGCCAGCAACGTTCACGGTGCCCGACGATGCCGCCGAGCTGCTCACCGAGCTGGCCGGTGAACACCCGCTGATCCGCCATGCAACTGCCACGGGCGACGGTTCGGCCTGGCGGATCAGCGACTTCTGGGCACAGGACATGTTCCACGCCAGCCGACTGTACCGAGACCTCTACGGCCCCATGGGCGTCGAGTACCAGATGTCGGCCACACTCCCGGCCGCGGCACCGGTCGTCTTCGGACTGGTCGTCAGCCGGGCGGATCGCGACTTCAGCGATCGCGATCGGGTTGCCTTGAACGTGCTGCGTCCCCACCTGGCCCAGGCCTGGCGCAATTTCAGGGACCAGGAGCGCCTACGGGGCTTGGTGGACGCCGCCAACGACGCCGTGACCGGGCGTGGATGGAACGTCATCGTGTTGTGGGACCCGCCTGACGAGCTGGCCCCAGGGGCGCTGGTCACGCTCTACCGGTTCTTCGGACGTCCGTCCCGGACCTCGCCGTTGCCGCCACGTGTGGATCGGTGGATTGCCTCACAACAGGCTCACCTTGCCGAACATGAGGAACTGAAGCTGATCCGTCCGTTGACTGCGCAGCTGGACGGACAGCGGATCGTGCTCCGGTACCTGCCGGCCCAGGGTGCTCATCCGGGGGCCATCATCGTCGACGAGGAACCTCGTCCGGCGCGACGGCGGGACTACGAGTCACTGGGTTTGAGCCCGCGGGAGGCGGAGATCACCGAGCTCGTGGTGCTCGGCGCCGGCAATGCTGCAATCGCCGACCAACTGCACGTGGCCCCGGGAACAGTCAAGAGGCACCTCGACAACATCTACGCAAAGCTGGGGGTCCGGAGCCGCGGCCAACTGACCGCCTTCGTGCTTCACCTCGTGGACAGCTGACGGAACCTCGGAGGCGATTGTGCCTAAGGGCGCCATCAACCCTCGGTGCTGATGCTGGATCAACAACTGAGCGGACTTCGACCGATCCGAGTTGAGCTACCTCCGACGACACCTCAACGAGCGTCTCCGTCACTGGGCGACGCAGAGTTTCGGACGGATGAAGGACCAGGGGGTGTGAGGGCCCGCGAGTGGCTCAACGCCATCATCCACAGGGAATCTCGCCTGTCCGCCCATTGGAGCCTGTTTTGATCACCGGCGGCCGAGCTGTGGGAACCCGAAGACGGCAAACGGTTACGTCCGGTCCTGAGAGGCTCCCCGGGGGGCTCTATTTGGCTAGTTGACCCTGGAGCACGGCGATCGCAGCGCGGAACGCCGTCTACCCGGCTGTTGGGGCTATCCCGACGATCGGTGCACCGGTGGTCGACCTTGCCGCCGCACCGGAGAACACGGCGTCGCCGAAGTTGAAGACGCCCCCGTCGGCACCGACCATCCAGTATCCGCTCCCGTCGGAGGTAGCGGTCACCCCGACGATCGGGCCGCTCAGGCTCTTGCCGCCCATCGATCCGTAGAACGCGGCGTCGAAGGAGAAGATCCCTCCGTCGGACGCCGCCAACCAGTAGCCGCCGGTTGGACCTGGCGCGATGCCGACCACGGGGGCATTGAGTTGCGTGTCACCGATGGACCCGTGGAATCCGGCATCCCCGAATGCGAAGACTCCACCGTCGGCCGCCGCCAACCAGTAGCCACCGCCGTCGGAGGTCGCTGCGATGCCGACGACGGGGGCGTTGAGCCGCGCGGCACCCATCGACCCGCGGAACCCGGCATCCCCGAAGGCGAAGACACCGCCGTCGGCGGCCACCAACCAGTAGCCCCCACCGTCGGAGGTCGCCGCGATGCCCACGATCGGGCTGTTGAGGTGCCGCCCGCCCATGGACCCGTAGAACGCGGCATCGCCGTACGCGAAGACACCACCGTCGGCGGCCACCAGCCAATAGCCCCCACCGCCGGAGGTCGCGGCGATGCCGACGATCGGCGTCGCCAGGTGTATCGACTCGGCCGAACCGAACAGGCCGGCGCCACCGAAGGGCAACACCTGGCCGTCCGCTGCGGCCAGCCGGTAGCCCGAGCTGGCGATCACCCTGAAGGCGGCTGCGGTCATGTGACCCGACGTCTGGCCGACCAGGACCAGATCGTGGGTCCCCGCCGCCAGGTCGGCCGGGACGGTGAACGTCAGGTGGACACTGCCATCGGGACCGGCGACAGCCTGGCCGACGTCGATGGAGTTCGAGTGGACCGTGGCGTTCACGGTCTCACCGGGGGTGAACCCGGTGGCGGTCGCCGTGGCCGTGGCGTTCGGCTGCACGGTAGTGGGTGTGACCAGCGACTCCCCGGGTACGACAAGCGAGCAGGAGGGCGTGAA
>PLSY01000140.1 GCA_003164275.1 Acidimicrobiaceae bacterium | reverse complement strand
TCTTCGCCAGACCCCCATGGTTCTTGTATTCGATCCAGTGGGAGTCATCGAAGCAATCGGCGATCGATGCTCGCTCCGGATTGTGGGTGGGCGAAAGCGAGGTGATCTTTGGATCGATGATTGGTGACCCTCGCGTCACGATGTGCTGTTCCTGATCCCTGGCTAGGCCTTGGACGAGAAGCGACAGGGTGCTTCCCGAAGCGTGTTTGGACAGGAGCGAGGATTCAAAGTTTGAGGTTCGAGCTGCGTCTACCAAGTCAGCCCACATGGCTCGGTAGGCGTTGAGGGCTGCCTCGGCCGCCGCCGTCGGTGACGGCGAAGGCACCGACCCACCCGTGGCGACCGTTGTTGTAGTGGAGGAAGTACCCGAGGCACAGCCCACCAGAGCCACGGAAGCGGCGACCAGAAGGAGACCAACGAGGCGTGCAGATGACCCTGCCGTGTGTTTGATTTCCGGCACTGGTTTGTGCGGTTGTCGAAACAGCATTGCGAATTTCTCCTTCATCGCGTGGAGCTTCCGACCGGTGGCACGTCAGTAGCAACCGTGGAGCTTCCGACCGGTGGCACGTCAGTAGCAACAGTTTGCCTTCGGATGGGATTAGGTCGCTTCATCCCGCACCTTCGGCTCCGCGGCCGGACAGTCCATTTCATAGCAGTCGAAATCGAAGGGCCTGTGACAGCGACCCCCCGACGATGCGAGATGTGCTCGGTCGCGTCGACGGCCAGAAGGACTGTGGGCAACGAAGAGCAGGCGGATCATCGCGAGTGTTCACGGTCCACACAGAGGCTGTAGCCAACGCCAGAGATGGATTGGATCAGCGTGCCGGAACTGTCGTTGAGCTTTTGTCGCAGTCGATGCACGTAAGCATGGACATATTGGGCTTGTTGGCCATAGCCGGTGCCCCACACCGCCCCGAGAATCATCTGATGTGTACACGTCTTCCCGGCGTGACGGGCCAAAAATGACAGAACTTCGAATTCCTTTGTCGTGAGACTGACAGCTGTGCCGTCGAGCCTTGCCTCCGAATGAACCAGATCGAGATCAAGCCTCCCTACCGCTATCGCTTCCGGCCGATGCCCGATCGATTCGCTCCTCGGGTGGCGCATGACGGCCCGAATGCGGGCTTCCAACTCAGCCATACCGAAGGGTTTGGTGACATAGTCGTCCGCTCCTCCGTTGAGGGCGGCAACCTTTCGGTCCTCGGCACCGCTGGCGGACAGGATGATGATCGGCACTTCACTCCATTGGCGGATCCTCCTGCAGACGGCCAATCCGTCGAGGTCCGGAAGGCCGAGGTCGAGCACGACGACATCAGGAGACACCAGGGCGGTCTGGGAGAGTCCTTGCTCACCGTTCATCGCAGCGATCACCTCGTGACCACCGGCCTGGAGCCCGAGGCGCAACGCCCGCAGGAGCGACGAATCGTCATCAATCACGAGAACCTTGGCCATTGCCTTTAGCCCCCAATTCCGTTCGCTGCGGCCGGCGAGAGAGTGAACACGAATCTGGCCCCAGCTTCAGGCGCATCCTCGACCCAGATCTGACCACCGTGAGCTTCGACAAAGGTCTTGGCAATCGTCAGGCCGAGACCAGCCCGTCCACCAGTGTCGAACCTCACGAACCTGTCGAACACCGCTTCCTGCTCTTCCAGTGGCACGCCCGGTCCTCGGTCCATGACAGATACCTCGATGTGCCCGTTCCTAGTGGTACCGGCCACGGTGATTGTGCTGTTCGGAGGGGCATGCCGAATGGCGTTGTCCAAGAGGTTGGCGAGCACCTGTCCGATCAGTATGTGATCGATGTCGACCTCCGGTAGATCGTCCGGAATCTCAATGTCGACCTGCCCATCTGTGAGCGCCGAACGAAGAGATGCCACTGTGTCGGTGACTAAATCGAGGACAGACCGGTGGGCGCGACGGACCTCGAGTACCCCAGCATCGATGCGGGTCATATCAAGCAGGCTGGTTACGAGTCGGTTCAATCGATCGGTCTCGACGTCGATCAAACCATGCAGTTCATGCACATCGGCTTCAGAGAGAACAATGGTGGGGTCGTAGAGCATTGACGAGGCCACTTTCATCGTGGCGAGCGGAGTGCGCAAATCGTGTGACACGGCTCCCATCAGGGCGTGCCGCAGGCGGTCGATCTCCTCCAGTACCTCCGATCGCAGGGCGCGCTCACGCAATTGAGCTCGCTCGAGCGCCAGGGCGGCGTGGTTGGCGAACGTCCGCAGAAGGGCCCTCTCTTCCTCAGAGGCAGGAATCCCTCGCATGGCCAGCATCCCGATCGGACGGCCCGATGTGGTCAGGGCCACGGTGCGAATCTCGCCTGCCACGCCAGGGCCCGAGCCGAGACTGACAGGGATGCCGGAGAGTGGCTCGAGCCTCTGGAGCTCAGTTTGGGACAGGGGTTCACCGGCCGAAGCGGCAATTTCCAATCGATCGCCTTGGGGTACCAGGAGCGTTACTCCTGGTACCCCAAATACACTCCCCACCACCCGAGCAATTGTCTTCAGTAGATCGCCGACGGACCGGTCTTCGACTAAGAGCTCGGACAGCTCGAAGAGTCGGCGGTTTTCATCGGACCGCCGCTGAGCTGCGGATCGGGCATCCTCCAGGTTGGCCGCTAGCCGGACCACCAATAGCATCACCGCCGCATAGACGGCGAGTGTCACCCAGTTCTGTGGTCTGTCCACGGTCAGCCTGTTGTAGGGCGGGATGAATCCGTAGTCGTAGACGAGAAATCCGGCGACAACACTGGCCACACCAGCCCGGAGGCCTCCGACAGTCACGCCGATGACCACAGGGATGAAGAACACCAGGGCGGCGGTGGCGACACTGAGGTGCGGCCGGAGCGGCACCATGCCGATCCCGAAGAGAATTGCTAGAGAGATCCCTGCGGTCGAGCCAATCAAACTTCTGCGCACGGTCCATTGTCGTACGAAATCGTATGAGCGGTTGTTGAGGAAGGCCCGTTAAGAAATTATTAAGGCAGAAAGGCCGCTGTTCAGATTCCGTTAAGAACCTTCAGTCCATACTCGTTCCATGGAAGATTTTCTCGTAGCGCTCGGCATAATCGGCTTCACCCTGGTGATGCTCGGACTCATCTGGGCCTTGGACCGGGTATGACGCTCACCCAAGGCCTCCTCCTCGGCGTAGCCGCCGTGATGTTCGTCTATCTGGTCTTCGCCATGTTCAAACCCGAGAAGTTCTGAGATGGGCTTGGCCCTCACGATCATCACCCTGATCATCGCCCTGGGCTTGGCCTGGCGATACCTCGGGTCGTACATGGCCGCCGTCTTCGACGGCCGGGTCCACTTCCTCGGGTGGGCCGAGCGGCCGGTCTACCGGCTGCTCGGGACCCGTCCCGAGCAGGAACAGACCTGGAANNTGATCATCCGCATCCAGGGGTCGCTCCCGCTCAACCCGCAGCACCTCGGCGCCGTGCCCCAGGCCCTCAGCTTCAACACGGCGGCCTCGTTCGTGACCAACACCAACTGGCAGAACTACGGCGGAGAGACGACCATGTCGTACTTCTCGCAGATGGGATCCCTCACCGTCCAGCAGTTTGTGTCCCCCGCCGTGGGCATCGCCGTCGCCCTGGTGCTCATCCGGGGCCTCGCTCGTAAGAACTCCCTCACCGTGGGGAACTTCTGGGTCGACCTCACCCGGGCGCTCCTCTACGTTCTCATCCCCATCGCGTTCATCGCCGGGATCATCCTCGTCGGCCAGGGTGCGGTGCAGACGCTCGCCGGGACCGTCANNGGCACCAACGGCGGCGGGTTCCTCAATGCCAACTCGGCCACCACCTTCGAGAACCCGACCGGCTTGACCAACTGGCTCTCAATATTTCTCTTGCTGTGCATCCCCTTCTCCCTGACCTACACCTTTGGGAAGATGGTCGGGAGCATCCGCCACGGAGCCGCACTGCTGGCCGCCATGGTCATGATCTTCGGGGTCTGGGTCGGGTACACCAGCTACGCCGAGCACCAGCAGAACCCTGCCGTGGCAGCGGCCGGGGTGCACTCGACCGTCGGGAACACCGAGGGCAAGGAGGTGCGATTCGGTGACACCTCGACTGCCCTGTTCGGGGTGTCCTCGACCAGCACGTCCACGGGTTCGGCCGACGGCTCCTACGACTCCTTCACCCCGATCGGTGGCATGGGACTCCTGACCGGCATGATGCTCGGGGAGGTGACCCCCGGTGGCGTCGGGAGCGGCCTCTACACCTTGCTCATCTACGCTATCATCGCCGTGTTCATCGGCGGACNNTACCTGGGGAAGAAGATCCAGGCCAAGGAGGTCAAACTGGCGGGGCTCGCCGCCCTGGTCATGCCGATCACCGTGCTGATCATCACCGCCATCGCCGTGTCATTGCACGCCGGGCGAATCGGTCCCCTGAACAGCGGTCCCCACGGCTTCACGGAGATCCTCTACGGGCTCACCTCGC
>PLSY01000424.1 GCA_003164275.1 Acidimicrobiaceae bacterium | reverse complement strand
CAACACGACCGACTCGGCGGTACGCATTACCCACCTACCGACCGGTACGGTGGTAGCCATTCAGGATGAGAAGAGTCAGCTCAAGAACAAGACCAAGGCCATGAGCGTCCTGCGCTCCAGACTTCTGGCAGCCAAAGCCGAGGCCGAACAGCAGGCCAACCGCGAGGCGCGTCAGAGCCAGATCGGCACCGGCGATCGCAGTGAAAAGATTAGAACTTATAACTTCCCACAAGACCGGGTGACCGATCACCGCATCGGTATCAGCAAACACAACTTGCCCGGCTTTATGACCGGTCAGATCGACGAGATGCTCGAGGCCCTACGTGCCGAGGATCTGCGACTCAAGCTCGAGCAAGCGGGGGTATGACCATTGGAGAGGCCATTATCGACGCAAAGGGTTGGCTCGAAAGCCACCAGGTTGGTTCACCCCGCCTCGACGCCGAACTGCTCTTAGGCCACGTTCTCAAACACGATCGCGCCTGGCTCCTCGCCCATAGTGACGACGAGCTGACGCCCGAAGAACGCCAGATGTATGCCATCATCGTTCAGCGCCGCACCAAACGCGTACCACTCGTCCACCTCACCGGCAAACGCGAGTTTTATGGGCTCGAGTTTTCCATTACGCCCGACGTGCTGACGCCCCGCGTCGAGACTGAGCATATGGTCGAATGGGCTATTAAGCATGCCCCGAAGAAGTCGAAGTTGATCGACATCGGTACCGGCTCGGGCGCTTTGGCCGTAGCGATTGCGCAGCATCGACCAGACCTCAAGATCACTGCGACAGAGGTCTCGGTCCCGGCTCTCAAAGTTGCCAAAAAGAACGCTGCAGCCTACAAGGAGTCGATCGACTTCATTGAGTCGGATCTGTGGGATAAGGTTGAGGGCAGGTTTGAGACAATCGTGACCAATCTCCCCTATCTACGCGACGACGCGCGCGACGAGCTGATGGCCGAGGTAACCTATGAGCCGGGCCTGGCTCTCTTTGGCGGCGAGGATGGGCTCGATCTCTACCGAAAGTGCTTTGCCCAGATCGGTGATCACTTATCCCCGGGCGGCTGGCTCTTCACCGAATGCGATCCGTGGCAGCACGAGAACTTGATCAAGGAAGCTGCGAAGTACGGCTTAAGGGTTGCTGAGGAAGATTACTTTATTCTTGGCTTCAAGCTAGCCTAAGAGCCGGAGGGAGCCGTGCCGACGGTGACCGCTACCGTCTGAGTCTTGCCGTTGCGGAGGATCGTCAGGGTAACTTTGTCGCCTGGCTTGTAGTTGGCGATGAGCGAGGTCAAAGAATGGTTGCTGTCGATCGTCTGACTACCGACTTTGGTGATGATGTCGCCGCTCTTGATACCGGCCTTGTCGGCGGGTGATCCGGCCACGACCGCGGCATCCGCACTATCGCCGATGACGAGTGCACCTTGATTTACGCTCAGGTTCTGGCTGGCCACAACATCTGGTGTGATCGGCTCGTAGCGCACGCCGAGGTATGGTCGCTGAATAGTGCCGCTCGACTTAACGCTGGCAACGGCCGACTTGATCTCATTGATCGGAATGGCAAAGCCGATGTTCTGGGCCTGGGAGGTCCCATCCGCGCTCGCCGCCACCGCCGTGTTCATGCCGATGACCTTGCCCGAGCTGTCGACCAGCGGACCACCGGAGTTGCCAGGATTAATGGCCGCATCGGTCTGGAACATGTTGGTGAGGGTCTCAGTGGCGCTACCGGTCGAGTCGCTCGCCTGGACGGTGCGTCCCTTTGCCGAGATGATCCCCTGCGTCACCGTCGGCGTGCCGGCGGACAACCCGAGGGCGTTGCCGATGGCCACCACCGCGTCACCCACCTGGACGTTGTCCGAGTTGCCGTAGGAGACGGTTGGAAGGTCGGACTGGCCGGTGATCTGGAGGAGGGCGACGTCATTGGTCGGATCGGTGTCGATGAGCTTGGCCGGCAGTGCCTTAAGGCTGCCGAACAGCGTGACGGTGATGGTCGTTGCGCCAGCGATCACGTGGTTGTTGGTCACGACCTCCCCATCGGAGGTGATGATCATCCCCGTCCCCTGGTCCTCTTGGACGCCGCTCGACGTTCCCCCGAAGATGGACTGGGTGGAAGACGACGACGTCGACTTGGCGTCGATCGACACGATGGCCGGCTGCACCTTGGCGATGACCTGTTCGATGTTGGTCGTGCCGTTCAGCAGCGCGGGACCGGCTGAGATCTCCTTCACCGTGGTCGAGCCGTTGTGGGTGGAGACAGCGACGATGCCTCCTCCGATGGCGCCACCGATGAGAGCGGCGACGAGGGCCACGGCCCCCCACTGCCAACGCCTCGGCCGCGGAGTCTGTCTTGCCCCTTCTCCCCCGTCGGGAGTTGGCGTGACGGGTCCCCACGCCGGAACAGCGGCAGCCGTCGTCGCAGCTGCGGCTCGAGCCTCGTGAGACGGGGTGGCCACGGCTGGGCTCGACGCTCCGGGCATGACCTCTCGGGCCGACTCGCTCCAGTCGGCCGGGAGGAACGCGGACGTAGAAGAAGCCGTCTCCAGCGGGACCGGCTCGGTCGGGGTCGTCGGGCTCAGCCTCTCGGTCGGGCGGGCCTCGGCCGGACCGGCCGGGCCAAGGGGAACAGCCGACGGTGCGGTCGGGGTCCCGGGACTCTCCAGCTCGGAGACGTCAGCGTCGACCGGTACCTCGCCATCGCTGTGGGAATGCTCAGTCACTGTCTCTCCAAGGTACGGACCACCGCCGGGCGATGTCGGCATCGACGTCGCCACTGGCACTTTTGGCCCGGGGGATCTAGCCATCGTAGGGCGGGGACTTTCCGTAAACGTGCATTTCAGGGGGTTCTTAGTGCCTTCTTAGGGCACCCCGTCAAGAAGTTTTCCCCCAGAGGTCGGTAGCGGCAGTAGCCTGTCCGCCGGTATGGCCCATCGCATCGAAGTCGAACTCACAAGTCAAAGCGGCGAATCAACGTGGACCTGGCGCGCCGTCGGCGCCAAGCAGCCCCGGGGTTCCGTCGACGCCAGTTTGGTCCCTGAAGGGTCAGCTGTGGGTGCAGTGCTTCGAGCCGAGGTGGAGACGACACTCGACGGCACGACGGTCGTCGCCCTCATGCCGCCGAAGGGTAAGGGTGACACCAAGTCCGCCCACCGGATCGAGGTCATCGGCACGCCGCAAAAGGGCCCCGACGTGAACGTGGTGCTGGCCCAAAAGGGCAAGCGCCCGCGTCGCGATGACCGCGATGGCCCGCGAGACGGATCGAGGGATGGCGCTCGCCGCCCGGCCGGCGGACGCCCGCGGCCCGAGGGCGGCGGCGACCGAGGCCGGGGTGAAGGCGCGCCGAGGGGTCGGAGCGACTCGCGCACCCCAGCCGGTGACGGCGGACCGAGCCGGGGGCGCTCTGGACCTGCCCGCCCGGGAGGCCGCGAGTCCGGCGGTCGCGACAACCCGCGCCGTCTGGCCACGTCCAACACCTTCCGCAATGCCGCCCTCGCCACGTTGAAGCCCGAGGAGCTGCCGGTCGCCGAGCAGCTCCTGCGCGGTGGCATCCCAGCCGTTCGCCAGGCCATCGAGGAGCAGAACACGAGGGCGCGGGCCGACAGCGTCCCCGAGGTGACGCCCGGGCCCCTGTTGGCCATGGCTGAGAAGCTCCTCCCCCTGGTCAACCTGGCCACCTGGAAGGACAGGGCCTCTGTCGCCCGCAACGCCGGCAAGGACGTTCCCCTCCGAGAGCTGCGGTCCATCGTGGCCTCCGCCTCGACCGTCACCTTGGACGAAGAAGGCACCGAGATGGCGACTGCTCTTCGCACCTCGCTCGATCAGCGGGTCACCGCCCTTCGGGACAAGTGGGTCGAGCGGATCACCACCTCCCTCGACGACGGACGCGTGGCCGACGCCGTGCGGGCGTCCATCCGGCCTCCCGAGCCTGCAGCCCGGCTGTCGGCCGAGCTCGCCGTGCGGCTGGCCGACGCGGCAGGCCAGGCCATGACGGCAGACACCCCGCCCGAGGAGTGGACGGCCTTGTTGGAGGTCGTCGTCGACTCACCGGTTCGTCGCACCGTGAAGCCCGCCGGGTTGCCCACCGGGGCCGACGAGACACTCCTCGCCGCGGCCCGCAAGGCATCGGGTTATGTGCCCGAGCTGGCCCGGCTCATGGGCATCCCCATCCCCCCGCCACCCGGGCCAAGGCGACCCGTGCCTGCCCGCTCGGGCCAGGGGCGCAGGGCCTCCTGAGCCCCTGAGGGGTTTCGGCGGGCCTCTCGGTCCAGGTGCCCCTTCAGTCGAACGGTTGGTACATGGTCAGCATCCGTGCCTTGAAGCCGGCCGCCTCGAAGAAGTTCTTGGTGCCCCGGTCACCGGGCAGGGCCGTCCCGTCGGCGCCACGGCATCCGCTCTCTTTGAACCAGGTGACAGAGGCGTCGAGGAGCATGCGCCCGAGTCCGAGCTCTCGGGCCCCCGGCTCGACGTAGCAGGCGTCCAGCGTGCCGCGGCGACCGTGTTCCCCTAGGTCCAGGTAGCGGCAGAGGGCAAAGCCGACGACCGCTTCGTCGAGCGACCCGACCACGACTAGGCGTTGGCGGTCCTCGACCAGCTCCGGCAGTCGGGCGAGCAGCCCGTGTTCGCCAGCGGCATCGAGCTCGGGCTCGATGAGGAGCGACCCTCCCCTGATCGAGGCCACGTCATCCAGGAACTCGCGGGCCAACTCGGCGAGCCGTGGCCCGTCGTACGCCGTGGCCTTGCGCACTGCCTCCATCAGACCGCCTCCAGGTGTTCTGCCATTCCGTCTCGAGCGGCTCGCGGGAGGGAGCTAGGAACGCTCGTCGAGAAGTTGGTCGACCCTGCTCAAGATGGTCCGGCGCCCCCTGGTCTGGGACTCATAGGCCCGCACCGAGACGAGCTCGGTCCGGTTCAGGCCGTCGAGGCGCTGGACGACTTGGGACGCCGACAACGTGTCGAACCCTGGAATCGACAAGGTGCCGACCGCCGGGATGTGAGCGTTCGACGCCGGTCGGGCGGTCGCCCCGCTCGGAGGAGTCGAGGCGGCGGACGACACCGACGAGGTTGTCGTGACCGGGGTCTCGGCCGATGACGCGGGCGGCGCCGTTGGCGATGGGCCCGCGGCGGGTGGGCCAGAGGATCGGTGCAGCAGGTCCTCTGATCGACGACGGAACTCGTCGGCGCCGGCCTTGACGGCGAACTGTCCGATGGCCCGGGCCGACGTCACCCGCGTCCCGAGCTTCTCGCGTCCCCGGGCGGCCAGCTTCGGGAAGTCCTCGACGACCGACAGGGCGATGCCGGCGGGGACGAAGACGAACAGGTCCATCAACCGCTCGTTCAGAGCCGTGTCCTCGTGGGCTTGGTCGTCCGGGATCGGCACGGCTCCCCCTCGTTCAGACGCAGTCGCGGCAGAGCATTTTCTTGCTGTCCGCGAGCTGGTTCGGGTGCTTGACGAGAAAGCAAGACCTGCACACGAACTCGCCCGGCTGCTTGGGCAATACCCGCTCCACACCGTCGCCGCTCTTGTCCTCCGGCTCAGGCGTGTCCTCATCGTCATCGACGACCTCTTCGACGACCAGGCGCTCTTTCAAGATGGTGTCGAGGCTGGCCTCGACGTCTTCGTCGTCGTCGGGCTCCTCTTCGTCATCGTCCTCTGACTCATCTGCCGCGGCCGCCTTGGCTGGCGCCTTCGTGGCGGCTTCGGGCACGACGAGATCGTCGTCCTCTTCGATGACGACGATCTCGACGTCGTCATCGTCAGGGACGGCGAGGGCGTCGTCGGCGATCAGGTCGTCATCGTCATCGACCAACTCATCGAGTTCTCCCTCGATCAGTTCTTCGGGTCCATCGACTTCATCGAGTTCTGGTGGCATCTCGGTCTTTCAGTGGTGAGTTGGGCGGGAGCATAGACGGTTCGGCCGACCCGCCGAGCGCCTTTGGTTGCCTTGGCTTGAACTCCGTCGCTGTTCACTGCCGACGGTTTCGTGTGTCGGACTTCGCCAACGGGACAGCGATCGGGATTATTCCCACCGTGGCCTTCGGTGAACGGTGTTTCCTGAACTGTGTGGGGTGACTGGTTGGTCCGGCCTGTAGACAGGCGGTTGACCCAGGGGTCTTTGGCACCATTTCCCCGATCTCGACAGTTGAGCCGTCGTCGTCGGGAAAACGTTTTCTACTCGATCCCCTGGGCCTCCTCCGCCTCTCACAGCATCCCCCCCTCGAGTCGCGCCATACGAATGAATTCGCACTTCGCGCCTTCCGGGGCGTCTGGGACTCGGCGCACGATAGGCCATGAGTACCTCTTGTCGTCAAATGGAACACACCCCCATCCACCAGGGAGTTTCCACAACTGTCCAGGTCAGACGTTTGCGGGATTTCCCGATGTCGACAAGGTTTTTCGCTTTACTTCCGCCCGCCGCTCGGATTCGAGCCGCTCCAGGTCCTCAGAGCCGAAGTCGATGTGGGACATGGCCTCGGCCAGCAGGTGATGTCCGGCCTGCTCGGCGATCAACCGGTGCATCTCGTGGGCCACCCACCGGTAGCTCGGATGGCCCTGGGGTCCGGAGCGGAGCTCCAGCATGTGCATGGCCTCCCGGGCGTTCATCTGCATCGAGTAGCGGATCCGGTAGGCCAGCGCCACGGCGTAGGCCGACTCGACGGGGAAGGTCGGCGCCATGGCCTCGGCCAACTCCCGGGACCGCTCGAGCGAGGCCACGTAGCGGTCGGTCAAGCCAGCTCCCTCGACCACGTCGGGCACGTCGTAGCCGAGCGTGGTGCCGAGTGGCTGCCACTCGATGGTCAGCATGCGGTGGCGCTGGAGGTCCCGGAAGGCGCCGTAGTCGGTGACGACGTCGAAGCGGTAGCCGGTGCGCTCAAAGGCCCGTCCCGGCCGGTGGCGGCGGTTGGTCCGATCCCCGACATAGGCCCGGAGGATCGAGCGCTTCTCCTCGGCACCCAACAGGCGCACCCGGCGTTGCACCTCTTCCTCGGAGCGATCGGTGAGCGGGGCGCAGATGGCGGCGATCACCTTGTCCTCCCCCTCGGGGTCGAAGTCGAGGAGGGTCACCTGTGGCTGGCCCGCCGGGCCGCCAGTCGGATGGTCGGACGCGGAGACGAGATCGGGGAAGAGCTCGGCCACGATCTCCTCGGTGTCCCGGCGCGTCGCTTCCAGGTAGCCAGCCCACGCCCCTCCCCGGTCGGGCCGATCCACCCGCTGCAGGAACGAGGGAATGACCTTCCTCAGCTCTTCGAGCATGAGGTCGGCATAACTGCGGGCCTCGGGCAACGGGTGGGAGCGCATGCGCAGGAGTAACAGCTCATAGGCCTGGCCGGTGCCGTAGATGCCCACATTGGACAGGGAGGCGGCGGGCAACAGCCCTCGCAGGGCATCGAGGCCCTTTGCCTTGATGGCCTGGCGGTGGACGAAGTCCGAGTCGCCCGCTCGGCGGGGGTACTGGCCGGAGAGCCATGTTTGGGCCTCTTCCAACAGCTCACCGTAGGTGTCGAACATGCGGTCCATGTCGCCCACATAGCGCGCCCCGAGGGGTGAGTCGAGGAGGTGGGGATCTCGGTAGTAGCGGTAGTGCCCCGTGCTCAGGCGGTTGTTGTAGGCGATGTAGCGGGTGGACTGCTCGAGGTAGGCCATCAGCCGGCCCCACTCGAGGACCTTGGTCAGGACGTTCGAAGCCTGCTCGCAGGCCAGATGGACACCGCCGAGCTGGGCCACCGAATCGTCGCCGTACTCCAAAAAGACCTTCTCGTAGAGCTCCTCGGCCCGCTTCAGCCCGACCGTGGCGTCGACCGTGGCGTCGCCGGTGATGTCAAGCTCCCCCACGAACTCGTCGAGGAACAGGCGGCGCAGGCTCTTCGGCGACCGAGAGTAGCGGGCGAACAGCGCGCCTTTGACCACCTCTGGCAGGTTGACCAGGGCGAAGACGGGCTGGTCCAGGTTGGTGACATAGCGCCGGAGGATGTCTTCCTCGTCTGCGGTGAACGTCTCTTCGGCGTAGGGGAACATGCCCAGATCACACTAGGTGGGTACGACCAGGTCAGGCGCGGACCCCACCGCGGCGGGATCGTCCGCGCCAACGACGCCTTTTCTGAGGAGGGCGACGGCCAGACCGGCGGCGTCTCTCGTGTTCGGGTCAGGAGCCACCTGGGCCAGTTGGCGGACGAGATCGATCAGCTGGCGGATATTGCGGACGAAGTCTCCGGGGGCAACGCTCGTCTCCCGCAGGACGGTATCGAGCGTCGCCCCGGTGGCCCAGGCGATCACCGCCCGGGCCAAGCCGGTGTCCGGGCGTCTGGTCCGTCGGAGGCCCACGCGTCGCTCGTCGGCCCGCAGGTCATCGGCGAGGAGGCTCAGTTGGGCCAGGCGCTCGACGACGACACGTTGGCGCGGCTCCCGTGGCTCCTCGTCGACTCTCCTGGCCTCGAAGGTGAATGCGGAGACCACACCGGCCAACGAGGCGGGCTCCAGGCCGTCGAACAGTCCGGCCGCCAGGGCCTCTGCCACCAGCAGGTCCGACTCGTGATAGATCGCCGCCAGCGCGTGCCCGGTCTCGGTCATGCGCCACCCTTCGATGAAGCCGCGCTCGTCCAAGATGGCCAGGCGGCGATCCAGCTGGGTGGCGAGCGCCACCGACCCTTGAGGAGCCTGCCACTGCCCATAGGAAGCGGCGAGCAGACCGTGGGCCTCTTCACGCGACCACCGACGGACGAGGTTGACGGCCAGGTTGTAGGTGGGATGGAAGGAGGACACGAGGTCGGGAGGGGGGGCGATAGCTGTCCGGGCCACCAGTGCGAACGAGGTGGCCTGGGACCACAGCACCATGGCGTGGCCCACCGAGTCGATGCCCCGCCGTCCGGCCCTGCCGGTCAGCTGGCGGTACTCGCCGGCATTGAGGGCCGAGGTGTCAGACCCCCGGAACTTGGCGAACCGCTCGACCACCACCGTCCGCGCCGGCATGTTGATGCCCAGCGCCAGGGTCTCGGTAGCGAACACCACTTTCATCAGCCCCTCGGAGAAGCACCGTTCCACCGCCTGGCGGAAGGCCGGCACCAGTCCGGCGTGGTGGGGGGCGATACCCGCCTCCAGAGCGGCGGACCAGGGCCCGTAGCCGAGGGTGCGAAGGTCGCTGTCGGTGAGGCGGTCTGTTGCCTCCTCGGTGATCTGGCGGATGCGCACCCGCTCTTCGGGAGTTGTGAGCCTGATGCCGTCTTGGACGCACTGGCGAGTGGCATCGTCACAGGCGGCCCGAGAGAAAATGAAGGTGATGGCGGGCAGCATGCCCGCGTTGGCCAGGTACTCCACCACCTCGCTCCGACGGGGCACCCGGTACCGGTGGCGGGGGTTCCGCCTGCCGCGCTCGTCTATGGCCAGTCCCGCCGGGTTGGCCTTCCCATCGACCAGCAGATCGAGCACGGTGATGTCGTCCCTGCCCCGCTCGGCCACGGCGAAGTGGTGGGACAAGGTGACCGGCCGGTGGGTCTCGACGACCACCCGGGTCATGCCCCGCACCGAGGTGAGCCACTTCCCGAAGTCCTTGGCGTTCGACACCGTGGCCGACAGGCTGACGAAGGACACTCCGGCCGGGGTCAGGACGAGCACCTCCTCCCATACCGATCCGCGGTAGGGGTCTTGGAGGTAGTGGACCTCGTCCAGGACAACCACATGGAGATCGTCGAGCATGGACGAGCGGGCGAACAACATGTTGCGCAGCACCTCGGTCGTCATGACCACGATGGGGGCATGGGCCTGGTGGGAGATGTCCCCGGTCAAGAGGCCGACCCGGTCCTCGCCGTAGCGGCGTGAGAGCTCGGCGAACTTCTGGTTGGACAGCGCCTTGATCGGGGTGGTGTAGAAGGTCTTCCCGCCCCGTCCGAGGGCCCGGGCGGCGGCGTAGTCGGCGATCAGGGTCTTGCCCGAGCCGGTCGGGGCGGACACGAGCACCGACTCCCCCCGGTCGATGGCGTCCATAGCCCGGAGCTGGAACCCGTCGAGGGGGAAGTCGATCGACGCTTCGAAGCTCGCCCTCAGCTCGTCTGCGGGCTCCCGAGCCGTCCCTCGGGCACGCCCGTCGGTCATTTTTGGATGATCCGTCCGATGACGATGGACAATTCATAGAACACGTACAGCGGCACGGCCAAGGCCATCATGGAGAACGGGTCGGAGCTCGGGGTGATGACCCCGGCCAGCACGACGATGCCCACGATCGCCCACCGACGCCACGAGCTGAGCTGCCTGGGGGACAGCACCCCGGCCAGTTCGAGCGAGACGAGCAGCACCGGGAATTCGAAGGTGACCCCGAAGGCCACCATCAGCAGGATGATGAGGCTCAGGTACTTGTTCGGGTCGAGGATCTGGGTCAGCGACGGACCGCCGATCGAGTCGAGCCACTGCAGGGCGTGGGGGAAGATCAGGAACGCCACGCCGGCCCCGAGGGTGAACAGACCGATGGTGGCGGCGATGAAGGGGACGGCGTAGCGCTTCTCGTT
>PLSY01000169.1 GCA_003164275.1 Acidimicrobiaceae bacterium | reverse complement strand
GTCGGCACCGGCCAAGGTGGCCGGCCAGGTGTTGGCGGCCACCATCCTCTATTTCATGGGTGTCACCTGGTTCCAGTTCAAGGTTCCCCTGGCCGGGCTGGTCCAGCTCTCACCGGAATGGACGCCACTGTTGACTGCGCTGTGGGTCATCGCCATCACCTGCGGGGTCTGCCTCGGCTTCCTCCCCCATAACTTCCATCCCGCCCGGATCTTCATGGGCGACGCCGGGGCCCTCCTGCTCGGTTTGATGATGGCTGCTTCCACCATGCTTATCGGGGGTCGCTCGGCGGGAATTGTCGGAGGTGTGACCGGCCAGAGCGGCGAGACCTACTTCTTTTTCGCCCCCCTGTTCATCCCGTTCTTCATTCTCGGGGTGCCCATCGTCGACATGGCCTTTGCCTTCGTCCGCCGAACGGCCAATCGAACTGGCTTTTCCACCCCGGACAAGAACCACCTCCACCACCGGCTGCTGCGGCTCGGCCACGGGCACCGCCGCAGCGTGCTCATCCTGTGGGCCTGGACGCTCTTGCTCTCGGGGTTCATCCTCTTCCCGCTCTACGTCTCGAGCGTGAATGCCATCATCCCGTTCGGTGCGCTGGCTCTCGGGGTGATCCTCTACACCCTGTTCCATCCCTCGCTTCGCAAGGAACGGGGACTCGGGCCCGAGGGCGAGGCCCCGGTCGACGGGGTGGCACCCGGAGACGTGGGTCCTACTGCGGGCCTGGCCAGCGAGCCTGTCGGGGCGGTCCGGGGGGGACCCTCGACCGAACTGTAAACGGAGTGTTTCGTACGTTTTGCCGGAGGGTGCGCGGAAGTGCGATGATGCAGGCCGTGAATTGCAGGCCCATCGCCCATTCGCTGGGCATCAATCCGGGTGGCGGCCCCATCGGCTGCTGCAGCTGCACCGCTGCTTGAATTCAGGAACAACTCGTGAAGCTCGAACATTCCACAGACTGTGACGCGGCCCGGCCCGACCATGGAAGAAGCTACCCCTCCACCGGAGCCCAGCTCCGAGCCCGCCACGCAGCAGCCGTCCGTTGCCCGGGGTGCCGTCGAGTTCATGACGCTCGGGCTCTCGGCTGCCATGGCATTGGTGGTCGGCGGCGGCCTTGGCTACCTGCTCGACCGATGGATCGGGACCACACCGCTGTTCACCCTCATCGGGGTGGCCCTAGGCCTTGTGACGGCGATCATGATGGTCAGGGTGCGGGTCCGCAAGTACCTGCCATGACCACCGAGGGGACGACCGGCTATGCGGCCGCGTTCGGGGTAGGGGTCTAGGGATGCTCGCTCACTTCTCGCTGCCCAACGTGGCCGATGTGGCCCGTCGAACCTTGTCCATGACGCTCGTCGTGGGATTCGCTGCAATCGTGGCCTGTGTCTCCTTCGGCCAGATCTGGCTGGGCGTCGGCGCATGCATCGGGCTCGGGCTCGGGACGCTCAACTTCAGGATGATCGGCATCTCGGTGAACAAGGTGGCGGCCAGCGAGGTCGCCAACAAACGGCGTCCGTTGGCTCTCAACACGCTCGCCCGCATGGGCATCATCACGGTCGTCACGATCGGACTTCTGCTTGTCAACTCGAAACTGGGCTTCGGGATCCTCGGGGGACTGGCCGTCTTCCAGGTCATCCTCCTCGCCAATGTGGCCCGCTCCATGGCGAAGTCCGGCCCGATGAAGTCGGTTGACGACCTACTCAACGCCAACGTGGTCGACGACAACATTGTCCGATCCGAATCGCACCCGGTCATCGGGTCACCTGACGACACCTCCGGAGGTGCCTGACCCCTATGGGCCTTCATCTGTTGAACACGCATCTTTTGGGCATCGACATCTCGGTGGGCGACCATGTCCAGCGCAAGGTCTTCGGCTTGACCCTGGACATGGACATCATCTGGGCCACCATCGTGGCCGGCCTGGTGGTCATCACCATGGGCCTCCTCATGGCTCGAAAGGCCACGAGTGGCGTTCCCGGCAAGTTCCAGCTGGTCTGGGAGATGGCGGTCGGCGCTGTGCAAAAGCAGGTGGACGACACCATCGGGCCTAGGGGAGCGAACGTCGTACCGCTCGCCCTCACCCTGTTCGTCTTCATCTTCACCTGCAACCTGTTCGAGGTGCTCTCCATCGGTTCCATGCTCGACTGGCTTCCGGCACCGACCAGCGACATCAATCTCCCATTGGCCATGGCCCTGCTGGTCATCATCCTCGTCCACCGTGCGGCCATCAAGAACCGCGGCTTCGGTGGCTATGTGAAGCACTACCTGGCCAGGCCCTTCCCCCCCAAGCTGTTCCTCGTCAACCTGTTCATGAACACGGTCGAAGAGATCGTGAAGCCCGTCACCTTGACGCTCCGTCTCTTCGGCAACCTGTTCGCTGGCGGCCTGATGCTCTCCCTCTTGGCATCCCTCGTGATCTGGAAGCTCGGACCGGCGCCCATCGGCGCGGTGTTCTCGGTCCCCTTCACGGTGGTGTGGAAGCTGTTCGACATGGCCATCGGAGCCATCCAGGCTTTCATCTTCGCCTTGCTCACCATCTTGTACTTTGACACCGCCATGGCACCGGACGAGGCCCACCAGGCCTCGGGCGACGTCATCAACGCCTAACTCATCTACAACCTCAAAAAAGGAGAATCACCAATGGCAGCAACCTCGATGGCAGAGGCAGTAAAGATCGCCGGCGCCATGGTCGGTGCGGGAATGGCACTGGGCGGAGGCGCCGTTGGCGCATCTATCGGCGACGGCCTGGCCGGTAGTCAGACGATCGCCGGCATCGCCCGTCAGCCTGAGGCCCAGGGTCGCCTGACCACCATCATGTTCCTCACGGTGGGTCTGTGCGAGGCGGCCTACTTCATCAACTTGGTGTTCGCCGCCCTCTTCGTCTTCTCATTGGGCAAGTAACCAAGCCCATGCCGTCGCCACGGTCCTCGAGTCTCGCAAATCCTGCGACAATCGACGACTACGGCGTCGGACCTTTCCGACCGACAATCCAAGGATGACGTCCATGCCTCTCGCCACCAGTAACTTCCTCGTCCCGAACGGGACGTTCATCGTGGTGCTCCTCGCCTTCCTCATCGTGCTCGGAGTCATCGGCAAGAAGGTGCTGCCCGTCTTGAACAAGGCCCTCACCGAACGCCAGGACCAGATCCGTGGCGAGCTCGAGGCCGCGGACAAGGCCAAGTCCGATGCCGAGGACGCCGACACGGAACGTCGGGCCGCTTTGGAGCAGGCCCGTGGCCAGGCTCGCGAGATCGTGGCCCAGGCCAACACCACCGCCGATCAGACGGTGGTCAACGCCGAGGCCCGAGCCCAGGCCACGTATGACCGCATCGTCCAGGCCGCCGACGCCGAAGTGGCCGTCGCCCGCCAGGCCGCGGTCGAAGAGGTGACCGCCAGGGTCGGGGAGATCGTGCTCGCGGCCGCAGAACGGGTCATCGGTCGGGAGATCCAGGCAAGCGATCATCAGGACCTCATCAACGAGGCCATCGCGGCCGTCCGGGCTGAAACGGGCACTGGCGCCGCCGCCGGTGCCGCCAGGAGTAGTCGGTGAACCCAGCCCTCCAGGGCTATCTCGCTGCCGTCGAGGAGGTCCTGCACGAAGCCAGTGCCCTCCATGAGGCTGCCGGTGAGTTGTTGTCGGTGGCCGAGTTGGTCGACGCCAACACGGAGCTGGCCCTCGCCATCAACGATGGGTCGGTGCCGGTGGCATCCAGACGGGCGGTCCTGGACGACCTGCTGGAGGGAAAGGTCCGCCCCGAGGTGAAGAGCCTGATCCACCAGGCCGTATCGGTCATCCCGGCATCCGAGCTCGAGTCGTCGTTCCACTGGCTCTACTCACAGATGAACACCGCAGCCGAGCGTGGGCCCAACGTGGACGGGGAGTCCGACGACGAAGTTCTTCTCGGCCGACTCGGGTCCCGCAACCGGGTCTCGGGATATGCCGCCGCCGTCTTCGAGACGGTGACCTCCGCTGAGCTCGAAGAGATCGAAGATCAGCTCTTCCGATTCGCCCGGACGGTTGAGAACAGCAAGCCCTTGCGCGGCGCCCTGGGCGACCGCGAGCTGCCCGTGTCCTTGCGCCAGCAGGTCATCGCCGACCTCTTCGGCGACCAGGTGCTGCCGGCCACCAAACGCCTAGCCGCCTACGCCGTGCGGGGTGGACGGGCCCGAGACATCGTGGCCACGCTGGACGCGCTCGTCCAGGACGCAGCCCGGGCCAGAGGTTGGCGGGTGGCGAGAGTCCAAGCGGCGACCGAAGTCGATGCCAGCCAACAAGAGGGTTTGGCCGAGGCCCTCGGGCGCCTGACCGGGGGACCGGTCGAACTGCAGGTGACCATCGACCACGAGCTCCTGGGCGGCGTCGTCGTCCAAGTCGGCGATCTCCTCATCGACGGAAGTGCCCGACATCGTTTGAACGAACTGAAGGAACACCTCCTCATGTCCGAGGCGGCCTACCAAATTCCAGAGGGAAGGGAAACAGCCGATGGCTGAATTGACCATCAACGCCGACGAGATCACCGCAGCGTTGCGGCGCCACGTCGATGACTACACGCCGGCGGTCGGGACCGAGCAGGTGGGCCGCATCGTCGAAGTCGGTGACGGGATCGCTCGCATCACCGGACTTCCCGGGGCCGCAGTCAATGAGATTCTCGAGTTCGAGGACGGGACCGAGGGCCTGGCCCTCAATCTCGACGAGGAGACCATCGGCGCCGTCATCCTCGGCGAAGACACCGGGCTCGAAGAAGAGCAGCTGGTCAAGGCCACGGGCCGGATCCTCTCGGTCCGAGTCGGTGACGCACTCCTCGGACGGGTGGTCGACGCCCTCGGCGAGCCGATCGACGG
>PLSY01000130.1 GCA_003164275.1 Acidimicrobiaceae bacterium | reverse complement strand
GCACCCCGCTCATTTTCGAAGAGCCACTTTGGCCCACGGACTTGCTCAGACGTTCGGACCCGAAGATCTCGTTACATGTATGGCGTCACGACGGCCCAGATCGAGAGTGCGACGCCGACGGCGATGACTTTCCGATTCCTCATGAAGCGATCGTGGCAGGTGATCGCTCCTCCACTCAAGAGGCTTACTACCCCCCCATAGCGCCGGATATGTGCGAGGCACTAGCGGCGTTCTCTCCTACGATCCATCAACGTTCCAGTTGGTCATGAGGAGATGCCGTGGCGGGTGAGTCGATCGACGCAGATGAGAAGTCGCATCTGCTGAACGGGTGGATGATCGTTGCCATCGTCGCCATCGTTGCGCTGGCTGCAGTCGGGGTCACTGCCCTGGCCACCCGAAGCT
Organism: Acidimicrobiaceae bacterium; assembly: GCA_003164275.1. The sequence goes on along the minus strand of PLSY01000130.1, from coordinate 12,212 downwards.
CGACCAGTAGTAGCACCACGACCACCACCAAATTCTCGGCAAGTACGACTACACGAGTCGTCCCTACGACGACGTCGGCTCCTGCTACGACGGTGCCGGTCACCACAACTACAGTCCCTGCACCCACAACGACCATGATGATCGACAAGATCACTGCTGGTGTCTATGGGCCGGTGGTCTGGCAAACAGGAGATCCACTTGGTGCCAACCCAGGCCCCTACTACTGCTGCTTTCCGCCTCCGCCAGGATCGCCGCTCGGGATGGACTACAGCGGCTCTCGTGGTTGCAGCGGGGGCGCTGACCAGAACGGGAACCTAGTCGGCGGGTACTGGCTAAACGGGAAGGACTGCTGATGATCGGTGTTCATGGCCCTTGAGAGGATGTGGCCCATGAACAAGGTCCATGCGTCTCGATTCGATGACGATTGTGCTGAGCATTGAGAGGAAGTCTCACCGATCCGATAGCTCGTCTTGGATGGGCAGTCAGCCTCTACCGAACTCTGAAGTACGAGATGCACGACGGGGTTGACCGGAAGGTCAGGCCTGTTCGCATCGAAGCTCACCCGAATGGGCTGGAGTTCCGCTTCTACGTTCAAGACATCCCACCTCTGGACGATCGATGGCCGTTTGTGTTTGGGGACTGTCTGCACAGCCTCAGGGCATCACTCGACCATCTCGTCTACCAGCTACACCTTCGCCGGTATGGAGGGAGGATCCCGAAAACCGCTATCAAGAACTCGGCATTCCCAATCTACGTCAAGCCTCCTATGGCGAGTGGAGGTCAGAAGAAGCCGACGAGCGAATGGCCAGCAATCAAACGATTGAGTATTCGAGATCAGAGGGCCATTGCATGGCTTCAGCCCTATCACGACCGCAACGACTGGGCTTCCCCTCTTCGACAGGCGCTACTGGATGTCCACACCCTCGACATCGTGGACAAGCACCGTCAGCCACACTTCGTACAAGTCGGCATGACCTCGGTACCTATACCGAATGGATTGACGCAGGATTTTGGGTTTCGGAATGATCCCCAGTTTGGAAGACTGGTCTCGAATGCCCTTGTTGACACATGGAGTTTCACAAAGCCACCACCACCACGGATTGTCAGCGACCATCCTGGCATCGAGTCGACTGTGGGACTGGAGCACGGGAACGAACGGCTGGAGGTGCTGGCAAACCTTGGCGGGTGCATCCTCTGCGTTGCACAGGTGATCAATCGGTTCGCCGACCGCTTCTCTCCGCCTCAGGAACAGATCGATCTCAGTTGGATCAGGCGAACTTAACGGTGCCCTTCTCTGACTTGGACTTGGGCAATCGACCTAACGCAGGTGCGATTCACGACGTGATGCTTGCCACAACTTGATCGACGGCCGCTTCGAACTGGCGATTGACTGAAAGCACGCCAGCCTCGTCCCAACGGTGGGGTACATGGGCCTGAAGAAGCTTGACAGTGACGCTGGCACGTTCGCCATTCGTCCACCCGGGCATGTCCCAATAGACCAGCCATCCGCCCTTCACTTGGTTGTACGCCTCTGTTACCTCCTGAAGCATGCGGTTGGTCTGCGCCAGCACCATGTCCGATGACTGCGCCAGACGGTCAGGGTGGTAGATCTGCACTAGAGCCAGATAGGCGCTCTTGATTTCCTCGGGGGTTGCATCAGAGGTCACCCCAAGCACTTCATATGGATCATTCATCCCGGGCCTCCTCAGCCAGATGCCGTGAGTCAGGCCGCATTGTTCGACCGAAGATGTCGGTACACCGTGGCGACACTCACGTTCAGCAGCTCGGCAATCTCGGCCACGGTGTGTTCACGTGAGTCGTACAGCTTGCGGGCGGTTGCGATCTTCTTCGAGTTCATCACGGAGGGGCGACCGCCCACCCGACCACGTGCCCGAGCGGCGGCAAGACCGGCCATGGTGCGTTCACGGATCAGATCTCTCTCGAACTCTGCGAGCGACCCAAAAATCCTGAAGACCAGCTTTCCGTTCGGCGTCGTCGTGCTGATGTCCTCGGTCAGAGATCGGAACCCGACCCCCTTGCTTGCCAGGTCCTCAACGAGGTCGATCAAGTTCTTCAGGGACCGTCCGAGCCTGTCGAGACGCCACACCACGACAACATCACCCGGACGAAGCTGTTCGAGCATCTTGTCCAACTCGGGTCGGCTCGCCTTGGCCCCCGAGGCGGTGTCCGAGAATATCTTCATGCAGCCCGCCTTCTTCAGGGCATCTTCTTGAAGGGCAGCGCTCTGATCGACTGTGCTCACACGGCTATAGCCAATCAGCGGATTCGTCATGCTGACAGATTATCATAAACGGGTGAGGAAGCACATTATGAGATCTTGATAGTGAGATGGGTTATGCGAGTACCGCTCAGGCAGCGGGTGGCGTCCTCGACCGGCACCTCGATGGCCCTCTCAGAATCGACCGCTTTCGCCACGCTACGTAGTGACCGTGGCGTCCACGTCCGCCGTCGTGCGAGACTTCGCCAGATTCAGGGGGTTGTGAGAGCCACCACTGGTGAGGCGGAGTGATGATGACTGACGGTGGGCGAAATCGGCGGAATAGTGCAGCCATTCGAGTGGGATGCGGACTGGCACTGGTGGTTGGTTTGCTTTCTGCGCCAGGGGCGTTGGCGGGTGCGGCGACCGGGTCCCAGGCTGCCAAGGCAACCCCCGATGTCTCCAAGACCCCCACGGCCCCCACGGTGACAGCCTTCGTTGCCACGCCGAGTACCCTTGGCTCCGCTGGAGGCCGAGTATCGCTGTCTGCGAATGTGACCAACGCCACGTCCTGCGTCTTTTCATCAGCTCCGGCCATCAGCGGACTCCCGGCAACGGTCCCGTGCACCTCGGGGTCGGTGAGCCAAGGTGTTTCCGTACCTGCCGATTCGACCACCAAGGCGGACAAATACAAGTTCAACTTGTCGGTCGTCGGCACCAAGACGGTGAAGGCCAAGGCGATCAAGCTCACCGTGTCGGGGGCTGCAGCACCGCCGAGCCTCACATCAGTAAGCCCTTCCACGGGTTCCGAGGCTGGTCAGACCACCGTCACCTTGAAGGGCAAGAACCTCACCGGGGCGACGGCAGTGGACTTCGGCTCAGCCATTGGCACAAAGGTCACCGATGTCTCGGCCACCTCGGTGACGGCTGTGACTCCGGCGGACACCGGAAAGGTCAACGTCACCGTCACGACTCCCGCTGGCTCGTCACCGGTCACGCCTAAGGCCACCTTTACGTACGTCCCCGCTCCGATCGTGACTGGGGTCAGCCCCGGTGCTGGTCCACACGCCGGAGGCACTTCAGTCACCATCATGGGGAGCAACCTCTCAGGAGCGACCAGTGTGAAGTTCGGGACCAAGGCGGCCGCCGTCACTGCGGATTCTTCGACCTCAATCACTGCCACTAGCCCCGCTGCTTCGGTTGGAACGGTCAACGTCACCGTCACGACAGCAATTGGAACCTCTGCGACCTCGCCCGCCGACCAGTTTGCCTACACCAGCGTAATCACGACCTGCACGGGAACGATTGGTTCGGACAGTGAACTGCAGGCTGGGGACTACACCAACTGCTCCTTCGACATCCCAGCGGGCGTGACCCTGTCCATCGACCCAGGCACAGTGCTGAAGTTCAGCTATCTCGCCGCCCTCACAGTGGAAGGCACCCTTGATGCCGTCGGCAACGCCACCGATCCAATCATCTTCACGTCGATCAACGACAACTCGGTAGGAGGAGACACAGGATCGGGGGACCCTGTAGCCGGAGACTGGAACGGCATCACTACGCCCTACTCAATCGCCAACAATGAGTACCAGCAGACGGGATCAGTCGATCTGGCTCATGTCGATGTGAGCTATTCCACGACTGGCTTTAGCTCCAGCCAGTTCGGCGGTGGACCAGGAACGGTCAGCATCACGGAGTCTCGGTTTTCCGACTACCAGAGTCAGGCCATCGAGCTGGTGGTCAATAGTGCGAACCCCGCTCCCGTGATTGAAGACGACTACTTCGACGGTAGTGCTGGAGGGGCGATCTACCTCGACGGCTCGAACATCGATCTGGACGAGGTGACGGGCAACACCGGCTCGGCGGCAGCATCGGTCTTCGTGCGTGGCTCGGTAGCCACCACCACTTGGGGAGAAAATGCGATCCCCCTCACCTTCACCAATCTTGATGTGCCGACAGGGGCGACGCTGAACATCGTGCCCGGCTCCGTGGTGAAAGGCCTCTATCTCGCCGCCCTCACAGTGGAAGGCACCCTTGATGCCGTCGGCAACGCCACCGATCCAATCATCTTCACGTCGATCAACGACAACTCGGTAGGAGGAGACACAGGATCGGGGGACCCTGTAGCCGGAGACTGGAACGGCATCCAACTCAGTGCGGAGCAGGTTTCATCTGGGTTCTCTTATGACGTCTTCGAGAATGCCTCCGCTGCAATCCAGGTGTCGCTTCTCGACGTGTTGCAGGTGAGTTACTCCGTATTCTCCAGCGACGACGCAGCCATCACGGTTCAGAGCACAGCGAATGACGATCCCGTACTTGGGGCGTTGTCCTGTGTGCCGCCGTATCTGTCCGTCATCGACGCATCGACTGATTGGTTCGGGTCCACGGGCTACCCCGCACCAAGCATCGACCTGCTCGGACTACTCGGCGGCGTGGTTCCCAGCGACTTCTCGTCACTCTACGGCGCCATCTCGACTTACGGCAGCGCCGAAGTTGGTCTCAGCGACGACACGGTTCCCTGGTCGATCTACACCTGCCCGGCTCTCTTTGACTTCCCCATCCCCGTGACCGCCGTGATCTTCAATGCCGTGCCTAGCTATCCACTGGTCAACTCGGCCTACCGGGAGTAGGTCTCGATTGCTAGGTCACGATCGACAAGGTGGCGGGAATGGCATTTACGATCCGCTACGCCGACATACCAATTGCCGCCGAGGATGGTGTTGCGCAAGCTTTGCAGACCACAATCCAATTGGGATCGACCATCGACTTTGCTCTTGACCGAACACGAATGACTACGGTGACGGCACTGACGTGATCGGGTTCGTGAGCAGTACGTGACGATGACATTCTGAGTGTCCCGAAAACGACCGTTTGCTTGGCACAGGCGGAGACGACCTTGCTCAGGCTGAACCTGTCTGTATTTCTTCCGTCACATAATCAATGTAAAGGAAACGGTACGCACTTCTGATACACTTGATCCGTGACGATCATCGGCTATGCACGAGTCAGCACCGCCGAGCAGTCCCTTGACCGCCAGGTCGACGACCTCACTTCCGCCGGTGCCGATGAGGTCCGCACGGAGACCGGGTCCGGGAAGAAGGGCGCTGCCCGGCCGGTGTGGGACGAACTAATCCGCTACCTCCGAACCGGCGACACCCTCATGGTGACCGAACTCTCCCGGCTTGGACGTTCGACGAGCCAACTCGCCGCCTTGGCCGATGAACTCACCGACCGGGGCATCGCCCTCTCGATCCTGAACTTAGGCATCGACACGGGCACACCTGGAGGACGCCTTGTGTACAGCATCATCGCCGCCGTGGCCGAGATGGAGCGGGCGTTGCTCATCGAGCGCACCATGTCGGGACTGGCCGCCAGTCGTGCCCGAGGTCGGGTCGGCGGTCGGAAACCTTCGTTGACTCCGGCGCAGGTGCGGCGAGTTCGCCAGTTGTACGACGCCAAGGACATGACGGTGCAGGAAATCGCAAACTCGGTCGGAGTGTCTAGGCAGACGGTGTATCGGTATCTCGGTGAGCGAGCGGCACTGGAGGGCGGCGGCTGATTTCGCATGCGTGTGGGCGCTACGTCCGCCAGAAGCCGTGCCCGTTGCCAACACCTTCGGCGACAGCACTCCTCCATCACGTCGGCTTCGCCTCCGCTCCCGAGCGATGTCGTCCGAGTCGAGTGGTTGTGGTGGTGCCATTCGGAGGGAGCGGTCAGGCCACCCAATGTGATCCCCTTGATCTTGTCCGCTGAATTCACCTCGATGGCGAGCAGATACCCGAAGAAGGCGTCGGACACGACCTGGTTGAACACGACGTCCGCCATGCGACGACGCTGACAATGTGCTCAGATCCGGAGGCGAACGCCCAGGCGGTCGTCGCAGAACAGATCCGGCGGCGAGTGTAGGTCGCAGGTAGCCTGGCCCGGAACTGATGACAAGTGACTCGTGCGGCGGGTCCTGGGCGGGAGAGTGACTTATGCGGAAGAGCCTGTGGCGGTCGGCGCTGATGGTCGGGGCAGTTGTGTCTACGACAGTCGGGATCGCAGGTGTTGGGTCCTTGGTCATCTCTGGCCGGGCCGATGCTTCAGTCTCTTCCTCGCAGGACTTGCCTCCGATCTACTCGAACTGGCCGGAGAACTCACCAGACACGAACTGGCCATGCCTGGCAACGCCGTCATACGGATGCGCCGAAGGCAGTTACACCGCCACGACGGCAGCAACGATCACTTCGATGTGGCCAATATCAGGATCCGGGTACCTGGCGGCTGCGAGCAGCAACAGTTACGGCCCCCACAACTGCACTCTCTACGCTGCCTTTCGCTTAGCAGCAGAGGGAGTTCCTGATCCAGGAGTTCTCGGCAACGCCTCGCAGTGGGCGACCAGTGCCCATGCAAAGAAGATCCTCGTCAATCAGACGCCGTCTGTCGGAGCCATCGCACAGTGGAATGCCGGTGCTGGTGGTGATGGGCATGTCGCATACGTCGAGTCTGTCGATCCGGGCGGCACTGGAATCACTATCTCTGAAGACAACTACTTGCCTGATTCTGGATATGGCGACCTTGACGGCGGGTACACGGCACAGATCCACATCACCACTGGCTCCTCCGTGTGGCCTGCGAACTTCATCCACTTCACCGTTCCCGCCCCCACCGTCTCATCGTTCTCCGCAAGCCCCTCGACACTCACTGCAAACGGTGGAACAGTAACCTTGTCGGCCAACGTGACCAATGCAACATCTTGCACGTTCACCTCGAACAGGGCCGTGTCCGGCCTGCTCATGTCAACGCCGTGCTCCAACGGAAACGTGAGCGACACAGNNAGCATCCCCGCCAACTCGAAGAAGGGAGCACTCTCCTTGAAGTTCACACTGACGGTGTCTGGAAAGAACAAGGTGACCGAATCCGTCACTGTCGATGAGGGCGGAGCGGCAATCAAATCAGTACCATTCTTATTAGCCCCATTCATCCCTGAAATGCCCGTGGTGACGCAGGGGGAGACATTCTATGATTCGTCCTGGTCGATGAACTATGAGTCGGGGGAGTTTCTCCAGTTGGCGGGGAGTGGCACAAATGGATCTGCGGCACCTGTTATTGTGGACGACGGGTTGACTCTTACTGTCACTCACAAGGACGGTTCGACCTCAACGTTTAGTAACGACTTCGACGGAGGCTGTTCTGCTGATTACTACGAGGGACCATTCAACGTTTCCGGGCTGTTCGATCCCGGAAAGAACACTGTGACCCTGCAACTACACGACGTATGTGGTGGAGGGGTTGGAAGCATTCCGATCTGGCTTACGAGTTAGGGAGGGACGGAGCACGCTGGAGGCGTGATTACGTGGACGGTGGCTCGTATTGTGGGTCCTGGGCGGGGGAGTGGCGAATGCGGATGAGCATTTGGCGGTCGGTGTTCTTGGTCGGCGCAGTGGTGATGTCGGCGGTCGGAGTGGCAGGGTTCGGAACGGTGGTGGCCTCGGAGAGCGCCGCCGCATCGACGCCTCCCCAAGCGCAGGCCATTATCAATGCTGCCGAGAAGTGGGTTACCAGCCCCGTGACTCCCTACTGCTGGGAGGGGGGGACGACGACGCAACCGAGCCATGGAACGGGCGACTCCGGAACTGAGAATGGTCAACGGGTGTACTCGGGACCGGCTGGGGATTCGGGCTGTGCGAACTCAGGCCCGACGGCGACGGCCCAGGGATTCGACTGCACCGGCCTCACACTCTACGCCGTCTATCAGGCACTCGGGATCACCTTGCCCCATGACAGCACTCAGGCGACAGCGGCGGTGGCAGACGGCGGTCAGGAACTGACTTCGATTTCGTCCCTTCTGCCCGGTGACCTTGTCTACTTCGGAGGATCCTTCGGCGACTTCGTTCACGTCGGGATTGTCGCAAGTGGGAGCGGAAGCACGAGCAAGATCGTCAATGCCTACGACTTCGAGAACGATGGCGACAACGGCAGAAACAACAAGTACTGGGGGGTGGCGATCATGCCAGTCTCCTGGTGGACAAGCGTGCCGGGATTTGCGTTTGTAGGCGGTGTGAGGCTCTGGGCGGCAAAGCCGGGCCTTCCCACCGTCTCCGGATTCACAGCCAGTTCGTCGACACTTACTTCCAGCGGTGGAACCGTCATCCTCTCGGCCGACGTGACCAACGCCACTAGTTGCGTATTCTCCTCGAAGCCAGCCGTCAGCGGACTGCAGGTCACGGTGGGGTGCTCGAACGGGGCAGTGTCCGATGCGCCGACTGTCCCCGCCAACACGGGCAAGAAGCCCGTGCAGTACACCTTCAGCCTGTCGATCGTCGGTTCCAAGACAGTGAAGGCGAAACCAGTCACGGTTGTAGAGTCGCCGGGAGGGACGATCAGCAAGTTGGTCATCTACCAAGCGGACTCGGCAGGTGGTCTCTGCCAAACCACAGTGGTTGCTACGGGTAAGAATCTCCTACCTGCGCCCACCGGTGGCGTTCCTGCGCCGGTTTCGGGAACCGACTACCCGAATGTCCAGTTGGCCTTCGTGGACAACACTTCCGTACCGACTCCTTGGTCCTTCGGCAACTTGGCCGACGGTTGGGATCAGAATCTCATCGGTCTCACGGTGACGAAGTACTCGAACACGTCGATGACCTTCAGTTTCGTCAACAGCGACGGGTACACCGCACCCCAACCGGGCGATGAAGTGTATGTATCCGTTCGGAACTCCAGCACGGGGTTCGTTGCCAAAATCACTGGCCCGGTTCCAGTCGCCTGCATCCTTCCGGGGTAGGGGCGATCAGCCGCCAAGAAGTGGTGGCGGAAGCCTCTTCTGTTACATAAAACGGTCGTATGAGAGTCACACGCCGATATAGCTTGGAAACGTGGAGACCCTCGGTCTCCGACAACAGTGGGACAAGGAGAGGCGATGGCGCCAAGTGAAGAGTCGAGCCAGGAGGGGTACTCCAATCCGTGGGAAGCCCTGCGTCACGAGCCTCCGTATGTACTCGCCTCTGACCGACCGTACCTGGACGCCTACAACGCAACATTAAAGCCTGACGACACGGACCACCGCATTGTCTTCGACTTTCCGCCCGAGCCGTTCCTGGGCCTGCGAAGCACGCCGGTTGTGGTGTTGTCGTGCAATCCAGCATTCTCGCTAGAGGCTGGCAAGCAGTTCACTCTTCCCGGCTTCAAGGACGCAGCCATCTCGAACCTGACGGCCCCAGGCGGCGCAGCCCTCTACCCCTTGGAAGACCGCTTCAAGGACACGCCGGGCGGCATCTGGTGGCGAAGGAGATTGAAGGGCCTGCTCCCAGCAACAGAGAACGGCTACTCGGATCTCGCCAGGTTGGTGAGCAGTATTGAGTTCCACGGCTACTGGTCGAAGAACTGGGAGGCGCCGCTCGTCACTCTCCCATCACAGCACTACAGCTTCGGGCTTGTCGTCCAAGCGATGGAGCGACGTGCAACCATCATCCTCGCCCGAGCGGAACGACATTGGAAACAGGCGGTGCCTTCTCTCGGCCAGTACGACAGATTGGTCACGACAAGAACTCCCCGAGTGTCAGCACTCAGTGAGGGCAACCTGAGTCCCGAGCACTTCAAGATGGTCATGGCCTCGTTGGTAGGCGGCGAGAGGTAGTCCTTGCATGAGTGCTCTCCGTCCACCGTCACACCTGCCCTGTACCTTCTCAGGCCGATAGAGGAGGAAACCGTGATCGACGGCCTGAAGGTTCAGTTCAGCAGCGACGAGCTACGCAACCACTTGCAGTCAAGAGTTGCGTATCACCGAGACAAGGAGCGCTTGTACGCCGACCAGGTCGTTGCGTTGACCGCTGGCGGTGAGCAGTCCAAGGATGCAAGTCTCGACCCCATCAAGGCGCTACAGAACCGGGGCGACTCACACCGGAAGCGCCGAGACTTGTTCGAAGTGCTCGTTGGCCATCTTGTTCCCGATGAGATCTACCAACTCTCCGATAGCGACCTAGCCAGGTTGGAGTTGATTAGCAGCCACCTCTAGCAGGATTCCGGTGACCGGGGCACGCTCGGATCACATTGCCATCGGGTGTCGACTGCGGCTGGGAGATAGCGTTGGCAGGGATGACCGACGCTGAGTGTATCGAAGCCCTCCTGCTCAACTCAGGATTGGCGGGGCAGTCACTCGATGCCGTCCGGCCCGACCTTCCTCGTTGGCTGGGCTACCTCCACCGGAGGGGCGTGACCCACATCCCGACGGCACCGTGGCGGGCCGGACCAGCCGACACTCTCGCCGTGAACCTGCTCTGCCAGCTTGCACTACAGGCATCACCGAGGACAGACGACATGGCCACGTCTATGGCGCACAACCTGCGGAACCTCACCAACACCCGCCCCTACAAGGCCTGAGCACCGAGGCTGCCTCCTCCCCTCCCGACCTTCGGGCTGCCGGTTCGACTATCTGCCACGAATGCGCTCGCTGCGTAGATTGTTGACCGATGCAGAATCCCTCGACCACCGTCACCGCAGTCATCGCCATTGTTGCGGCCCTCGTAGGTGGTGTCGTGACGGGCCTGTTCACCTGGTTCGCATTGTGGCGAGAGCACGTCCACGACAGGAAGACGTATCTCGACCGCCGTTCGCACGAAGCCTCATCGAAAATCTTGGAACTACTCACAACCTACGACCGGACGATCTCCGAGACTCTGATGAAGCCGACGATCAGTCCTGAGGTGATCGACGCTGGCAATGACTTCACTGAGCGCCTTGCCACACAGTCGATTGCGGTTCAGGACACTGAACTGCGAGTTCGATTGCAGCGACACATGCAGGTGTCGTCAGCAGTTCTCGGGCGCATCGGAGGCAAGGGTGCGCCGCTCAGTACACCGGGCATTGAAGAACTCAATGCGCTTCAGAAGCACTACATCCTGGTAAGTCGGTCGATTGCCGCTCACATCAACAGGGAAGCGCCACTGCCAAGCTATTCCCACTTCGACGTCACGAGCCGAGCGGAACTCCTCGCATGGTCAGCGTCCGCCGAGGTCCACCCGTAGGGCTGGTGGATCGAGTTCGCATCCGATCAGTCGTTGAGATCAACGCTGACCATCCGGCTACCCCTTCCCGGCGTCCGGACACCCGGAACCGACCGAATGTGATGCAGCGAACGAAGAAACTGGTCTCTAGGTCGGGACTGCACCGACGACATTGTTGACCCTCACGCCTAGTCCGGGAAGAGATCCCTGGTTCTGTGCATCACCGAAGGAGAAGACGCCACCGTCGCTCCCGAAGAGGTTGTAGCCCTGGCTGTCGGGCGAGACCACGATCCCCACGATGTTCGTGACGGCAACCCCAATCGAGGGAAGGTCCCCGAACTTCCCTGCATCACCGAAGGCGGTCACCGCACCGTTGGCACCGACCACCCAGTACCCACCTCCGTCGTGGGTGACGGTGATCCCTACTGCTCCGGCTGGGGCGTTCCCATAGGCGTGAGCATCACCGAAGGCGTAGACGGTGCCGTCAGATCCGACCAGCCAGTAGCCCTGGTCGTCGGCGGTCGCAGCGATCCCGACGATGTCGTTGACGTGGATACCGATGCCCGGAAGTGAGTTCTCAAAGGGAGCGTTGAAGCTAAAGACTCCCCCATCACGACCCACTAGGAAGTAACCCTGATCGTTCAGCGTGGGCACAATGCCGACGATGTTGTTGACGTGGACGCCGACCCCCGGGAGGGAGTTGGCGAATGGTGCGTTGAAGGCAAAGACCCCGCCATCGGAACCGACTAGGAAGTAGCCGTTGTCTGATGCAGTCGGCACGATTCCAGTGATGTTGTTGACGTGGATGCCGAGGCCAGGCAGCGAGCCGTAGAAGCCCCCTCCGAAGACGAACACGCCACCATCTGAGCCAACAAGGTCATATCCATGCTTGACCGGGGGCGGGGGTGGTGGAGGTGCAGTTGCGGTGACCGAGTTGGAGGCACTGGATGCTGCACCGGTGCCCACTGCATTGATGGCTGCCACAGTGAAGGTGTAGCTGTCCCCGTTGG
>PLSY01000291.1 GCA_003164275.1 Acidimicrobiaceae bacterium | reverse complement strand
GGCATGCAACATGGGTGCGTAGGCGGAGGTTTTACGTGAGGCAAGGAATCAGCCTTGGAGACAGCTAGGCGGTGGTTTTGACATGAGGCAACGGGAGACCGACGGCGATGGGCCGAGCGCCAGTCGGAATGATGTGCTTCGCTTGACTCAGTGACGCACAACCCCGCGAGGCCATGGTCTCTGCTGGCCGTCCTGTGCTTGGCTGGAGCCCTGATCTGGACTGGCAGTTCATTCACCAGTACCACGGCCCGTCCAGGTCATGCAGACAAAGCGATGCTCATGAGGAGCGCCTCGCCGGCACCAGTACCCTCTGCAGGCTGCGCTCTTCCTCCCGGTCCGTCGGTCACCAACCAACGAGAGGACATCGCGGTCTCCGGAGTCGATCGTTGGTACCTGTTGTCCACACCCGCGCCCTTGACCCGTAGTGGCACAGCGGCCGGGTCGCCATCGCCGAGACCACGTCCCCTGGTGCTCGATTTCCACGGACTGTCCGAAGGCGCTGTACTCCATTCCACCACCACGCAGTTCGGTGCGCTGGGGCAGAAGGACGGCTTCATAGTGGCCTTTCCGAACGGCACTGGATCCCCTGTGCAGTGGAACGTCACCACCAGGGGAAGCGCCAATCCGGACCTCCAGTTCGTCGGGGACATGCTCACGCAGTTGGAGTCCACCCAATGCATCGACACCTCGCGGGTCTATGCAAGCGGGTTCTCCGACGGAGCCTTCATGGTCTCACAACTGGCCTGCACCATGTCCAACAAGTTTGCGGCCATAGCCGCCGTATCGGGGCTTCAATTTCCAAGGCCATGCCCGACGAAACGACGTATCCCGATCCTCACCTTCCATGGGACCGCCGACCCCATCTTGTTCTTCAACGGAGGGGTGGAGACCACCACCCTCAACCAGTTGCTTGGGCGAGGAGGCTCAACAGCCGGGCCCTCGACCACGACTACCACACGACCCGCAAATCTTGACGGAGCTGGCTACCCAGCGACCGTGAGGTCTTGGGCCAAGAACAACGGATGCAGCCCCAAGGCGACAGATACCAGGATCTCCAGCCAGGTCATTTTTCGCAATTACCGGTGCCCGGCCGGCACGGCCGTCGAGTTCTACATCATCATCGGAGGTGGCCACGCTTGGCCCGGCAGCGCCTTCAGCCGGGCGATCTCCAAGTACACCGGATTCACCACGTTCCAGATCAATGCCACCGATCGGATTTGGGCATTCTTCCGACGGTTTCAGCTCTAGTTAATCCGCATCCTGAGGCGACCGAAGCTAGCGTGAACGGGCACAGATCGTTCGTGCCGGCCGACACACGGCGAGAAAGGAAACCCGATGCCTTCGACCGTATCGGTTGGTGGCAAGTCAAAGCGCCTGGTCTTAACGGCCATGATCTTTGCCGTGTCAATGACATTTATCGACCAGACGATTGTGTCGATTGCCGTCCCGCAGATACAGCGAGAGCTCGGTTTGTCGAGCACTGGCGTTCAGTGGGCGGTAAATGCCTACATTCTGTCCCTCGCCGCCCTTTTCGCCTTCGGCGGAAGATTGGCCGACACATTCGGACACAAAAAGATGGTCGTCGTTGGCGTCATCATCTTTGCTGGTGCATCTGCCCTGTGTGGACTGACTCCCAAGGGCAGCGTTGCCGAGGCGTGGATCGTCACGTTCCGGGTCGTCCAAGGGGCCGGAGGGGCGATCATGTTCCCGGCCGCGCTCGCCATTGTCGTCCAAACATTTCCTCTCCGCGAGCGGGGCAAGGCCCTCGCTGCATTCTTCGGGATCGCCGGGGCGCTCACGGCCATCGGCCCGATACTCGGGGGCTATCTCACGCAGTGGACTTGGCGCGCCATCTTCTGGGTCAACATCCCAGTCGCGATCATCGCATTGGTCCTGGTTTTCGTGTCCAAGCCCACAACCAAGTTCAAACCGGCACGGATGGACTATCGCGGACTCACGCTGATCGCTGCCGGCGTCGGCCTAAGCGTGTTCGGATTCCAGCAGTCCGCCATCTGGAGCTGGGGTAATCCCGGGACAGCTCTGTGCATTGCGGGCGGAATCGTTCTGCTGGTCATGTTCTACTTTGTCGAGCAACGGACCCCCTCCCCGCTTATGCGGGTCAGCATTTTCAAGATTCGACCGTTCTTCGTGCAGAACATCGTGCTCGGCATCTCAATGCTGGCGTTCGTGCCCGTGTTCTTCTTCGCCAGCGAGTATGCCCAGATCTCCCTTGGGAAGTCGGCTTCAGAAGCTGGCCTCTACCTCCTCTACTACTTCATCGGTTTCGCTATCGCCGCCCAGGTCGGCGGACGGATGCTCGACAGCGGCGGGGCCAAACGACCGGTGCTTCTCGGTTGCATCATCGCCGCAGTGGGTTTCTTCCTCTGGGCCGGGGAAGTGACGACACTCAGTTTTGGGAAGCAAGAGTGGTACGTCATTGTGGCCGGGGCCGGGATGGGACTAATGCTCGGACCTTCGAGCACCGACGCTGTCAACCGGGGTTCACAACTCACCTATGGGGAAGCCACGGGCATCACCCAGACGGTGCGGAACTACGCCGCCGCCTTGGGCTTGGCCATCCTTGGAACAATGTCCGTCTCGGTGATGCGTTCTCGGATCACCACCTCGCTCATCTCACAAGGCGCTTCTCATGCCCGGGCGGCGGAAGAGGCAGCCAAGGTCTCACAGTCGCAGGGCAGCGGGTCCACCGCCTCGATCCCTCACTTCGTTCGACTGGACTTCGCCTACTCCATACGAACGGTCCTGTTCGCGATGGCTGGCGTTATGGCTGCCGCCGCGCTGGTGGCGCTGATCGGACTGAGGTTGGGCATCCAGACCGAAACTGATGCTTCGCTGGTGGAATCAGAGAATTCTCTGGCTCCTGGCTCAACCATTTAGTGATGGTGCCGCGACACAACCGATCGAGGGCCAGCCGGTTCGGCTTCAGTGGCCAGTAGGCCTCAAACGGGCACCCACTCGCAGTCACGTTGATGGTGTTCGGTCCCCACGTCACATCAGCACGCCCTGCCATCAACCCGGAAGCGTCCTGATTACAAAGCCGAGTTCAGGAGCGTGTCGCTCCGTGAGCCAGCCAGTACTCATTGAGGCGCCGTTGCGTCTTCACCAACCAGATGATTCCGCCCACGATGGGGAGAAGCACCCAAAAGCCGGTCAGCCCGGAAATCGGCGCCTGCCTGCCTTCTGCCCGGTAAAGGCCGGCCACCTCTGAGGGAAGGACGAAGACATTGATGATGCTGAGCAGCAGAGCAAAGAGCAGTCCGAGTCCCCCACCAATACCGGAACCGGCATGAGCCTTGATCTCTTTGAAGGACGCATACTGCCAGTACAAGCCATAAATACCGATAGTGATGAGAGACAATACGATCACCACCAGCGGGCTCCGAACCTTCCCTACGTCCACACCCGCCATCGCTGACGTTCCCCCTTCTCAGCCCGTTGAGCGCCTGCGCCCAAGGAGCATTCTCACAGAAATTGACCGTGCGCACGTTCAGGCGTTTGGCGTGGCCCTCCCGCTATTCCGACGTGGCCTGGCTCCCGAAATCGTCGCCCTTGGCTTCCACCTCAGCCCAAATCACTTTGCCCTCACCCGGCTGGACTCGTACCCCCCAAGCTCTTGCCAGGCGCTCCACGATAATGAGCCCTCGCCCGCTCAAGGCATCGGTGGGAACCAATGCCACCGCTGGCAACCGGGGGTTCGCATCCGTCACCTCAATCTGAACGCGATCGCCGCGGTTGTACAGCGAAAGGGTAAACCTGCTTCGAGCATGGAGAACGGCGTTGGCGGCCAGCTCCCCCACTATTGACTCGATCGCCCCGGATTCGATGCCCCACTCCTCGGCTGCGTCGCTGGCAATGCGTCGGGCGGCCTTAGCCTGGAAGCACCGACGAATGACC
>PLSY01000062.1 GCA_003164275.1 Acidimicrobiaceae bacterium | reverse complement strand
ACCGTCCATTGCGCTCTCAGGCGTCATTTACGGCTGGACGCAACCGCTGCTGCTGATCGTCGACTCACTGGTGCTGGACGACTTGGCGCCGAGCCAGTTCGTGCCAATCGCCGCGGCCACTTCGAACCAGTAGTTATTGCTCGACGAGAGGGTTGCACTCGTCCAAGACGTTCCCGTCGCATTGCTGGCGACGAGGTTGAAGCTGCCTGGAGTTGACGTAGTCGAAGTCGACTCGTAGATCGAGTAGCTGGCGGCATGGGTGACGGCGCTCCAAGTGACCTTGATGGTCTTTCCGCTGGCACTGGTACAGGCTGTAACGACGCCTGTCGGGGCAGCCGGTGCAGCCTGTGTTTTGGCTTCTCCCTTGCTGCCCGAGGCGAGCGCCACGACCCACTTCGACGCCCAGGCCGTCCCCGTTGCCCCAACGAGGAGCCCGACGGAAAGAACGACGACGAGCACGAGCCGGTAAGCCGGTGTACTCATCGTCGTCTCTCCGCTGTTGGCACGTCATCCACCGCGCACAAAGGCGGATCAGCTCGTCCAGGCGTCGATGGCTGGGCTGGTGGTGGGAGTGCCAGACCCACCGGTAGCGGTCACTCCGGTCAACGACGGCATCGATAAGAAGGTATTCGCACAGGCCGCAGGAGCGGCCGCGGTCATGCTGGCGTCATTGGTGAAGGTCACGGTCATGGGGTTGTTTGCCTGTCCACTGGCGGCGACCGTGAGGGCCGTCGTGAGGGTGTGCGAGCTTCCACTGGTGGCTGTCGAATAGTTCCAGAGCACGTCACTCGGCGTGGCAGCCAGACAGCCGGTTTGGGTCACACTCAGGGCACTCGTGGTGTAGCCCGTGGCATACGTCGTGTTAGTGGGCAGCTGCAGGGCGGTGATCGTCACCGGGTAGGGGTTTGGGTTGCTGATCGTCACCACGACATCACCGTTGCCCCCCGGGTACAGCAGGTTGGTTGCCGCCGGCGATGCAACAGCGGTGATCGTCAGATTGGAAATCGCTGCCGACTGGCCTTCGCCGGATGAGCCACCGTTCAGACCAACAACCCAGTTCGTTGCTGCATAGGCTCCACCGCCGGCGAGGAGGGCGCCGAACACCATGGTGACGGCTTTTGTCCTGCGCGACCACGAGGCACGAGCTTTGCTGTGATTCCCCTTCGCACGGTGGGCATGACGTGAACTTCGTAGACCAAACATGAATACAACGCACCTCTCCGATTGACTCTTCGCAACACCCCGATATCCGGGGAAATGTCGTCGAGAGTGTGTCGACAACCTCTGTTGCGACTTGAGGCTGATGCGTACGGAAATATTGTCCGTGATGTACGGGTTTCTTCTACGTACCAAGCCTCGGAATGCCCCCCTGGGTCTCCGATTGGAGATAGGCGACGGCGCCTGTGAGGAGGGCCATTCTGGCGACCGCGTCCGCCCGAGTGCGAACGCCGAGTTTTCGGTAGGCGCTGGCAAGGTGTGACTCCACCGTGCGCACCGACACCGACAAGTGCTCGGCGATCGCCGAGGTCGTCTCCGTCCCTCCCACGAGTCCGAGGACTTCAGTCTCCCTTGGAGTCAAGGTCGAAAGCGTCCTATTGGCGGATGTGGCATGCGACGCCAATTCGCGCTCCAGTTGCTTGCGTTCGGAGATGTCCTCCACGGTGACCAAGCCGTAGAGAGGGTCACCGAGCTCACTGCGAATCATTGAAGCGGTGACAGTTCCGTACGCCACCCGGCCGTCCATGGAGAGAAAGCGCTTCTCTATCCGATAGCTCGGTAGCACTCCCACCGAGAGCTGCAATGTGAGCTCTGTTTCCGCGTCCACGTCTTCGGGATGGGTCATGGACTGCAATGTGGTGCCAAGAAGTTCCTCTCTCGTGTACCCAAGGAAACGGCAGAGTGATTCATTGATATTGGTAATCCTCGACTCGAGATCGACGAGAGCGATCCCGAGCGAACCCTGCTTGAAAGCCAGGCGAAACCGCTCCTCACTCTCACGCAACGCCTCTTCGATGCGCTTGCGCTCCGTAATGTCACGAGCAACACCCAGGACCTCCACAACTAAGCCATCTGCCATCACCGGCACCATCGTCGATTCTGCGATCAGATAGTCACCCTTCGGTGTCAGGATGCGCACTTCGGCCAGCTCGACCTGATCGCCACCACTGGCCAAGTTCACTGTGGCAAGGGTCCGAGGGAGATCGTCTGGGTGGATGAATGGCCCGAAGTGCTTTCCGAGTAGCTGGTCGAGGCGCCATCCCGTGATCGACTCGAAGGCCCCATTGGCGGATCCCACAATCCCCTCTGGAGAAAGAGTGAACACGATGACTGGAGCAGCTTCCACCAACATCCTGAAGCGCTCCTCGCTTCGGCGAAGAGCTTCTTCGGCCTCTTTGCCTGCACTGATGTCACGCACAGCTGCGACGACGCAAGTGCTCGAACCGACCTCGATCGGACTCAGCTGGATGCCGACAGGGATCTCCGAGCCGTCACGACGTCGGAGCTGAATGTCGAGGCCGGTTCCCATTCCGCGAAGACGGGGCCCGTGGTTGTAGGCATGCCGGTGTCCTTCATGGATGCCGTACAGCCGATCGGGAACGAGCAACTCGATGGGCTGACCGATCAACTCGTCCCGGCGGTAGTCAGAGACAGTCTCCAGACGGCTATTCACGAAGACGATCACGCCACTGGGGTCCGCAACCACGATCCCATCCGGGAGGGCTTGCATAAGCGCGCCCAACTGGCCTTCCAGCTCGAGGTGGATCGCATTCTGAAAATCGGGCGTCTCCACGCTCCCCCTCTACCGCCACAACAAATGGCAGTCCCGCTGGTAGCCCTCCTCCGCCGTCTGCCGAGAGTATTCCACCCATGCGGCGATCACGGTTGGATCGTTGCTCGCCGTGGCTTCAGTCGCGCTGCAATTCCCCCGTACGTGCACGTGCCATCTTCGGTCCGATGCAAAAGGCACTACCTCCGATGCCACACCGTCCACGGGAGAGCGTTGAACAAGGTCATCGACGCATCGAAGCGATGGGCGCACGGTCGCATATACCGTCAGCGCAGGGACTCCGAGTACTCCTCGGGGCCAGGTTCTGGCCGCGGCCAACGGCCACGCCGACACGATCAACCATGCTGATCACCTTGTCTTGCCACCGAACCCGGGTGTCTACGGTTCCATTTACGCTATAATTGTGTACATGACGACCATCCCCGTCGCCGATGCTCGAGCCAATCTCTCGAAACTGATCGACGAAGCCAGCACCACTCACGAACGGTTCGAGATCACGCGCAACGGGCGGCGGGCGGCGGTGCTCATCGGAGCTGACGACTTCGACGCCATGAGCGAGACCATCGCCGTGCTTTCCGATCCCGCCCTCCTGCGCTCACACGAGGAAGGGCAGAAGGCCCTCAGCGACGGAGACGTGCTCGACGCCGAGCAGCTCGCTGAGGCAATGAACGACTCCGGTTGGCATGTCGACGCCGGATGACCACCGTTACCGATTGCGCATTGCACGACCCGCCGCTCATGCCCTGACCACGTCCCTGCCCGCGAAGATCGCCCACGCTGCCTATGCATTCATCAGCGGGCCGCTCCTCGATGACCCTCGCCGCGTCGGCAAACCCCTCAAACCACCACTGGCGCCCGCGTATTCGGCTCGTCGCGGTGACTACCGGATCCTCTACCTGATCGATGACGCCACCAGCACCGTCGAAGTAACGGCCATCAGCCGGCCGTCTGATGCCTATCGATCCTGATGTCCTCCGCCAACGAGGCCGAACTGGCACGTGGTTCGTGAAGCTCGGTGTTGTGGACCTAGGGGGACACAATAAGAACCAAACGGTCATCGGCCTTGGCTGACGACGTAGTCCCCCAGTGTCGCCCGGTAGTCCCGCCAGGAATCGAACCCGTGTCTCCAACTGGAGAGAGTCGGCAGCTATGTCCAGTGGATGCAGGTCAGCACTATTTCCCCAGTTCAGGAGGGTAGCCTCGTCCAGCCCGTCCACTCGATTTGACCGAGTACCGCCGAAACGATGGACAACTGGACGGACAACTTTGCAGTTCCGGACGTCTTAGACGGACGAGGCATGGGGCCATCTTTAGGCAACCTTAGGTGTGGTGCGACCAGATGAACTCCGCATGCGCATCTCCCGCGGCGTCTACTTCTGTGCGCAATGGCTCGAACGCGAGGTAGACGGCCACACCGCTCTCACAGGCAATCATTTGTCCGGTGCGTGAACGGATCCAGGTCGCCAAGCTCGCATAGTCGAGTCCCGGACTCCCAAAGGCGTAGCCGTCGCCGACGCGACCTTGATAGGGGGGATCTACGAACCACGTGGCCGCAACGTCGGGCGCATCGTTGTAGTCCCCGGCACGGATGCGCCAGTGCTTGACCTTCCCGATATCTGCGGCCAGTTCCGAGCGGCTCTGCTCCCACGTTGCGACCATCGACGGTGTGACCACCACGCTGTCGAGCGAGTTGACCGTCCGGCTGGCGACACTGGCGATGGACAGGAACTCCGTCGAAATCTCACCGACGTGTAGTTCGGGCAGTGCCAGGATGGTGGCAGGCGTTGCTTCACCGATCAACCATTCCCAGACGCCCACTAAGCGCGGGTCTCGGTCCAATAAGAGGACGTCCTTCTTCCACCGGTCCCCATGGAGGGAGTATCCCGCGGATCCAGCGAAAGGCTCGACGATGAGGTCGTGCTGAGGATCAGCATAGTGGTGAGCAAGTTGCCGCTTGCTTCCGTAGTAGGAGAACATCACATGCAGTCGATTCAGCCGACAGGGTTCTTGGCAGATGGGTCGGTATCCACGACCACCACTGGACCGCCGACGAGGCGGGTGGCGCGCTCCAAGAAACGGGCGTTGAGCGTCGATCTCCATCTGGCGCCTTCGATGATGCGGGCCGATGCATGGCGACGGGCGCCGAGGGGGGCTATGGCCTTCTCCAACCATCGCTTCCCGTGGATCGGGTCGGCCGTTGCGTGCTCGTCGTAAAAAGGTAGCGAGTCGCGTGGTGCGCACACGCGCCGCAGGCCGGCTGACACCATCCGGCTCCGGGGTCCGGCTTGGAGTTCAATCAGTCCCAGGGCTCCTACCATTTCGAGCTGGAGCGCTCGGTTGGTGGCAAGTACCGAACCGAGCACCGAACGCTCCAGTACCTCGAGGGGCTGCTCGTGGCGTGGCAATGTGCGGAGGCCGAGCGCTGTCTTCAGCCTGCGGTGGAGCTCAGTGTGGACCTGGTCGGCGTGGCCACGCCCCATCTCATCCCAATAATTGCGGGCTAGTTCCAGTTTTGCGTCACCGTCGAGACCGATCTGACAGATGGCCACGAGATCGTCGAAGGCGCCGTCGGGCCCCCCTTCAAGCTCGATGAACCGGACCAGCTGCCTAAGCGAGCAACGAGTGGCCAGCCATTGGTAAACATCAGGAACCCGATCAGCCTGGGAAATCACGCGTAGAGCTTGGACTGGATCCATCGGCAGGGTCCATGCGCGGTCGGCGTCGTAGGCGCGCACCGAATCGAGGAACGTCTGTTCGAGCCGCCACTTGAGGTCGGCAATCGCTGGGTGATGTTGCCACCGCTCACTTCCAGCCAGGTCTTCGAGCGGAGCGAGGTGGAGATCGTGGATGCGCATCAGCGCGAGCACACCGTCGCGTCGGTCGACTGCCTCAGCACCGACAAGGGCGTCCAGTGCATCAGGACCGTCCAGGACTGCGAACCGCAGGAGGCCATCAAGGGCCGGAGATGCAACAGGCTCCCCGTACGTTGAACGGGCAACGTTGGCTCGGGCCCCCTGGTCGGGTGCGGTAACAGCGTGCGTGCAAACGTTCACACCCCGCACCACAGTCGCACCGTCGGACACTGGCGCCATGGAGCCCGCGGTCACATGGACGGACATCACGCCACCGGGGGATACCCATCGGAGCGGAGGAGACGGGCGAGGTGTGCCGAGTGGGCGGCGAGCGTTTTGGTCGTCGACGCCACCTCGTCGGGGATGCCGTCCAGATCCTTGTAGTCGGTACGGTGCATGGCCGCACCATTCCAGTAGGTCACGCCACCTGCGGGAATCGTGAATCCCACATCGCTCAACACCTGGTAGAGGATGGCGGAAATGTGGTGGGCGCCGTCTTCGTTTCCCACTACGACGCAAGCGGCCACCTTGCCATAGGTGAGGAGCCGCCCCGCGTCGTCCTGTTCGGACAGTTCGGACAGTTCGGACAGTTCGGCGTCAAGTCGTTCCAGGACCCGTTGGCAAACACTCGAAGGTTGACCCATCCAGGTGGGGGTGGCCACGATGAGGATGTCGGCGCTCATCACCCGTTCCCGGATTGCCGGCCAGGCGTCGCCTTCCCCCATGTCGAGCGCTACTCCAGGTTTGATGTCGTAGTCCACGGCCCGGATTGAGTCACCTGTGACCCCGTACTCCGTCAGGGCATCAAGGAGCTGGGATGCGAGCAACTCGCTCGAGGATTCCGTCGGGGACGGATTCAGGCTGCACACAAGCGCCAGGGCACGGAGCGATTCATCAGACATAGGTGAACTGTTCCCCAATAGTGGCGATGGTAAGCATCGACCATCTCAAACGGGCACTTCCGCAGGGGTGGAGTTCCTAGTGCCACGCAAGGTTGGGTCGTGAGCCGTCCGGATTCCGATTGCAACGGAGGGGGAAGCTCACCTACCCCCACGGCGCCAGCCTAGAAATCGGTGTTTACTTCGACGAAGGCGCCGGCACCACCGGCCTGGTTGCGGGCATTTCATGTTCGAGTGGCACGGTTCTTCGGTCTTGAGCACTCCGTCTACGTCAGCAGGCTCGCACTCTGCATCGCCTCACCCACGCCTAAGAAGCTAAACGGTAACTGATAGTTGATTCAGGTCATGTGGCCTAGCTCACGGGGACCCGTTCAACGGGATAACTCCCCGCGTGCCGATTTTGGGGTGAATGGCCTCGGCCGGCCCGGTGTGTGGACACTTCAGAAGCTGATTCCACCGGTAGCAATCAGGGCAATCGCCGCGACACCCATAAGTGTCGCCGTGGACCAGCCTAGGACCTTGGCCGCTTTGCCGTTCACGTAGTGGCCCATCAGCTGCCTGTTGCTCGACACTGACATGACCACAACGAGAAACGGCGCAGCAATTACCCCGTTGAGGACCGCCACAAAGACCAGCAACTTGATTGGATTGACCTGCAGGAGGCTCAGTGTTGTGCCTCCGATCGTGCCCAGGCCAACAAGTCCGTAGAAGGCGGGGGCCTTGCGAACGGACCGTGAGAACCCCCACGGTTTGCCGAGCAGCCCGGCCAGACCGACCGAGCCAGAGGCGGCCAGCACGGGAATGGCGAGCAATCCACTGCCAATGAATCAGAGGGCAAAGAACACACTGGCGAAGTGTCCAGCAAAGGGCTTCAGCGCTGATGCAGCCTGGGCGGCGCTCTGGACATTTGTTTTGCCGTAAGCGTGGAGCGTCTCGGCTGTTACCAAGATGATGGCGAACATCACCACATTTGAAAAAGCCATGCCAACGAAGACATCGAGGCGGCTGGTGCGCTGCTTGCGGCGTGCCTGCGCGGGACTCTGCTCCTTGAGCGGAACTGCATTGGCTCCTCCCCCAGGCTCTTCGCGCATCTCTTCGAGTCTGTGGGCGCT
This sequence comes from Acidimicrobiaceae bacterium, assembly GCA_003164275.1. The sequence continues at coordinate 450 of PLSY01000062.1, read as the reverse complement.
CTGCCAGAAAAAGAGGTATGGCGAGATGGTTGTGCCGAGCACGGCGACGAGCAACGCGAGATAGGCCTTGGTGAACTGGATGTGGGGAATCAGAGTATGGGAGAGGACGCTCCCCCACTGATTGGTGACGAGGGCTGCGACGATCAGGTAGGCCACAAGTGCGGCACAGAGCAACTTGAAGACGAGGGCAATCCGGGCAAAGGAACCGAGGACCAAAAGGGTCGTGATGAATACACCGGCGAGAAGCGCCCAGAGCCGGGTCGGTCCGGCGTGGAGAAGTTGCATACCCGAGTCAATGGCCACCAGGTCGGCGGCAATGTTGAGGGCGTTGGCCACGAGAAGGGCCACGAGGAGCACGGCGAGGAACGATCGACCGCTCCGGCCAAAGCGCTTGGCGGCCAATTCGCCCAGACCGGTACCGGTGGCCAGGGCCGTGCGGTCACAGATCTC
>PLSY01000387.1 GCA_003164275.1 Acidimicrobiaceae bacterium | reverse complement strand
CGTCCAGGTCATCCCCCATGTAACCGACGAGATCAAGATGCGGATCAAGCGCCTGGGCAACGTCGACGTCGACGTGGTCATCGTCGAGATCGGCGGCACGGTGGGAGACATCGAGATCGTCCCCTTCATCGAGGCCATCCGCCAGTTCCNNACCCAGCACTCGGTGACCGAGCTGCGAAGCCGGGGTATCCAGCCCGATGTCATCGTCTGCCGCTCGGACCGGATGATCTCGGACGACTTGAAGTCGAAGATCTCCCTCCAGTGCGACGTCCCCATCGAAGCGGTGGTCTCGGCCATCGACGCCGACAACATCTACCAGATCCCCCTCGTGCTGCACGAAGAGGGCCTCGATCGCTACATCCTCCGGCTCCTCCAGTTTGACGAGGCCGCCCACCCGATCGACCTGTCCGGCTGGGAGAAACTGGTCCACCAGGTGGAGGCGGCCACCCGACCGGTGCGCATCGGCATCATCGGCAAGTACGTCGACCTGCCCGACGCCTACCTCTCGGTCGTCGAGTCCCTTCGCCACGCCGGCTTCCACCACGGGGCCAAGGTCCAGATCGAATGGATCCAGGCCGCCACCGTGCCCGACCTCTTGGAGCACGACGGCCTCAGAGCCTTCGACGGCCTGATCATCCCCGGCGGCTTCGGCGAGCGGGGGGTCGAGGGCAAGATCGCCGCCGCCCGGTTCGCCCGGGAACACGAGCTCCCGCTGCTCGGGCTGTGCCTGGGACTCCAGGTGATGATCATCGAGGTGGCCCGATCCCTCGCTCACCTCGACGGGGCCAACTCTCGTGAGTTCGACGCCATCACCCCGCATCCCGTGGTCGACCTGATGGGCGACCAGAGCGACGAGATGGACAAGGGCGGCACCATGCGACTCGGCTCCTACAGCGCCCGCCTGATGCCGGGATCCCAGGTAGCCCGGGCCTACGGGACCGAAGTGGTCTCCGAGCGCCATCGACACCGCTACGAGGTGAACCCCCACTACCGGAGCCGGCTCGAAGAGGTGGGCCTCGTGTGTTCGGGAATGTCCCCTGACGGCCGACTGGTGGAGTTCATCGAGCTGCCCGACCATCCCTTCTGGGTGGGCACACAGGCCCATCCCGAGTTCAAGAGCCGGCCCGACGCGCCTCATCCGCTGTTCCGTGAGTTGGTCGGGGCGGCCCTCGCCCGGGCCGAGGGACGAGACCCCCGACTGATCGACCTCGGTGCCGTCGGCTGAGGCCGAGGTGACAGGGGGGTCGCCCGACGACGAAGAGGGCCTTCCTCGGTTCATGATGACCGGCGAGGAGGTCATCCACCACAGCTTCGTCTTCTCGGTGACCAAGGCCACCTTCGTCGACCCTCACGGATCGACGTTCGTGCGGGACATCGTGCGCCACCCTGGGGCCGTGGCCATCGTGGCCATCACCGACGACGACTCGGTGGTGCTGGTCCGCCAGTTTCGCGCCCCACTCGACCGTTGGATCCTCGAGGTGCCGGCCGGCACCTGTGACGTCGAGGGAGAGGCGGCCCTCGAAGCCGCTCACCGTGAGCTGGCCGAAGAGGTGGGCTACGCGGCGAGGGACCTGACGCTGCTGACCAGGTGCGCCATCACCCCGGGTTTTTGCGACGAGCGTTCGTCGGTCTATCTGGCCACCGGGCTGAGGTCGGTGCCGCTCGATCGCCAAGGGGTCGAAGAAGCCTTCATGGAGGTGGTCGAGGTCCCCTTGTCCGGTTTCGACCACCTGGTCGACGAGGGTGTCATCATCGACGCCACCACCATTTTGGGCGTGGGACTGGCCCGGCGGCGCCTGGCCGGTCGGTGACCGACCAACGATGAGTCCACCCCTCACCATCGGATCCGAGGAGTACCTGTCGTGGCTCTCGGTCGAAAAGGGCAGGGCACGCAACACCTTGGTGGCCTACCGGCGTGACATCGCGGCGTGGGAGGCGTGGTCGGCCGAGCACGACTCGGACCCGACGGCTGCCGGGCCTGGCGATATCGAGCGATACCTGGGCGAGCTCCGGACGGTGGGGAAGAGCCCGGCGTCCCTGGCCCGGGCGACGACGGCACTGCGGGGGCTGTTCGGGTTCCTCGTCAGCGAGGGGTCCCTCGAGGGTGATCCGACAACCGACGTGCGGTCCCCGCGGCTGGCCCGCCGCCTGCCGAAGGCCCTCGACGAGGGCCAGGTGCTCTCGTTGCTCGACTCGGTGACCGGGGTCGCGCCCACCGACCTGCGCGATCGAGCCCTGCTCGAGCTGTTGTACGGGACGGGGGCCCGGATCTCGGAGCTGGTCGGGCTCTCGCTCATGGACCTACAGGGGGACGACGGGCTCCTCCGGGTGTTCGGGAAGGGCTCGAAAGAGCGGCTCGTCCCCCTCGGGGGCCCGGCCCGCCAGGCTCTCGACCGGTGGCTGTCGCCCATCGGCCGCCCACTGCTGGCGCCCGCCCGCTGGGCCAGGCGGGACGACGCTGAGGCCGTGTTCATCAATACCCGGGGAGGGCGGCTGAGCAGACAGGGGGGCTGGGCCATCGTCCACCATCACGCCGAGCGTGTCGGCTTGGGCGACGTCGTGAGCCCCCACGTGCTCCGCCACTCCTGCGCCAGCCACATGCTGGCCCACGGTGCCGACATACGGGTCGTCCAAGAACTCCTCGGTCACGTCTCGATCGCCACCACACAGATCTACACGAAACTCAGCCAGGAACACCTGCGCAGCTCGTATCAGCGGGCCCATCCGCGAGCCGCGACGCCCCAGCTCAGGTAGTGTCGTCTCCGTGCCGAGCGATGCCCCTCCCATTGACTACCGTCAACTCCTCGAAGATGAGAGGCGCCAGCTCCAGTCCGAGCTGTCCGAACTGGGTTTCGGCGAGAACGGCGGGCGCGGCCTCGACTACGACCCCAATTTCGCCGACTCCAGCCAGGTGACGGCCGAGCGGGGCGAGGCCGAAGTCCTGGCCGGCCAGCTGCAAGAGACCCTGGACGAGGTCGCCCTCGCCATCACCCGGGTGGAGGACGGCTCCTACGGGATCTGCGAGGCGTGCGGCGAGCCCATTGGCCCGGCGCGCCTCGAAGCCATGCCGGCCACCAGATTCTGCATCAACCACGCCAACCGGCCCTGATCGGGCACTGAATGGCCTTCGGAGGCTACGGGGGTGGATCGAGCGGCTCCGGGCGTCCCCGGCGCCGACCCCAGATGGAGCAGCGCACCCTGATCATCATCGTGATCGTCGTGGCCATCGCGCTCATCTTGTGGCGCACCCACCGCATCACCAGCGACGAGGTCATCTACTTCCTCGTCCTCATCCCCTCGATCATCCTCCACGAGATCTCCCATGGGGTCGTCGCCCTGGCCTTCGGAGACGACACGGCCAAGCGTGCCGGGCGACTGACCCTGAACCCGGCCAAGCACATCGACCCGGTCGGTACGTTGTTGGTCCCGGCCGTCCTCTCCCTGTCCGGCATCGGGGCCTACGGATGGGCGAAGCCGGTGCCCGTCTCGACCAACCGACTGCGCAGCCCCCGCAACCACACGGTCATCGTCTCGTTGGTGGGGCCCTTGACCAACGCCGTCCTGGCCGCCTTGATGGGCGTGCTCTACGTGGTGGTCACCCCGCTGGCCAACCGCCAGTACGGCGGACTCGGGCTGCTCAGCCAGATCTTCTTCCTGGCCGGCGTGGCCAACATCGTCCTCGGCGTGTTCAACCTGATCCCGTGCCCGCCCCTCGATGGGGCGGCGGTGCTCGAGCGCTTCCTCCCGGCCCGTCTGCTTCCCGAGTACTACCGGCTCCAGCCACTCCTCATGTTCTTGCCGCTCATCCTCATCCTCTTATTCCGCAATGAGTGGAGCTCGTTCATCAACCAGATCATCAACTGGTGGGCCAGCCTGTTGGTGTGACCGCCAGGCGGGCCCCCTCGCCACGAATCCCTCCATGACCCTCACCGACGCCCAGCCCACGACCACCGCCCCGACCCCGGGCCGCCTAACGGCCCCCGAGCGCGTGCTCGGGTGGATGAGGACCCATCCGGTCCTGATCGCCGCCCTCGTGCTCCCGTACCTGGTCCTCGGCATCCCACAGCTGTTCGGGCTGACCTACCTCGACGGCGACAACCTCATCCAGAACTTCCCCATGCGGGTGCTGGTCGGCCAGGACCTGATCCACGGATCTTGGCCGTTGTGGAACCCCTACCTGTTCAGTGGCACCCCGCTGCTCGGTGGCTTCAACGCCGGGGCCGCCTACCCGATGACGTGGCTCATGGCCATCCTGCCCCGGTTCACCGCCTGGACCATCACCTTGGCCGTCGTCTACGACGTGGCCCTGGCCGGCATGTACCTCTTCCTGCGACGCCAGGCCATCTCGGTGACCGCCGCCACCATCGGTGCTGCCACCTTCGCCTTCGGCGGCTACATGACCGGCCAGTTGGTCCACGTGGACCTGATCGCCGGGGCGTCATGGCTTCCCTGGATCGTCCTGTCGGTCTTCGAGCTCACCCGATCCGAGCCACCCGGTGGCCTGGCCTCAGAGACGACGGCCCGGCGGCGGACGATGCGGCGGTGGGCCCTGGTGCTCGCCGTGGCCGTCGGCATGACCCTGTTGGCCGGGGCCGCCGAGTCGATCATCGATAGCGGGGTGCTCGTTGCCATCTACTGGGTGTCCCGGTTGATCACCGAGGGCCATCTGCGGAGCGACGCCAGGCGCGCCCTGGTGGCCTCGACCACCGCGGTGGGCGCCGGCCTCATCGCCGGGATCGCCCTCGGAGCTGCCCAATGGCTCCCCGGACTTGTGTTCTTGTCCCAGTCGCAGCGGTCCAAACCGAGCTATGCCTTCTTCACCAGCGGCTCCCTCAACGACCGCCTGGTTTCCCTCGTCGCCTCCCCTTTCATCGTCGGCACCAACCAGAGCGTCCCGGCAAACTATTCGGCCACCTACAACTTCCCCGAGGTCACGAGCTACGTGGGCGTCTTGGCCCTCATCGCCGTCTGCTCGATGTTCCTGCGCCGATGGCGGACCCGTCCTGAGGCCCGGCACTGGTGGGTGTGGTACGTGGTGCTGGTCATCGGCCTCCTCTCGGCCCTGGGCAACCAGACCCCTTTCGCCCACCTCATGTACCTGATCCCCGGTATGAGCAGTGAGCGACTGCTCAACCGCAACATCCTCCTCGTTGACTTCGCCCTCGCCGTGATCCTCGCCTGGTGGGTCCACGTCTTGTTGGACCGGCCCGAGGGGACACCCGGCCAGGGCGGATCGGTGCGAAGTCGATGGAGGAGTGGAGAGAGGGCCGAGCCGATCGTCACCTGCCTCCCTCTGGTCGTGGCGGCCGGCTTCGCCGCCTTGCTGTGGGGTGCTGGCCCACTGCTCGGCAGATGGCTCGAGATCCTCGACCCCTTCTCCAGCCGTGAGCGGTTCTGGCTGGCTGGGCTCATCACCACCCAGGTGGTGGTGGCCGCCGCCATCACCTGGGTGGTCGTGACCGAGAGGCGCTACTCGCCACGCACGGTCGGACGGCTCCTCATGGCCGGGGTGGCCATCGACCTCGCCCTGTTCAACTTCTTCACCATCCGCCCACCCATCACCGAGGCCAACGCCCAGGCCGACACGGCGACCCAGGCGGCCTTCAAGTCCCTCGTGGGCAACGGCCGCTTCATCATCTACGACCCCGACCAGTTCAGCACGCCTGAGTTGTTGGCCCTCGGGCAGACCGACCTCAACATGTACCACCAGATCCTGAGCGCCCAGGGCTACACGGCCCTGACCGACGGGCGCTACTACGACGCCACCGGCTCCCACCTCCTCGAGGACCTCGACCCGGCCACCCTGAAGGGGACGGTATGGGACGGACTCAACGTGTCGACGCTCCTGTCGCTGCCCGGCTACTTCGTCACCCGGGTGCCGCCCGGACCCGGGGTGAGCCGCGGGACGGGCGAGCCCTCCATCGACTTTCCGTCCAACTCGTCGTCCTACACGGCCAAAGAGACCGGGGGGGCCAGCACCTTCAGCCTGGCCATCGGCCAGTCCCATCACTGGTACTTCGGCGGTCTTTTGACCGTCGAGCGAGCCGACATCCCCATCGTCGCCGGCTCGACTGCGGGCACCGAGGTCGAGGTTGGCCTGGTGACCCCGACGGGGGGCACCAGATGGCTCCCGAATACCGAGGTCACGACGACGGGCAGCGGGGCGGCCGTGTCCATCCAGGTCAGCCTGCCCACCCCCGTGCCGGCCGCCGGGCTCGTCGCCCGGGGGGTCGCTGCCCCCTTGGCGCCGGGCAGCACAGCCATGGCCCCGACCGTCGGCGTGCCCACCACCCGCACCACCGAGCTCGGGGACATCGCCCTCGATGGGCGGATGCAGTCGGGCGTCACGCCACCCCACTGGGTGTTCACCGGCACGCTCGGGCCGTTCGGCGTGTTCCACAACTCACGGGCCGCCGGTTGGGCTTCGCTGACCAGCCCGAGCGGCGGGGCGCTCACCGGCGCCCACCAGGTGGTGGCCGGGCCCACGGACCGGACCGGCAAACAGAGGATCACCGTGACGACCAGCGAGCCGGCCGTGCTCGTCCGCAGCGAAGCTGCCACCAAGGGCTGGCGGGCGTCGATCCAACCGGTCGACCCGGCAACCGGCGCCCCCCTCGGGCCTTCGACAACCCAGTCGGTGGGCGCCGACGGGGTCGTCCAGACCGTCGAGCTGCCGACCGCGGGCTCCTTCGTGGTCACCTTCACCTATGTCCCGAAGGCCGCCGTCATCGGCATGGTGGTGTCGACCGTCTCCGTTCTGGCGCTGATCGGCCTGTTCATCTGGTGGGCAGCCGTCACCCGCCGCAAGAGGCCCAGAGCCTCCGAGACGGTGGCCGCCGGCTGAGGTGTGGTCGCCGCTCCGGCGACCCGAGGCGATAGGGTCTGGGTCGATTCACTGTCTCGAGGGCGTAGAACCCCCCGTACAGCTACGTACTGTCAACTGCGATCGAATGGGGGGACTTTCACCATGACTGTCGACCAAGTGGTTATCGAACAGAGCTCGACCAACTGGGGACGTTGGGGCAAAGACGACGAGCGGGGGGCGCTCAACCTGCTCACCCCGGAGAAGACCCTGGCCGCCCTCCAGTCCTGTAAGACCGGCGTCGTCTACCACCTCGGCCTGCCCATCCAGCAGAGCGGGAGCGGCCCCCTGTTCGACTACCGGGGCACTCCCCAGCGCCTCACCCTCATGAACCAGGCCGATCCCGGCCAGTTCGTGGACTACGGGGCCAGTCCAGACGTCGGGGCCAACGAGGACGTCTTGGTGTTCGCCTCCCATACCTTGACCCACATGGACGCCCTGAGCCATGTCTTCGCCGCCGGGACGTTCTACAACGGGTTCCCCGTCGACGCCGTACGCACCAACAGCGGCATCCCCAAGTGCGGGATCGACAAGGTCGGGGGAGTGGCGGGCAGAGCCGTCCACCTCGACCTGCCCCGACACCTTGGGGTCGACTGGCTGGAGCCGGGCTACGTCATCACCAGCGCCGACCTGGAGGCATGTGCGACGGCCCAGGGCAACGAGGTCGGGGCCGGCGACATCCTCCTCGTCCGCACCGGCTTCCTCGACTACTGGCACTCCCTCGGCGATCCCAACACCCCGACCGCCCAGGCCGGCATCGGCCTCGACGCCGTGACCTACATCCGGGACAACGACATCGCCGTCGTCGGGTCGGACAACTCGGCCATCGAGCCCGTCCCCTTCGACAAGGGAATCTTCCTCGGCGTGCACATCGAGCTGCTGGTCAAACTGGGCGTCCACCTGATCGAGCACCTGAACCTGGTCGAGCTGTCCCGTGACCAGGTCACCGAGTGCCTGTTCGTCATCGCTCCCCTGGGCGTAACCGGGGCATCGGGCAGCCCGGTCAACCCCATCGCCATCGCCTAGGGCCTGAGCCTCCGGGCCATGCCCGGAGGCAGGCCTCGACGTGGGCAGCCACCCGAGGCGGCACGGCTCGCCCAGCCGGCCTCTCAGCTCGGACTCGGCCCCTCAGCTCGGGCTCAAGAGTCCGATGGCCGAGGCGGCACGGGCGTAGGTGGCACCGGCCGTGGCCCGGGCTTTTTCCGCCCCCCGCGACAACAGGGCGGCTACCGCTCCGGGGTCTGCTGCCAGGTCGTGGCGTCGCTCCCTGACTGGACGGAGCAGCTCCACCAGGGCTTCGGCCGTGTCCGCCTTCAAGTCGCCGTAGCGCTCGTAGCGCTCGGCCACGGCTGCCGGTTTGTCGTCGCTCGCCACGGCCAGAAGCTCCAAGAGGTTGGAGACGCCGGGCTTGGCGTCCGGGTCGTAGCGGACCTCGTTGTCGGTGTCGGTCACCGCCTTTTTCACCTTGCGGACGATGGTCGCCTCGTCGTCCAAGAGCATGACCGTCCCGAGGGGGGAGCTCACCGACTTCGACATCTTGCGATCGGGGTGCTGGAGGTCCATCACCCGGGCCCCTACGGTCGGAATGGACGACTCCGGCACGACCAGGGTGTCGCCGAAGCGGAAGTTGAACCGGATGGCCAAGTCCCTCGCCAGCTCGAGGTGCTGGCGCTGGTCGTCGCCCACCGGCACCCGCTCGGCGTCATAGAGAAGGATGTCGGCGGCCTGGAGGACCGGGTAGGTGAACAGTCCGACGCGCGCCGAGTCGTTGCCCGAGCTCTTGTCCTTGAACTGGGTCATCCGGCGGAGCTCGCCCATGGAGGCCTGGCACTCGAGCAGCCACGACAGCTGGACGTGCTCGGGCACATGGGACTGGACGAACAAGGTGCAGTGTTCGGGATCGAGGCCCGAGGCCAACAGGTCGAGGGCCGTCTCATAGGTCCGGGTTCTAAGTACGGCCGGTTCGATGTCGAGGGTGAGGGCGTGGAGGTCGACAATGGCGTAGTAGGCGTCGTGGACATACTGGTCTGCCACCCAGTTCCTGATGGCCCCGAGATAGTTCCCCAAGTGGAGATCGCCGCTGGGCTGAATACCGGAGAGAACACGGGCCATGGCCGGACATCGTAGGTCGACGGCGCGGGTGCGCAAGATGTGCCCGGCGAGACGGTAACGTCGCAAGTCGTGCCTGCCAACGTCTCGACCCCGGTATTCGAGGGTCCGATCGATCTCCTGCTCCAGCTGGTGAACATCCACCAGGTGGAGATCTATGACGTCCCCCTGGCCGCGGTGGTCGAGGCCTTCGTGGCCGAAGTGGCCTCCTGGGAGTCCGTCGACCTCCAGATCCTGTCCGAGTTCTTGATGATCGCCGCCGTTCTTATCGAGCTGAAGTCGAAGAGACTCCTCCCGGGCAACGACGGGGTCGACCCCGACGAGGAGCTGGTCGGATGGGAGGAGCGCGACCTGTTGTTGGCCCGGCTCCTCGAGTGCCAGGCCTATGCCGCCGCGGCCGACGGATTCGCCTTGCTGTTGGAGCAGGCCGCCCGCTCTGTGCCTCGCTCGGCCGGGCTCGACGACGACTTCGTGGTCAACGCACCTGACCTGTTGGAGGGGGTAACCCCGGACCAGCTGGCTTCGGCATTCTTGAGGGCCACGGCCGAGCGCCCCGTCCCGTTCGTTGACCTCTACCACGTGACCGTGGACACGGTGACCGTGTCCGACGCCGTGGCGGCCCTAAAGCTCCGGCTGCCCACCATGGGGCGGGCCACATTTCGTACCCTGACCCGACATCTCGGCTCACGCATGGAGATCATCGTCTCGTTCCTCGCCCTCTTGGAGCTGTGCAAGCAGGGCCAGGTCGACTTGGAACAGGGCCACACCTTCGGCGAGCTCGAGATCTCCTGGGTCGGCGGCCAGGGCGAGGCGGTCCCGGTCGGGGCTGCCCCCTACGACGAGTACGAGGGCTGATCGTGCCCCTTACGCCGGAAGCCCGAGCCATCGAGGCCGTACTGATCGTGGCCGTCGAGCCGGTGCCACTCGGGCTCCTGGCCGAGCTGCTGGAGCTGCCCGTCGAGCAGATCGACCCCATCTGCGACGAGCTGGCCGAGTCGTGTCGCAACGACGGCCGGGGGTTCGAGGTGGTACGGATCGCCGGGGGACTGCGGATTCAGACCCATCCGGACCTGGCCCCCTATGTCGAGCGGTTCGCCAATGTCGGCGTGTCGTCCAGGCTATCGGCCGCCGCCCTCGAGACCCTCGCCATCGTGGCCTACAAACAGCCCGTCTCCCGGGCCCAGATCGCCGCCCTTCGAGGGGTGAACGTGGACGGTGTGGTACGCCTGCTCGAGCACCGCGGCTACATCATGGCCACCGGCCGGGCGGAAGGCCCCGGCCAGGCCGTCCTCTATGGCACCACCGATGCTTTCCTCGAGCGGCTGGGGCTCGACCGCCTCGACCAGCTCCCACCGGTCGAGGACCTCTTGCCAGGACCTGAGGCCCTGGTGGAGCTGGAAGAGCAGATGCGTCCGGTCGCTGATGGCTGACGACGGGGGAGTGCCCCTTCCAACCGGAGACCGCCTGCAAAAGGTCATGGCCCGCATCGGCGTCGGCTCCCGTCGGGTGTGCGAGGACTTGATCGCCGACGGTCGGGTCACGGTCAACGGGACCATCCCCGTACTCGGTCGCCGGGTGGATCCGACCGTCGATCTGGTGGAACTCGACGGTGTGCCCCTGCCCATCCAACCCGGGCTCGTCCACTACCTGGTGAACAAGCCCGCCGGGGTGGTGAGCACGGCCGAGGACACCCACGGTCGGCCGACGGTCGTGAGCCTCCTCCCCGAGCAGCCGAGAGTCTTCCCGGTCGGCCGCCTCGACATGGACTCCGAGGGGCTCCTCATCGTGACCAACGACGGCGAGCTCACCCACCGCCTGACCCACCCCTCCTTCGGGGTGCCGAAGGAGTACCTCGTCTCAGTCGACGGGGAGCCCACCTCCGGCCAGGTGCGACAGCTCCGCGAGGGCATCGAGCTCGAAGACGGCAGGACGGCGCCGGCCCGCGTGGCGGTCGTCGCCCCGTCCCTGCTTCGCTTCGTGATCCACGAGGGACGGAACCGGCAGATCCGGCGCATGTGCGAGGTCATCGGCCACCCGGTGACCCGCCTGGTTCGCACCCGCATCGGGCCCATCACCGATCCCTCCCTCGGGCCCGGGTCCTACCGGCCCCTCACCTTCGACGAGGTGAGGGCCCTGGCGGCGGCGACGCCCATCGATCCGGCCGAGAGCCCCCGGGCCGAGGAGGGACCGGCGTCAGCCGCCCCCGGCCCTGAGTAACATCTGGCGCTGATGTCTGAAACCGTTCGAGCCATCCGTGGCGCCACCACCGTGGACGTCGACACCCCCGAGGCGATCACCGTCCGGGTCGTTGCCCTCCTGCGCCAGATCCTCGAGCGCAACGGCCTTGTCGAAGACGACATCATCTCCATCCTGTTCACGGCGACCGAGGACGTCGTCTCCACCTTCCCGGCCACTGCCGCCCGCTCCATCGGCCTCGGGGCGGTGCCCTTGATCTGTGCCCGTGAGCTGTCCATCGTCGGGTCGGTCAAGCAGTGCATCCGAGTCATGCTCCACGTCAACACCGACCGCCCCCGGGCCGACATCCATCACGTCTACTTAGAAGGCGCCCAAGGGCTCCGTGACGACCTCCCCGACTGAGGGCGGAGGCCAGGCTCTTCCGGGACGCGTAACAACCAGCCTGGACCGGCTGATCGTCCCGGGCCGAGCCATGATCTTCGGCACCGGCCTGATCGGGGGCTCGGTGGGCATGGCGCTCATCGCTCACGGCTGGCACGTGAGCGGCGTCGACGCCGCTCAGGGCGTGGCCGCCCGGGCCGTCGAGCTCGGAGCCCTCGACCAGGAGGGGATCGACTATTCGGCCGACCTCGTCGTCGTGGCCACGCCGGTCCACGCGGCCGCAGAGATCATCGCTCGGATCGAGGCGTCGGCCGAGTGGGGCGACGAGGTCCTCATCACCGACGTGGGAAGCGTGAAGGGCCCCTTGGTGGCAGCCGTCGACCACCCGTCCTTCGTGGGGGGCCACCCGATGGCCGGGTCCGAGCAGATGGGGGTGGAGGGAGCCAGCGCCGAGCTGTTTGTCGGGGCCACCTGGGTCCTCACCCCGACCGAGCTCACTGATCCCGACGCCTTCGCGCAGGTCCGCAGCATCCTCACCGACCTCGGGGCCAATGTGGTGGCCCTGGCCCCGGCCCAGCACGACGCCTTGGTGGCGGTCGTGTCCCACGTCCCTCACCTGACCGCCGCCACCCTGATGGATCTCGCCGCCGGTCTGGGCGAGGAGCACGCTGCCCTCCTGCAGCTGGCCGCCGGGGGCTTCCGGGACATGACGAGGATCGCCGCCGGCCAGCCGTCGATCTGGCCGGACATCTGCGATGACAACGCCGAGGCCATCGTCTCCACCCTCGACCTCCTCATCGAAGCGCTCGGGGCCATGCGAAGGCGGGTGGCCGACCACGACCACGGCTCGCTGCTCGACATCCTGGAGCGGGCGGCGTCGGCCCGCAGGTCCCTGGCCGAGCACACCCCGCGGCCCGAGGGCCTGGTGGAGATCCGGATCCCGGTGCCCGACCGGACCGGGGTCCTCGCCGACATCACCACCCTGGCCGCCGAGCTGGGCGTCAACATCTTCGACCTCGAGATCGCCCACTCGGTGGAGGGCGACCGGGGCGTCCTCGTCCTCGTGGTTGACAAGCTTTCGGCCCCGACCCTCCTCGCCACCCTGCCCGGACGGGGCTACCGCTCGACCAGCGCACCGGTCGGCGCGATGCGATGACCGATCCGATGGAGGACGAGATGGAAGAACCGATGACCGGTCGGACGGACCCGGAAGGGACGAACGGCAGCACGCCTACGGCCGGGGTCGGGGACGGTGGCGGGGACGGGGACGAGCCGACAGGCACCGGCCAGACGGCGGGCGATGACGTGACGGCACCCGACGGAACCCGGGGCCACCGGGTGCTCGGAGGGTCGGCCGTGCGGGGGACCGTCGCCATCCCGGGCGACAAGTCGATCTCACACCGGGCCCTGCTTCTCTCTGCCCTGGCCGAGGGCACCTCGACCATCGCCGGCCTTTCGACCGGCGATGACGTGGCCCGCACCCAGGACGCCATCGTTGCCCTCGGCGCCACCGTCGAGACCGACGGGGACTCGATCGTCGTCCACGGAGGGCGCTCGATCCTGCACGCCCCATCTGGCCCCCTCGACCTCGGGAACTCGGGCACGGGCATGCGCCTGCTGGCCGGTGTGGCCGCCTCACTCCCGGGCACCACGGTGATGGGCGGCGACGCCTCGCTCCTGACCCGGCCGATGGACCGGGTCGCCAGACCACTCGTCCAGATGGGGGCACAGGTCACCGGCCACAGTGACCGCTGCCTGCCACCCATCACGGTGGTCGGGGGACGACTGTCGGGCATCGAGTACACGCCCCCGATGGCCAGCGCCCAGGTGAAATCGGCCGTTCTCTTGGCCGGCCTCGACGCCGACGGGGAGACGGTGGTGCATGAGCCCATCGCCACCCGGGCCCACACCGAAGAGATGCTCCTGGCCGCGGGCGCCGATATCGACATCCAGCGCGTGGGGTCGGGGCGGACCGTCAAGGTGCGACGGTCGAGGCTCTTGTCTGGGACCTTCACCGTGCCCGGAGACCCGTCACAAGCGGCGTTCTGGCTTGTCGCCGCGGTCATCATTCCGGGCAGCAAGGTGACGGTCAGCCAGGTCCAGCTCGGGGCGGAGCGCATGGGCTTCCTCGGGGTGCTCCGCCGCATGGGAGCGACCATCGAGGTCGCCGAGCTCGGGAACGGGGCCGGCTCGATCACCAGCTACAGCTTCCCTCTGCACGGCACCGTGGTTGCGGCCCGGGAGATCCCCTCCCTCGACGAGGTTCCCATCCTGGCCGTTGCCGCCGCCGCGGCTACCGGGACGACGCGCTTTCGTGACGTGTCCGAGCTGCGGGTCAAAGAGTCAGACCGGCTGGCCTCGACGGTTGCGCTGGTGCGGGCGTTCGGGGGGCGGGCCGAGGCCGACGGTGACGATCTGGTCGTCGAGGGCACGGGGGAGCCGTTCCACCCCGCCCATGTCGAGTCACATGGCGATCACCGTATGGCCATGGCCGCGGCCATCGCCGGTGCAGCCTGCCCGGGCCTCGGTTCGGTCACCACCATCGGAGGATGGGAGGCGGTGGCGACCAGCTACCCGGGCTTCGCCGAGGACCTGTTGCATCTCACTGCCGAGGCCAGATGAGCGTCCAGCCGGTCATCGCCATCGACGGGCCGGCCGGCTCCGGCAAGTCGACGGTCTCTCGGGCCCTGGCCACCCGACTCGGCGTCGACAGGCTGGACACTGGCGCCATGTACCGGGCCGTAGCCTGGGCCGTCCTCAATCGGGGCATCGAACTGGCCGACAGGGCGTCTGTGGCCGCCGTCGCCCGGGAGCTCTCCATCGCCGTCGGTGAGCGGGTGGAAGCCGACGGCACCGACATCACCTCGGCCATACGCGGACCGGTGATCAGCAGCGCGGTGTCGGCTGTGGCCGCCAACCCCGACGTCCGGGCCATTCTCGTCACCCGCCAGCGCGAATGGGTGGCCGAGCGGGGCGGGGGGATCGTCGAGGGACGGGACATCGGCTCGGTGGTCTTCCCGGACGCCGACATCAAGATCTTCCTCACCGCCTCACCCGACGAGCGGGCCCGGCGGCGCCCCGAGGAAGGCGCCGAGGCTGTGGCCCGTCGGGACAAACTGGACAGCACCCGGTCCGTGTCGCCCCTCGAGGTGGCCGCCGGGGCAAGGATCATCGACACCACCGACCGGTCGGTGGCCGACATCGTGGATGAGGTGGTGACGTGGCTGTGAGCGAAGAGCACGGGAACGACGACGGGCTCGAGGCACCCGACTACGACGTGGACGTCGACACCAGCTTCACCTCGATCTACCGCTTCTTGCGACTGCTCGTCCACGCCATCAACCGCATCCTGTTCCGCACCACGGTGGACGGAGCCGGGCTCGTCCCAGCCACGGGCGCGGTGATCATCGCCCCCGTCCACCGGTCCTTCATCGACTTCTTCGTGGCCTCCGAGGTGACCAAGAGGAAGCTCCACTACATGGCGAAGGACAGCCTGTGGAAGAACGGGACCCTGGCCAAGATCCTTCCTGCCGTCGGCGCCTTCCCCGTCCATCGGGAGTCGGCCGACCGGGAGGCCCTCCGGCGGGCCCAGCGGGTCCTCGACGCCGGGGAGGTGCTCATCTTGTTCCCCGAGGGCGAACGCCGCACCGGGCCGATCGTGTCCGATCTACACGAGGGGGTCGCCTTCCTCGCCGCCCGCAGCGGGGCGACCGTGGTGCCCGTGGGCATCGGTGGCTCGGCCTCGGTCATGCCCAAGGGCAAAAGGATTCCCCGGCCCCGCCACGTCCATCTGGTGGTCGGCGAGCCCATCACGGCCCCGCAGCGTACTGGGAGCGGCCGCGTCTCCCGGAGCCGCATCCACGGACTGACCGAGGAGCTGACCACCTCCATCCAGGACCTCTACGACCGGGCCGTGGCGGCTGTCGGCCGGTATTGAGCCGGCCCCACCGGCTCAGTGCTTCCCAACGACCCAGCGCCTGCCCGCCGGGCGGGCGGTGGAAGACCGTGCCGCGGGCCTGTGGTCGACCGCCTACCTGCGGGCGGCGGGGGAGAGCTTGACCCGGTAGAAGGTCGTCCCGATGACGCGGGCGTAGTTGTAGCCGAACACCAGGTTGCCGCCCTTTTTCGACGCCCCTGAGGCCCTCGGGTGCCACACCGTCGGCTGTTCGGTGATCCGCCATCCCCGGTTGGCCGCGGTGATCACCACCTCGGCCGTTTGGTACTGGTCCTGGATCAACAGCGGCACGACGTCGTCCAGCACCTCGATCCTGAAGGCCCGATAGCCGTTGGACGTGTCCGAGAGATCCTGGGCGACGATGGCGTTCAGCACCCAGGCGTACAGCTTCACCCCGGCTCGCCGGAACCGGTCGGTCGTCTGGTCGACCCCGAGCCGCCGCGAGGCGATGACGAAGTNNCTCGGAGGCCAGCGCGTAGGCCAGCCGAAGAGCAGCCCCCTGTCCGAGATTGACGGGCAGGACACAGGTGAAAACGCCGGCGTCGAGTGCCACCTGGGCGGTGTTGTCACGTCCCCCGTCGACCACGACCAGGGTCGAGACCTCGTTCTCGCCGATCAGGGTGGGCATGGCCTTCAAGACGTCGCCCAGGTTCTGCTCCTCCTCGTAGGCGGCGATGATGGCCACGACGGGGCCGAAGCGGACAGCGCCGTATCGTGCGCCAAAGTCCGCCCGGGCCTGGGACACCACGTAGCCGGTGAGCTGAGCGCTCCGTCGGCGGGCCCGGCTGTCAGGCCGGGTGACCCAGCGATGGCGTTGGGTCGGCGCCATCAGATCGATCGGGTGGAGGAAAAGACCGCTCGGACCAGGGGCTCGAAGTGGGCCAGTGGCTCTGTCGGGTAGTCCGGGTCGAAGCTCGTCTGGTCNNGGTCCCACTCGTCGGCGAAGCGCTCCGCCTCGGCGTACCACGGCTCGTCGCGGTACTGGTCGCGCAGGTTCTGGTCCAGGTTGAAGTGGTGGAAGTAGTGGCGTCCCTGGAACTCTTGATGGGCGATGATCGCTTCGGTGATCTCGGGGCGGACGTAGGGCCGGAGGATCTCGGCGGCGATGCGCGGGTGGTTGGGGACCGACACGGCCTTGCCGATGTCGTGGCACAGCGAGGCGACGATCCATTCGTCGTCGGCGCCCGCCCGCTCGGCCCTGGTGGCCGTCTGGAGGCAGTGGGTCAGCTGGTCGACGGCGAACCCGTCCACCACCTCGTCCAGGGACTGGAGCATGGCGAGGACCCGGTCAGCCACCCGGCCCTGGTTCTTGTAGGTCTCCGCACCGATCACCGCCCACTGCTCGCCGGTCGATACGTCCATGCTGGTGAACGAGGTCGTCATACCCACATTCTCGCGCCAAACCCCCCGGCTGCGGGGTCTCCCTAGCCGGCGAAGGCGCCGAGAACCTCGGCGGCCACCGTCGTCCGGTCGGAGGCCAGGACCAGACTGGCCATCTCCCCGTCGAACTCCGAGACCGCGCCTTCGCCGACGGGAGCGATGGCGAGCAGCGCCAGGGCGGTCTCCAGCCCTTTCAGCAACTCGCGCAGCTCCGGCGGGGGAGGGAAGTACTCCTCTTCGGTGATGCCCGGGGCCACCTCGACGCCGTCCGTCGGGGCCAGGTGGGCGACCACCTCTTGGACCAGGGCCTCCGGAGCCGAGGCTCCAGCCGTGACGCCGATCGTCCCGGACAGATCGTCGGGGAGCTCGGAGGCGTTGTTCACCCGGACCACACGGGGACAGCCGAGCGACCGGGCCACATGTTCGAGGGCCACGGTGTTCGAGGAGTTGACTGAGCCGATCACCACGATGGCGTCGACCTCGCCGGCAATGGACCGGAGGGCGGCCTGGCGGTTGGTGGTGGCGA
>PLSY01000229.1 GCA_003164275.1 Acidimicrobiaceae bacterium | reverse complement strand
CCCCAGACCAACGGCAAAGTCGAGCGATTCAACCGCACCATGCTCGAGGAATGGGCCTATGTCCGGACCTATGCATCAGAGGCGGAACGGGTCGCAGCATTCGACGACTTCTTGCATCTCTACAATCATCACCGAGGCCACACTGCCCTTGGGGGTAAATCACCCATCGATCGAGTTAATGACCTACCGGGTCCCTACAACTAGGGCGCCCGTCGGTCACGACTCGGGTCGCCACAGCCACAACAAGGGCCGGTAGCCGGTGGCCATCGGGCTACGGTCCTTGTGCACGGGTTCGCTGGGCGCGCTACACATTGGAGCAAGACGCAGAGGCCGCGTGTCGCGGATGGATAGCCGACAGCCGACCAAACGTGGACCGTCCGGTGGGGATCGAGCAGAGGAGAACGGACAGATGGATGAGATGGTGGCGAATCGGTTCCAGTTCGCGGGACAGGACATTCCCCGGCTGCTGGCCTCCTGGGCAGAATCCCAGCCCGACAAGACCTTTCTCATCTGGGAGCCACGCAGTGGTGGTCCCACCTCGTGGTCGTACGCCGAGTTCTGGAGTGCCGTCCGACAGGTCGCCTCGGGGCTGACCGGGCGGGGTGTGGGCATGGGGGACAAGGTCCTAATCCACTCAGACAACTGCCCCGAGATGATGCTGGCCTGGTACGCCTGCGCGGCCGTAGGTGCGGTCGGGGTCACCACCAACACCCGATCGGTCCGAGCTGAGCTGGAGTTCTTTATCGAAAAGACTGGTTGCGTGGCGGCGGTGACCCAACCCAAGTTCGCCTCGTTGGTAGCCAGCGCCGGACCGGACTTGGGCTGGATCGCCGTCACGAAGGACAACGGTGGGGAGCCGGTCCCACCCGCCGAGGCTGACCATGGCCTCGACCAGTTCGATGCGCTCTACGGTTCGCCAGACGAGTTCTCTTTGCGCACCCCGGATCCCATGGCGCCGGTCGGGATCCTGTTCACCTCGGGGACGACATCCCAGCCCAAGGCGGTCGTGCACACCCACGCCAACGCCCTGTGGGCCGCTCGGGTCGGGCCGACCAATATCTCAATGGAGAGCGACGACATCTACCTCGTGTTCCTGCCGTTCTTCCACGTGAATGCCCAGAGCTGGTCCATCTGGACGACCCTTGGGGTAGGCGGGACTGTCGTCCTCCAGCCCAAGTTCTCCTCCTCGAGATTCTGGGAGGTTGTCACCAACCACAGGGTCACTCACATTTCCCTGATCCCGTTCGTCTACCAGGCCGTAGCCAGCCAAGGGGTGCCGGAGCACTCGTTGAAGGTCGGCGTCTTCGGATTGGTCGTTCCTGAGCTGGAGCAGTGGCTCGGCCTTCGTGTCATTCCGGCCTACGGCATGACCGAGACGGTGATCCATGCCACTAACGACAACCCTGGTCGCACGACGCCGAGGGGATCGATGGGCCGGCCTACCCCGGGCTACGAGATGCTGGTCGTGGACTCCGACACAGGGGATGTCTGTCGGGCCGGGGAGCGGGGCGAGCTCTGGGTCAGGGGCACCCGCGGGATCCAGTTGTTCCTCGAGTACTACGACAATCCCGAAGCGATGAACAAGAGCTTCACCGATGACGGATGGTTCAAGACGGGCGATGTGGTGCGCATCTCGGATGATGGTTACTTCTTCTACTGCGATCGGGACGCTGATGTACTGAAGGTGGGCGGCGAGAACGTCTCGGCACGGGAAGTGGAAGATGTCTGTCGGCAGGTACCCGGGATAAGTGATGTCGCCGTCGTGGCCCGAACCCACGAGATGCTGAACGAGGTGCCCGTGGCCTTCGTCATCGTCGGCCCCGGGGCCGACGATGACGAGAGTCGCCTGGAGAAGTCGGTCATCGAGCAGTGTGCCGCGAATCTCGCCGACTTCAAGGTGCCCCGAGCTGTGTACGTGGTCGAAGAGTTCCCTCGTGCCACCCTCGACAAGGTGGCGAAGAACAAGCTGAGGGAGAGAGCCGACGAGCTCCAGGGCATCGAGGCCGGCCCCGGCTGACTTCGCCAACCGCCGATGGTCCCCTGGGCGGACGATCGGCCGCTGACTCGTGGCCGCAGTCTGACGCGTACTCAGGCCCATGACTCACAAGGAACCGAGTCGACTGGGAGGGTGTCGTCGTCAGACCTCCAGCCAACGTGTTCTACTTCGTCGAGGATCTGGCGGCGGGCATCGACCGGTACCGGGGGACCACCCGGTCGAGGTTCAGCCGCAACCGGCGCTCCAGGTGGGCCCAGCCCGCCTCACCGTCCGTAGGGCGGACGACTTCAATGCCAGTGCCGGACAGCTCGGATCGGTGGCTTACTCGGATGTGGATGCCGTCGACCAGATCGTCGCCTCATGCGTCGCCCTAGGGGCGTCGTTCACCGGGGGCCGAAGACCATGTCGTGTGGAGAACGGCTCTGCCGCGTGCTCGACCCCTCGCCAACTTGACCGGTTTTCCGCCAAGGGCCGGAGCGCTGACCCCCGAGCCCTCTCGGCCGTCACTCGGCCAGCGACGCCTCCAGGGTGATTTCCGAGACCGCGGCGAGGGCCTTGCTGACCGGACATCCTGCCTTGGCCGTGGCGGCATGCTCCTGAAAGGAGCTGTCCTCGAGGCCTGGCACCTTGCCCACCGTGACCAGCGCAATCTTGGTGATGGTGGGGGCGCCATCGACGATGCGGAGGGTAACCGTGGCATCGGTGTGAACCGACTCGGCTGGCGTGCCGGCCTGGGCCAGGATGTTGGAGAGGGCCATCGAGAAGCACGATGCGTGGGCGGCGGCGATCAGCTGCTCCGGGTTGGCCCCAGGGCCGTCCTCGAAGCGTGACTTGTAGGAATACTCACCACTGATGGTGTCGCCGGCGGTGAATGTGCCGCTACCGGTCGGAACGTCGCCCTTCCACTCTGCGCTGCCTTTTGCTGGCATGAACTTCCTCCTGGGTCGATGGGCCTCGAACGGGCCGGTATTCGGGTGAGCGTACCGGTGCCCGGCCTCAACCCCTCCACCGACCGGGTGGTGGGGGGTCAACCAGTCAGGACAGCTCGATGATGCGGTGCTCGGCGATCCTGCCATCCATCAGGACCAGACGGCCCACTGTGCAGCACGGCTGCGACCGGCGGGTCGTCGGAGAACCCGGATTGAACAGCAGCTGGCCCTCCAGCCCGATCTCATCGCAGGGAATGTGGCTGTGGCCGAACACGACGACATCAGCGCCGGGGAACCGTCGGCGGAGCCGTCTCGGCCGCCCCGATCGTGGGCCGCTGTCGTGGACCATGGCCACGTTCACGCCGGCGAGATCCATGGTCAAGGTCTCGGGCAGCTGGTCCGCCAGACCGACGTCGTTGTTGCCCAGCACGGCATAGGTCGGAGCGAATTGCCGCAATCGCTCGAGTGTCCCCGAGTCCACGACGTCACCGGCGTGGAGCACGAGGTCGCTTGCCTCGATCATCTCCCACACCTCGGACCGAAGGTCCCGGCCGAGCACCCGCCCTTCGACGAGATGGGTATCGGCCAGTACGACGGCTCGAATCGATCCCACAGGCAGAAGCTAGTTCCGACGATTGGCCGGGTTCGACGCCGGGTCATCGACCACCGACTACTCGCCGCGCTACGGGTCCCCCGCACCCAGGCCGTCGAGAATGATGGTCCCGATCGTGGACCGGCCCCGGGGCCTCCCGCTGCCGAGGTCGTCGTAGCGGTCGTCGACCATGCCGGCCACCGCACCAAAGGCTACTCGCAGGGCGTGCACCGGTCGGACATCAGCCCGGATCGACCCGTCGGCCACGCCGTCGGCCAACACCCGCCTCCAGATCCGCTCGCACCGCCGGGTCGAGTCGACGACAGCGCCGAGCCCTGGCGTTCGTTGGATGTGGTTCCAGTCGTTGCTCAAGATGATGAACTGCGACCGGTGGGCGTACCCAAGAGTCACGGCTACCTCAAAGAGCCCGGCGAGCCGGTCACGTCCACTGCCGTCTCCGTCGCCTGCAGCCGCTAGGGCTGGAATCAAGGCCGCCAGATACGGCATCAGGATGCCGTGAAGGACCTCCTCTTTGTTCTTGAAGTGGGAGTAGAGGGAGGCGGGCTGGAGGGCACACGCCTCCGCTATGTCCCGGACCGAGGTGCCGTGGTAGCCGTTGGCCGCGAAAAGGCCGGTCCCGATGTCGAGGATGGCTTGTCGTCGTGACCCCCCGGAGTTGGCCACTGTCGTTGGCTGGGATCGACGTGCCATGGCCCACAGATGCTACTGCCCCTCCGTCCATCCCTAACGAACGATCGCGTTGACGAGTCGACAGGTGATAGTTGTACATTGACCGAGAGCCAAACGGGGGGGTAACCAGGGTGAGCGGACGCAAACCATCGGTCCAGTTCGAAAAGAGGATCATCAGGGGACCGGGACCGAGGCCACTGCTCGCTTTGCCATCATCATCGTCTTCGTCGATGCACACTGTGGCCACCTTCGAGCCACCCACGTCCGACGGGGTCGTCGCATGCTGAACGGCGAAAAGATCTTGATCACCGGGGTCACCGGCCAGATCGCATTCCCGATGGCGGAGTACCTGGCTCGCCAGAATGACGTATGGGGCATCGCTCGATTCGGCGACCCGGCTGCGCGTCAACGCGTCGACGACATTGGCGTGACGACCCGGCCGTGCGACCTCGCCACCAGTGACTTCGACGGCATTCCCGACGATTTCACCTGTCTTCTGCACCTGGCCGCCTATCAGGGCTCCGAGACTGACTTCGACTATGCCATCACGGTCAACGCCGAGGCGGCCGGGATGTTGATGCAACACTGCAGCAAGGCCAAGGCAGCGCTCATCATGTCCACCTCGTCCGTCTACCGACCGGTGGATGACCCGCAGCATGCCTTTGTCGAGACCGATCCGGTCGGCGGCGGAGCGAGCCCTTGGGCTCCGACCTACGCAGTGTCGAAGATCGCCGAGGAAGCGGTGGTGCGTCGGAACGCCCGGGCGCTCAATCTTCCGACAGTGCTCGCCAGGATGAACGCCTCCTACGGTCCAAACGGAGGCCTTCTCGCTCTGAACCTCGACACCGTTCTGGCCGATGAGGCGGTTCGTGCCCGTTGGGACCCGTGCCCGTACTCGCCCATCTTCCAAGGTGACATAAATGAGCAGGTGGAGGCCTTGCTCGACGCGGCGAGTGTCCCGGCCACCATTGTGAACTGGGGAGGGGATGAGGTGGTGAGCATCCAGGAGTGGACGGCCTATCTGGGCGAGCTGACAGGCCGGAGGGCTGAGGTGGTGGTTGCCGAGGTCCCAGGCTCGCACAAGGGGATGATCTCGGATCCAACCAAGCGGCTGGGCCTGACGGGGCCCTGCAAGGTGGGCTGGCGGGACGGGTTGCGCCGCACCGTCGAGGCCCGCACTCGCTGAGGCGTAGCAGCCATGGACTTTGCCCTCAGGCACGTCGGGATCTGTGTCGGCGACCTCGACCGATCGATTCGCTTCTACGGCGAGGGGCTCGGCTTCGTGGTGACCGAGCGCTACGACCTGGAGCGGGAGATGGCCGAGATCAATGGCACCGCACGGGTCACGCTGCAGTTCCTGGAGAGAGGCGCAACACGTATCGAGCTCCTCGCCTTCGCTGAGCCCCGGCCTGTCGGAAGCCCCTCGGCCGTCCGAAACCAGCTCGGCCTGACCCACCTCTGTTTCGTTGTCCCGGACGTGCACGCGGCCACAGTCCATCTCGTTGACTGCGGAGGCACCCTCGTCGTGGGCTCGCAACCGGGAGCGGATCCGCCGACCGCATTCGTGAGCGATCCCGACGGCACCCGGATCGAGTTGATCGGGACCTAGGGCGAGGAGTCGGACTCCCTCCTCCTCCCAGCCGGTACGAGGACGGCAGGCACCGGAGCGTGGGAGAGGCTCCCAGGAATCGGCGGGTACCGCACGCCCTCGACCGTGGACATGCTGTCGAGACGGTCGAGGAGCACGCCGACCGCGATCACCGCCTCCATACGCGCCAACGTTGCTCCGGGACAGACGTGGGAGCCTCCGCCGAAGGCCAGGTGGTCCCGAGGATCTTGGCGGTCGAGGCGAAACTCCTCTGGGTCGGCATAGGCTTCCTCGTCGCGGTTGGCCGAGGCGATCCCCACCTCAAGCCACTCGCCCCCCTTCATCTCGGTCCCCCCGACGGTGGTCGGGCGCATGCACCGCCTTGTCACCCGCTGGACGGGCGAGTCATGACGTAGCGTTTCTTCGACAAAGGGGATGATGAGGGTTCGATCATTCTGCAGCGAGTTGAACAGCTCGGCCGATTCAAGCAGACGCTGCACAACATGGATGAGCAGTCCTCGAGTCGTGTGAACGCCCGCTTGGATCATGAAGTGGAGCTCCGTCACGATCTCCTGGTCGGACAGCGGCTCACCTTCGATCTCTGTTTCCATAAAGAGGGAGAAGACGTGATTGGTCGGCTCGCTCAGGGACCGCTGGAGAGCCAGCTGTTCGGTGAAGTACGCCTGGACGGCTGGGCCACCGGGTACCACGCCGGGTGATGCCGGCCGCTCGATGAGGCTGCCGTCAAACGACCAGTCCATGAACGAGCGGGAGATGTCAGAGGGAAGGCCGAGCACCTCGGCCATGACCAGACTGGGTATGGGCATGGCGTAGTCCTCGTGGAGGTCGGGAAGGGTCTTGGTCAGCATGTCGTCGACCAGTCCATTGCACGTGACGGTCACGAACTCGGTCATGGCACGGGTGCGATGGGGCCCGAAGCTGGCATTGAACAAACGACGGATGCGGCCATGGCGAGGTTCGGGGATCTCACTCAGGAACCACTGGTCGGCAGGGATGACCTCGACTCCGGCGAGACCGGTCATGGGGCCGAGATCGGCGTGGAACGTGTCGACGTCCTTCAGGACCACCTCGACGTCGGAGCGCCTGGACAGGTAGAGGGCGCCGCTCGGAGTGGGGCAGATGGGCTCGTCACGCCTGATCCTGGCCAGGAGCGCGAAGGGCACCCCGTCTATGAGGTTCTGAGGATCGTGCGGGTCGTAGGTCAGTCCCATCGTGACTCCTCGTATCGAGCAGTCTGGCTCAAGGGATCGCGTGACTGATCGGTCACAAGCCAGCAAGGCGCCCGAGGAATGAGCGGGTGCGGAGTTGCTCGTCGTGCGTGCCCATCACATTGGCCAAGAGCTCAGTGGCACCCGACTCGCTGATCGCACGGATCTGGCTGACGACCTCATCCTCTCCGCCGAGGATGGCGATGTCCACGGGATCGGATACCCCTTCGGCGTCCAGCATCCGGCGGTAGGAGGCCATGGACGCGGGACCGGCCATGGCGGCCCCGATGCGGTCGCGTGCACCAGCCACGTCGTCGGTGACGCACACGGGCAGGCCGGCGATGACTCGCGGATCCGGACGACCAGCCTGACCAGCCGCCTCGACGATGCGCGGGACGACGTCCCGCCGGAGAGTGGCGGCCCCGGTCATCCACGTCACCGTGCCATCGGAGTACCTTCCAGCCAGGTCGAGCATCCGTGGCCCGAGGGCCGCCACCACCAGGCCTGGCGATTGCGAGTCCGTGCCGATCGAGGCGCGAGCGGTCATCGTGGGCCCTTCGAAGGTGACCTTGCGATCCGCGCCGAGCAGCGGGGAGAGCACAGAGAGCTCCTCGGCGCAGAGGTCGACCACCGATTTGTAGGGCACACCGAACATCCCTTCGGAGACCATCTTGTGGGTGACTCCGATGCCAAGAGTGAACCGTCCCGGTCCAACGGCACTCGCCACCGTCAGGGCCTGGATGGCAAGCGGAAGTGGATGGCGGCCCTGGATGGGCACGACGGCGGTGCCGATGTCTATGCCGGGAACCTTGGAGCCGGCCACGGCGATGGCGGTGGGGGCGTCAAGATTGAACCCTTGGGCAAACCAGATGCAAGCGAAGCCGTATTCGGCCGCCGCCTGAACCCGCTCGGTCACCTGGCCGACAGAGGTTGCATCCGCGCCGCTGAACAGGGAGATTCGCACGAGGTCCTTTCGCTGGGGCACTTCATAGAGGGCCACGGTCTTTGAGGACCGAGCCTTTTATCTCAAGGGACTTCTTCACCGTAGTGTGGACAGACGTAGCGAGCGAACGATCGCTCGTCTACAGTCGACGCCGGTGGGGACAGCGCTGGTCACAGGAGCAGGACAAGGGCTTGGCAGGGCTACGGCCATCCGCCTGGCCTCAGACGGCTTCCGAGTCGTTGCAGTCGATCTCGACGGGGTCCGGGCACAAGAGACGGCGGGCATGGTCGACGGCCTGGCTGTTACGTGCGACGTGGGAGACCGGGACGCCGTGGCAGCAATGGCCGGCCAAGTGGGACCGGTCGACGTTCTGGTCAACAACGCGGGCATCTGGCGTTTTGGGCCGATACTCGAGGCGTCGGCATCTGACCTCGATGATGTCTTGCGGGTCAACCTCCTCGGCACTCTGAACTGCTGTCGGGCCTTCGTCGCCGGCATGCGAGACCTGGGTGGCGGGGCCATCGTGAACCTTTCGTCGGCGGCAGCCCTGACTGGGGCAGCGGGTGTGGAGATCTACTCTGCTTCGAAGGGCGCCATCGAGGTGCTGACCAGGCAGCTGTCGGGCGAGTTGGGTCCGGTCGGTATTCGGGTCAACGCCATAGCTCCGGGGCTGATCGTCACTGAGGGCACGGCCAAGAATTACGAGTCGGGGAAGTCTGATCAGCGGTCCAATGCCGTGCCGCTGCGCAGGGTGGGCACTGCAGCTGACATCGCCAGCGTGGTCAGCTTCTTGGTGTCTGACGATTCCTCCTACGTGAGTGGCCAGGTCATCGCCGTCGATGGCGGACTCACTGCCTCGCGGCCCAACGCCTGATCGACGTTCGTTTACGCACCGACCGCATAGTCAGTGACAGACTCTCGGCATGGCTGACACCTGGAAGAAAGTTCCGGCCTCGCAAGTAGCAGCGGGTGACACCGTTCGCCTCGGGTCCGATGAGTTCGTAGTCGCCCGCATCGAAGTCCCTTTCCTGGGCCGCGACGAGCTGGTCGCCTTTATCGAGGACACGCCCACTCGTTGGCACAAGCAGCCCGTCCCTGTGGGCACCGATGTCGAGGTCCTGGTCGAAGATTGACCCCTGCCCGGTCGCCATGTCGATGCTGCGGTGCGAGCGACGAATAGGTGAGCGGTTGTTCGGCCAGCCGTCAGGCAGTCGGTGCAAGCCGTACGATCCTCGCTAGCGCGGACTTGCTTGAGCGAGCGACCGAACTCTCCTCGTCTTCCACCTCGGCCACAGTAGATCTTGGGTCCCCAGGCCAGGCCGACGAGGCGAAGTGATGTGCTGCTCCGTTCGGGCCATACGAGTGGGCATCATCTCGGATCAGGACGGCGATCGACTACCGTCATCGGTCGTCCGCCAGCCCAAGAGGAGGCACGAGTTGTCCGCCGCACAACCCCACAAATCCGACTCGCCGGTCGTCACCGTGTTCCACAATCCGAGCTGCTCGAAAAGCCGCGGCGCGCTTGGGATCCTTCAGTCCGAGGCGATCGAGCACGACGTGGTCGAGTATTTGGTGGACCCTCTTTCCCGGGAGGACTTGGAGATGATTGTCTCGAAGTTGGTCGATCCAGTCGACGAACTGGTGCGCACCGGGGACAAGGGGTTCACCGATCTCGGCGTCGACCCACAGGATGTTCGGTCGACGAGCGACGTGATCGAGTTCTTGTTGGTCCATCCAGAGCTCATGCAACGCCCGATCGTCGTCAGGGGGGAACGGGCGGTGATCGCCCGGCCGAGCGAGCGGGTGGCAGAGGTGCTCGGCTGATCGAGCACCGAATCGTTCACTCGGAGCGGAAGCCCAGGTTCCCCCGCCGATGCGCGGTTGGGGGAATGACGACTTCGGGACGGCTGTCAGCCAGGATCCCGGGGGCCCGTTGCGGCGGGCGTCGAGGGGCAACTGCCCCCGAACGGAGGTGTCGCCGACTTCCTGACCAGGGGGCCGGGGGCGCCGTCAGGTGGTCAGCCAACCGATAGGCCACCGATTCGTAGTTGACCCTCCACCCACGGAAGTCCGGCCACGCGTCTTCGGCCGTCCGCTCGATCGGAAATCCGGCGTGGCGGAGCATTTCCACCGCTTCGTTGAACTCTTCGAAACTCAGATCGATTGGACCTTCGGGATTGGGGTCAGGGTCGACTTCCCATCGGAGCACTTTGGCGATTCGATTGAGTGATGTGAACCCCATTCGCAGGCAGAGGCGCGATTGGGACGAGGCGGTGCTCGGGGCCAGGGCGAGGTGCATGGCGGCGCCGTCCAACACGGCAAGAAGCCCGACGAGCCACGAAAACCAAGGGTCCGGCGACCTGAATAGCAACATGACCGGGTAGGTGGTGTGGCTCTCGGCGAGGTCGGCCGCCCACTCTTCCCAGGAGGCGTAGAAGTCAGGAAGCGTGTCGATGATCCCGACCAGTTGATGTCTGGCCAGAACCTCGGGACCCCAAGCGGGGACACCTGCTCGACTCTCGAGCATGGCCACCAAGCTCTCCCTGCGGTTGAATGCCTGATAAAGAGCGGGCAGATAGGCGATCTGGAGAGCGACGATCACGACCCAGGTCGCTCCGGCGGCGATATCCACCGCCTCGTTGGGCTGCCCGCTCAGGTTGATCGTGCCCACCGTGAACACCGCCCCCGATGCTTGGGCCAGTGCAGAGACGAAGCTGTGGGTGGTCCCTTCCAGCATGAGGGCGAAGCCCACGATGAAGCACCCTGCCCAAAAGGCCAGTTGAGCCACGAGGGCCACCGGCGCTGTGGGGGCGAGCAGCGCGTCCTTGCCTTCGTAGCTCCGAGCCAGACGGGAAAGCGTGATGAACAAGGCCCGCACGAGCCTATTGGCAAAGGTCGAGAGTCTTTCGAACCCTCGGGGTTCTCGCGGGAGCACGATCGTGAAGAGGACACTGGCCGAGGTGAACAGGACGACGACGAGACCCAAGGCAAACAGAAGAGGGTTCATCGAGCTGTCTCACTGGATCCCGCAATCATTGGACTACGACACTCCATGGCGAAAGGGACCCCACCGGATCCACCCACCTCGAAACCCTCACGGTCGTCATCCATCGCACCAGTATCCCCTGACCGGCATGGGGTGCTGCCCGCTGGGCGGCGCGAAGGTCTCTCGCCCTGAGACGGGGCAGCTTCGGCTGAGGACGGTCAGCACTTGGGTGCCCCCGCCTGTGTCTCGCCTGCGAGTTCAGCCAATGGACAGGTGAGGGCGCCCTTGAGTTTGCGTCTAGTGCCGGACATCGGTGAGCTCCGCGGGCGTCGCACCATCACGAAGCAGGCGCTGGCCGACGACCAAGAGCATCAGGCCGAGGCGATGACGTACCCGGCGGGTGCTCGTGGGTCGCCTTACGGTATGCGGTCGAAGGATCGCGTCGTCGGGATGTCGGAACTGGTGTTCGCGGAGTAGGTCCGCTTCACGCTGCCGCGCCAGCGCGCGAAGTAGATCAGGATGCACAATGACTCCTCAAGAGGGGATCGACCTAACCAAAAATGGAGAGGAGGAAGGAATCAGCGCAACAGTAAATAGCGCCGTTCTGGGTTAGTGGAAGTGGCCGGCGTTGGGTGTGCCGGCGGCTAGCTCGATGCTGGCGGAAGCAGCAGAGTTAGCTAGGTCAGGCGGACCGCGAGGCACCAACCATTCGTCGCAAAGTCATGTCGATATTCAATGTGGCACCTCCCCAGTCGCTCGCCTGTTTCAGACATAGTAACGAATCAGTATCGCCGTTACTAGAGGGAAATACAGAAAAATGATGTGCCACATATGCGCATCACCGGACACGTTGTCCCATCCAGATGTGGTATCCCGGTTCGGCCGGTGAAGTCAGCGAGCGGGCCCGACAGTCGATCTCCGCCCGTGAAGACACGGTGGGGGTCGGGGACAAGGCTGCGATGAGCGCGTAGGTGAACGGATAGCCGTAGGACCGGTCGAGCTAGGGCATGTCCGAAAGGTCATCAGGTAGAGGGGGCCGACCAGGGGGGTCCGCGAGGATTGCCCCAGCCAAAGGGCCTGGCAGTGAAGCTCGACCGGGGATTTGGGGCATGAGGACGAAGGGACACAGGATCTAGTGGGCACGACGACCTGATGGCGACACGAGCAGTCTCCTCCTCCCTAAGCCACACTCCTGTTCGAACGGAACAGCACCGTCGTGCCGCCCGGGAAACTCGATCGGCGCTCCCTCCCGTTCCTCGCCGAGCGTCTGTTGCGCGACGCCGACGGTTAGGTTCTCGGCCCGCACCTTGGGGGGTGACAGCGACCATGCCGAAGGACCTCGGGTGACGCCGAAGAATAGAATCCGACAATGGGGGGAATGGCACCGTCGATCCAAGGAGCGAAGATTCTGGTGACGGGTGCGAGCGGCAAGGTGGCCCTCCCGATCCTCCGCTCTCTCGCCTCCGACAACACCGTCCACGGCCTGGCCAGGATGCGCACCCGCGATGCCGAGGAGCTGGTGCGGTCGACGGGGGCTGTGCCTCTTGCTTTCGACCTGGCCTCTGGGTCCTTCGCCGATCTGGACGAGGACTACGACATCGTCTTGAACTTCGCCGTCAGGCGGTCCACCGACGATGACTTCGAGCGGGAGTTGGCTGTCGGAGCCGAAGCCACCGGACTATTGATGCAGCGATGCTGCCTCGACGGAAGGTTTCTTCACTGTTCGTCGACCGCCGTCTACCGACCACCCGGCGATCATGCCGTGCGCGAGTCCGATCCCTTGGGTGACCACCACGGCTCACAGCTGCCTACCTACAGCATCGGAAAGATCGTCGCCGAGGGGGTGGCACGCAGCTCTGCCCGGACCCTCGGGATCCCGACGGTCATTGTCCGTCTCTCCGTCCCCTATGGGCCGGGTTGGGGTTGGCCAGTCAGCCACCTGGCGGCCATCGCCGACGGCCAGCCGGTCACCCTCCATCCGGCCGACCCCATGTGGTTCAATCCCATCCACGAGTCGGACCTCGTGGCCCAGCTCCCCGCCTTGCTTGCGAGCGCCGCGGTTCCGGCCACCATTGTGAACTGGGCTGGGGACGAGCCCGTCCGCCTGAGGGATTGGTGTGAGCTGATGGGAGCGAGCGTTGGCATCCGTCCGACATTCGTTCAGAGTGAGGCCGCGTTCCGAGGCGTCCGGGTAGACAACACCCGACGGCGAGCGATCACTGGGCCCAGCCAGATTGCCTGGCGGGACGGGTTCAACGAGATGATCGCCTCCTGGCTCGAAAAAAAGTCGGCTAAGAAGGCGATACGGAATGACGACTAGGGAGGGACTATGAGCGACGGGAACGATCAATCATTGGCTGGGCGAGTGGCTGTCATCACCGGCGGTGCCAGGGGGCAGGGTCGGAGCCACGCCATCACCCTGGCCCGGTTGGGAGCAGACATCGCCATCTGTGACCTCTGCGCCGACGTGACCACCACCGGCTACCCAGGGGCCACGACCCATGACCTGGAAGAGACGGTTCGCCTGGTCGAAAAAGAGGGCCAACGGTGCGTGTCTGGGGTCGTCGACGTGCGGGACCTCGACGGACTCATCTCGTTCGTCGACGGAGCGGCACAGACCCTCGGCTCGGTGGACATCGCCATCGCCAATGCCGGGATTTCGGTGGTGAGCTCCATCTCGACTATGAGCGCCACTGAGTGGAGCGATGTCATCGGCATCAATCTGACCGGTGTGTTCAATGCCTTCCGGGCCACTATTCCGCACATGCTCACCAAGGGGTGGGGGCGGGTCATCGGCATCTCCTCGATGATGGGTCGCTCGGCCAATCCTGGGATTCCCGCCTACACGGCCTCCAAATGGGGGGTCATCGGGTTGTGCAAGTCGGCGGCGCTCGAGCTGGCCGGCACGGGAATCACAGTCAACGCCATCGCTCCTGGCAACGTCGACACTCCGATGATCCAAAACGACGCCCTCTACCGGCTGATGCGGTCAGATCTCGATCATCCGACGAAGTCCGATGTCGCCAAGGTCATGATGACCATCCACGAGCAGCCGGTGCCTTGGCTCGACGTGGAGGAGATCTCTGCCGGTGTCGTCTACCTGGTTTCGGATGCGGCTCGCCACATGACCGGGTCGGTCCTCGATCTCAACGCGGGCGCCTCGGGGAAGTTCACCGCCTAAAGGACGGCACGCCGATCTCAGCCGATCAGGCGGTGGGGGTCGAGCACGAACTTCTTGGCCGCACCGGAGTCGAAGTCCCGGTAGCCACTCGGTGCCTCGTCGAGGGTGATCACGGTGGCGTTGACGGCCTTGGCGATCTGGACACGGTCGTTGAGGATGGCGTGCATCAACGACCGGTGGTATCGCATCACTGGGCACTGGCCGGTGGCGAATGTGTGGGACTTGGCCCACCCGAGTCCGATCCGTATCGACAGGGATCCCTGCTGGGCGGCCTCGTCCGTCGCCCCCGGGTCGCCGGTCACGTACAGACCAGGAATGCCGATCCTGCCGGCCGCACGAGTGATGTCCATCAGTGAGTTGAGGACGGTGGCCGGCGCCTCCACTCCGGCCCGGGATCCGTGCCCGTGGGCCTCGAAACCCACGGCATCTACCGCGCAATCGACCTCGGGGATGCCGAGGATGTCCTCTATCTGGGCCCCCGGCTCGCCTTTGGTGACGTCGATCGTCTCGCATCCGAAGGAGCGAGCATGCTCCAGTCGCTCGGGGACGAGGTCGCCGACTATGACCACCGCGGCTCCGAGGAGCTGGGCCGAGTGAGCGGCGGCCAGCCCGACCGGACCGGCACCGGCTATGTAGACGGTCGATCCCACGCCGACCCCGGCGGTGACGCAGCCGTGGTAGCCGGTGGGGAAGATGTCCGAGAGCATGGTGAGATCCAGGATCTTTTCCATCGCTTGGTCGCGATCGGGGAACTTGAGCAGGTTCCAATCTGCGTAGGGGACCATCACGTACTCGGCCTGGCCGCCCACCCACCCGCCCATGTCGACGTAGCCGTAGGCCGCACCCGGGCGCTCCGGATTGGTGTTGAGGCAGACGCCGGTATGGCCCTCTTTGCACATCCGGCAACGACCACAGGCGATGTTGAATGGAACCGAGCAGAGGTCCCCGACCTTGGTGAACTCGACGTCCCGTCCGACTTCGACCACCTCGCCGGTGATCTCATGGCCGAGGATTAGGTTGCGTGGTGCTGTGGTGCGGCCCCGGACCATGTGTTGGTCCGAGCCACAGATATTGGTCGACACGACCTTCACGATGACGCCGTGTTGACACTTGCGTCCGACGTTGCCCGGATGGACTCCAGGTCCGTCCGACAGCTCCAGTTTGGGATAGTCGATGGACTGGACCTCGACCACCCCGGGCTCGATGTACGCGACCCCTCTGTTCGACGCCATGGTCATCCCCCTTGCTTAACGCTCTGTGAAAGCAGACTAGACAGAGTGTGTCACGGGCGTCTGTCGTGGGCGAGCTGAGTGAGCGGCACCACTCTCGGCGGGGGGCAACCGTATGATCGGTCCGCATTGGGGACGGCCGCCAGGCGGTGGCCGGTGAGCGCACTAAGGGGTGGCATGGGAACGTTGGACGGCAAGGTGGTGGTGATCTCCGGAGCCGCACAGGGCATGGGACGGCGCCATGCTCAGTGGTGCGTGAACCAAGGCGGGTCCGTAGTCATCACCGACCTCCAGGTGGACAAGGGTGAGGCACTGGCCGCCGAGCTCGGTAGCCAAGGAGTCTTTGTCGAACACGACGTCACCGTCGCAGAGGATTGGGACCGTGTGGTCTCACGCGCCGTGTCTGCCTTCGGCCGCATCGACGGACTGGTCAACAATGCGGCCATCGATCCAAAGCCCGTTTCCTTCGAAGACGAAACCTTCGACCGGATCGAGCGGACGTTTCGCATAAACGTATTCGGGACCTGGTGGGGCATGAAGGCCGTCGTGCCATCGATGCGGGACGCAGGAGGGGGATCGATCGTGAACATCTCATCGACCGCCGGTCTGCGGGGGTTTCCCGGGTTCACCTCGTATGGATCCTCCAAATGGGCGGTGAGGGGCATGACCAAGAGCGCAGCCCGTGACCTCGGCCAGTACGGCATCAGGGTGAACACAGTCCACCCCGGTGGTATCGAGGAGACGGGGATGTACCCGGTACCGGCGACGCCCGAGGAGCGAGCCATCCGGCTCGGGCGCGTCCCTTTGGCTCGGGCGGGGAGCGTGGACGACGTGTCGGCCATGGTGGCCTTCTTGCTCTCCGACGAGTCGTCGTTCATCACCGGGAACGAGCACGTCGTGGACGGCGGCTCAACGGTGGCCTGAGCGGGCGATTCCTCTTAGTCCCTGGCTGACTCGGCTTCCTCGGCCAATGAGAGCCAGACGTCTTCGGCCTGGTCGAGCGCCAGCTGGGCCTGCTTGAGCTCTTGGCCCAGCCGGGCGAGCTCGACGTGGTCGACGACACCCACCAAAGACTCGGTGATCTTGTCCCGCTGGCGCTGCCGACGGGCCACGGTCTTTTCGGCGTCGCGCAGCAACCTGCCGGTCGACGCCGTGTTGTTCCGATCCGGCGGCGCCTTGGTCGGCGACCGAGATCGACCAGCAGTCGGCGCAGAGGACAGCGAGCCCGCTCGCCTCGAGTCCCCGTGGTCGGTGCGGGCGATCCAGCCGGTGACGCCCCCTGGGACGGCACCCACGTGACCGCCCGGCTCAACAGCGACGAGCCGATCAGTGGTCCGCTCGAGGAAGGTCCGGTCGTGGCTGACCACGACGAGGGCACCGGGCCAATCCTCCAAGAAGTCCTCCAGCATTCGCAGCGTGTCGAGGTCGAGATCGTTGGTCGGCTCATCGAGGAACAAGACGTTGGGGCGACCGGCGATGACCAACAAGAGCTGTAACCGTCGTCGCTCACCGCCAGAGAGGGTTCCCACCCGGGCAAACGGGAGCTCGCCGGTGAACCAGAAGCGCTTCATCAGCGCGATGTCCGAGAGCGAACCGGCGGCACGGTGTGGCCCGGCAACGAGGTCTTGGACCCTGGCATCGAGGTCGAGCTCGACTCCTTGCTGGTCGTAGTAGCCGACCACGACCGTTGTCCCGACTTCGACGGTGCCGGTGGTGGGTTGCTTCCGGCCGGCCAGGAGGTCGACGAGGGTGGATTTTCCCGTGCCGTTCGCCCCGACAACTCCGAGACGCTCGCGACGATCGAGCTTCAGGTCGACGTCGGACAGGATGGTCGGCCCCCCTTCATAGTGGAAGCCGACGCCGGCGCATTCGATGACCTTGTCGCCGAGGCGCGGAGTGTCCGTCGATATCTCTAGCTCGCTGGAGCGTGCGACAGGCTCTGGTCTGTCTTCGATCAATCGGATGGCGGCGTCAATTCTGGCCTGAGGCTTGCGGGAACGGGCCTGGGCGCCTCGCCGCAGCCACGCAAGCTCCTGACGGGCCAAGTTGCGCCGGGTGGATTCCGCCGCCTCGGCCAGTTCTTCGCGCTCGGCCTTGGCCGCCAGATAGGAGCCGTAACCGCCCTCGTGGACGTAGGCCCGCCCCCGGTCGATCTCAAGCATGCGGGTGGTCAGACGGTCGAGCAGGTACCGGTCGTGAGTCACAAGGACAAGGCCACCGCGAAAGGATTTGAGGCGCTGCTCAAGCCAGGTGACGGCCCCTATGTCAAGGTGGTTGGTCGGTTCGTCGAGCACGAGCAGCTCAGCCGGTTGGGCCAGCACCCGGGCCAGGGCCACCCGTTTCGCCTGTCCTCCGGACAGGGCACGGACGTCCGAGTCGAGCGCCGACGTCATACCCAGCCTGTCGATGGCCGCCTCGGCCTCCCAGCCTTCGCCGACCGCATCGCGGACCGTCCCAGGAGGCAGTTCCGGTACCTGGTCGAGGAAGCCGGCCCGCGATCCCCGGCCTCGGTGAACTGTCCCCTGCTCTGGTGGGTCCACGCCGGCGACGATTCGGAGCAGAGTCGACTTCCCGGTGCCGTTGGTGCCCACCACGCCGATGCGGTCACCGTCAGACACGGTGAGGGACAGGTCCTCGAAGAGGACCCGGTCCACCCGTCGCACGGCGACGTTCTGGAGATCGACGAGGACGGCCACGAGGCGTCCAGCGTACCGGGACCCCGGAGGCACAAGATCGAACCGGATGAAGTCCGAGGCGTCCGCTGGGTGTGGGCCGGGACTTGCCTCGGCCCGTCGTCGATCAGGAAGGCCGGGCCAGCTGCGCTGTGACCGACATGGCTTCTGCCCCGTCGTTGCGAACGACCCGAGCGGTGATCGGCGCCCCCGGTGTGCCGATGATGGTGAACGGTGCATCGGCGAACAAGGGAGCGCTGGCTCGGAACTCGAAGTACCCCAAGTCCCGGTGGAACTGGCTCCGGATGGACTCGGCCACCAACAGCGCAGTCAGCGGACCGTGAACGACGAGGGCGGGATAGCCCTCGACCCCGGTGGCGTAAGGCTCGTCGTAGTGGATCCGGTGGCTGTTGAAGGTGATCGAAGAGAACCTGAACAGGCTCTTCGTGTCTGGGGTGTGGCGCTGCGTCCACTGGCCCTCTGTGGCCTCGGGACGTTGGTCACCTGCTGGAAGCAAGGTTGGCGGCCCGGGTTTTCGGTAGACGAGTGTCTGCTCCTCGGTGACGCAATCGACATCGAACTGTCGGTAGCGGTGCTCCACCCGGACGATGAACAGTGCGCCGGAGCGCCCGTCGGTCTCTTTCGAACTGAGGATCGAGGACACTCTGGTAGCCGGCGAGCCAAGGACCAGAGGTGTGGTCGACTCGACGCTCCCCGATGCCCACATGCGCCTCGGATAGGCCGAGACCGGCCCGGGCGGCAACACTGGGTGCCCGTCCGTCCCGAGCGCGCTCGATGCAGCCGTAGGGGTGAAGTAGGCCCAGTGCCAGAGCAGTGGCAGAGGCTCGCCCCGGCCGGGAGTCGAGGATGTGTTGAGCGTCGCTCCGACCTGGACGGCGTGGTCCGCCGACAGCTCGGAGGTCGTCTCTGCCACCAGGCCGATGTCGGAGAGGGCGAGCCCGGCGCTCATGACCCGCTTCCGTTGTCCTCGGACGGCCCGGCGACGGTCCCACTGTCGTGGAGCCGTCCGACCTCGACAGTGGAGAGGCCCAGCACGCCTTCCAGGATCTCGTCGGTGTGCTGGCCAAGAAGCGGGGCCGGGGCTGGACGGTTCCGCTCCGAGCTGGCGAAGGTGAGGGGCGTCCCAGCGGCCCGTACCGTCCCGATGCCGGGCTGATCGATGTCGGCGAACATCGGGTTTCGGGTCGAGACCCGCCAATCGTCATCGAGCAGTTGTCGAAACGTCTGATAGGGCCCCCAGCACACCCCGAGTGCGTCGAAGCGAGCCGCAATCTCGTCCAGGGTGCGCGGGGTGATCCACTGGGCGATCAGTGCGGCCAGGGCATCGCGAGCCCGGAACCTGTCGCCTTCTTTTGACAAGTCCACTTCGAATGCCCGCTCTATGCCCTCCAAGTGCTCGCCGATCTCGGTGGCCTCGACGAGCGACCGCCACTGGCGCAGGCTGATGGCAACCACCATCACCCGTCGCCCCTCGGCCGTCGGGAAGTCGCGCCCAAAGGCGCCGTACATGTCATTGCCGATAGGTGGCCTGTCCTCGTGGAGGACCTGGGCCTGGGCCAGATACCCGAGGTTGGAGACCATGGCGAAGGCGACGTCGGCGAGCGAGATGGTCACCAGGTCGCCGATGCCCTGTCTCGTTCGCCGACGTTCGGCGGTCAGCACGGCGATGGCGGCGTGGAGCCCGGTGGCGGTGTCCCAGGCGGGCAGGACGTGGTTGGTGGGCAAGGCTCCTCCGACCGGTCCTGTGGCATAGGCGAAGCCCGACGATGGGTTGATCGTGTAGTCGACGGCCGTCGACCCGTCGGGATTCCCGAGGACGTTCACGTAGATGAGATCGGAACGGCGTGACCTCAAGTTCTCGTCCGACAGCCAGCCCGACTCGGGGAAGTTGGAGAGGAATACCCCGCTGTCCGGACCGGGGGCACAGATCAGTTCACTCACGAGCTCTTGGCCCTCGGGGCGACGGACATCGACGGCCAAAGAGCGCTTGCCCTTGTTCATGCTTGCCCAAAAGAGGCTCGTCCCGTCCGAGGTGGAGGGCCACCGGTGGAAGTCAATGCCGCCCCCTATGTTGTCGAAGCGAATGACATCTGCTCCTAGTTGGGCAAGGGTCATGCCCCCGAGCGGCGCCGCGACGAAGGCCGACCCCTCGACGATGCGTAGCCCTTCCAGGGAATTGGAGCTCGGTGGTTCGGGGGCTATCGGCATTGCAGTTGTCCTTGGCTTTCTCGCTGGCTCGCCGCCATCCGGGTCGGCGGGTCCCCGATGGCTGGCTCTAGGCTTGTCGTACTCCGGTATACCCCGGTCGTCAGCCTATCGAGAGGCATGAGGTTGCTCGCTCGTTCGTATCTCTACGTTCCCGGTGACCGACCGGACCGGTTCACCAAGGCCCTTGACTCAGGGGCCGATGCGGTGATCTTCGATTTAGAGGACGCCGTTCCCCTGGCCGGGAAGGACGAGGCCAGGGCCTCGGTCGTTGCCGCATTGGAAGCCGGGTCCGGCAGTGACACCGAGCAGTGGGTGAGGATCAACACGGCGAGCCGCGGTCTCGAGGACGCCCGCTCCGTCGCCGGTCTACCCGGGCTGGCCGGAGTCCTGGTGCCGAAATCGACCACCGACGCTGTGGGCGCGGTGGTCTCACTGGTAGGCCAGGCCGCCGTGGCGGCCTTGGTCGAGAGTGCTGTTGGAGTTCTGCACCTGGCAGACATCGCCGGCTC
This sequence comes from Acidimicrobiaceae bacterium, assembly GCA_003164275.1. The sequence goes on along the minus strand of PLSY01000229.1, from coordinate 3,198 downwards.
GCCCGGCGTGGGTGCCTTGGCCCTCGGCGAGGTGGACATGGCGGCCGACCTCGGGCTGATCGCATCGAAGGATGGTGAGGAGCTCTGGCCGATCCGGCTCAGTGCCGTCGTGGCCTCGGCAGCCCACGGCCTTGTTCCACCGATCGGTCCGGTGTGGCTCGACATCCCTGATCTCGACGGCTTGCGGGCATCGACGGAGATGCTGCGTCGGAGGGGCTTCGCCGCCCGCCAGGCCATCCACCCGAGCCAGGTGGACGTGATCAACGAGGCGATGTCCCCCTCGGCCGAAGAGCTCGAGCGGGCCGCACGCGTGCTGCAGTTGGCGGAGGCCGCCGGCGGGGGGGCCTGTGTCGACGAGAGCGGACGGATGATCGACGAGGCCGTCCTTCGCTCCGCTCGGCGGCTCTTGGCGCCCTGAACGGGTCACTGAAGGCTCGCAGAGAAAGGTCTCTTGCTTCTTTTCGGTCACGACCGGGGGCCGGGACACGTGAGAGCCGTTCTGCTCGGCCACTGCCCGAAGGTGGGAGATGTCGCGACCAGCCCGTGCCGATGACCGCCATGGCTACGAGGGAGAGCCGGGCCGGCATCACCGGATAGGAAAGGACGGGGGACAGCTCGGCCAAGGAGTCCATTTTCTGTGCTTCTGGCCACCAAGACGGCACTCACCTCGCCCTCCTCGAGTCCGAGAGGCCAGGAGCCCGTCGCGCCAACAGTCCGGGGCCGAGTGCTTGGTCCGCGGTTGCGCTGGCATCGCATTCGTAGAACGCTCCGATGGAGCCGCCGCTTGAGCGCCGGATCAGGAAAGTTCGGGGGAACGACGTGACCAAGACTGAATCCGGGGCGGGCGGAAGCGGAACATTCGACCGACGACAGTTCATCGGCGGTGCCCTGGCGGTCGGGGCCGGAGCACTGACCATGAGCCTCGGAGCAACGCGGTCGGTCGCCGAGGCGGCGACGACCAGGCCGGCCGGCTCGGACCTCGGGGCCATCGAACACGTTGTCTTCTTGATGCAGGAGAACCGCTCGTTCGATCACTACTTCGGCTCCTACAAGGGCGTCCGGGGCTTCGACGACCATCCGAAGGGCAAACTCGGTGCATTCGCCCAGCCGTTCGCCGCCAACACCAGTCGTGTCCCGGTCGGTACCCAGCTGCCCTTCCACCTCGACACCTCGACTGGGCTCGGGGAGTGCACGCACGATCTCACCCACAGCTGGCAGCCCCAGCACCTGTGTCGCAACAACGGCAGCATGGACGCCTTCGTCCAGACCCACGCCATGAGCCAGTACGAGGGCGAGGACTACGGGCTGCTCACCATGGGATTCCACACGCGCGCCGATCTTCCGTTCCACTACGCGCTGGCCGATGCCTTCACCCTGTGTGACGGCTATCACTGCTCAGTGCTTGGGCCCACCCATCCCAACCGGCTGATGGCCTTGTCCGGGACCATCGACCCGGCCGGCGAGAACGGGGGACCGGTGCTCATCACCGACTCGTCTCCGGACGCTCGGTTCAGCGTGGACTGGACCACGGTTCCCGAGCTGTTGGAGGAAAAGGGCGTCTCGTGGAAGACCTACTCGCCTCCGGACCCCATCTACCGGGTCTCCAATCCGTTGGTTCTGGCGCTCTCCGATGCCATCCTGCCGTACTTCTCGCAGTATTCGGACCCGAGCTCCTCGCTCTACCAAAAGGCGTTCGTGCCGACCTTCCCGAACGACTTCGCCCAGGACGTCAAGTCGGGCACGCTTCCGAGCGTGTCATGGATCATCCCGCCGCTCGGCTACGACGAGCACCCACCGGCGCCCCCGACGCTCGGCGCTTACTTCATCGATCAGGTCCTCTCGACCCTGACCTCCAACAAAGAGGTTTGGTCGAAGACGGTGCTCTTCATCATGTACGACGAGAATGACGGCTTCTTCGACCATGTCCCACCGTCAGTGGCCCCAGCCGGGACGCCGGGGGAGTACGTGACGGTGTCCCCACTGCCGTCCACGGCCAACGGAGTGATGGGCCCGATCGGCCTCGGCTACCGGGTCCCCATGCTCGTGGTTTCGCCGTTCAGCCGCGGCGGCTACGTGACGTCCGAGGTGTTCGACCACACGTCCCAGATCCGTTTTCTGGAAGAGCGGTTCGGGATTCACTGCTCGAACATCTCGACATGGAGGCGCAAGACGGTCGGCGATCTGACGTCCACCCTGCGGATGAAGTCCGGTGACGCCCGCCTCCCGAATCTGCCTTCCACTGCAGATGACACCGTGGCGACAGCCATGTCCGAGGGTTGCAGCGCGCTCGATATCGACGAGGTGGGAAGCGACCAGCCGAGCTATCCCCTCAAGCCAGTCCAAGTCATGCCGAGACAGGAGCCCGGCCGAGTCAAGCATCTCCCCGTGACCAACGTCTGACCAGCGTCCGCTCGGGAGGGCCGGGCGTATCCGGCTCACTCGGGTCCCAGGTGCGCTCCGTGATCGCGCCCTCGGGGGGGGGTCAGTGCCCGCCCGGCACGACGGGCTCGGGTGCCAGCACCAACTCCACCTCGCCGACGGTGGCGAGATGGCCTTCGGCGCAGCGGAGCTCCGTGGCGACGCGTTGCCCGCAGGCGCGGTGGCGAAGGCTCACCCTCGACGGGCTGACCCACTTGTCGCCCCACTCCATCATGGCGGCGAGCACCGGGAAGAATTCCAATCCCTTCTGAGTGAGGTGGTAGTCCATCCGGGTCCTCTGTCCGAGCTCTTGGTAGGGCCGTCGCTCGAGTAGGCCCTCGGCCACCAGTTCGCGGAGCCTGGCCGCGGCCGATGGCTGGCTGATGCCAACCCGAGCGGCGAACTCATCGAAGCGGGAGGTCCCGTAGAACGCCTCACGCAACAGGAGGAAGGCTGACCGGGTGCCTACCACCTCCATGGTCGCAGCGATGGGGCACGTGTCGGCCGTCCAGTCCTTGCGGGACTGGAGGGGGCCGGTGAGGCGGAGAGTGGACGGGGTCATGACCTGAGTCTATCTGACTTGTGTTTACCTAAGTCAGCAGGTACGGTGCGTGGCCGTGGGACACCTCGCAGTCAAAGCTTCAGTGCGTCCAGGGAGATCGGAGCGATCAGCTACCTCTCCTCGTATTGTGCTCGTCATCGTCTGCGCGGGCGTGGTGCTCGCCAGCCTCGACCTGTTCATCGTCAACGTGGCCCTGCCTGACATCGCCCGGGACTTCG
>PLSY01000161.1 GCA_003164275.1 Acidimicrobiaceae bacterium | reverse complement strand
CCAGGGCCATGCGCATGACCGCCTCCACCGGGATCTTGCGAAGGAGTCCGATGGCTTCGAAGGCGGTGACCTGCCCGATGGACACGTGGGGATCGAGGAAGGTCGCCGAAGATGAGGCGATGACGATGTCGGCATCGGCCACGAAGTGCAGCCCGCCCCCGGCGCAGACGCCGTTGACGGCGGCGATGACCGGCTTCCAGACATGGTTGTGCCAGGCCGTGAGTCGCAGCTCGGCTCGCTTGGTCCGACGAGACTGCTCGCGTAGGGCCTCAGGGTTCTTGGCCAGCTCGACCACGTCGAGGCCGGTTTGGAATGCCCTTCCGTTTCCAGTGTTCACGATGACCCGGACCGCTGGGTCGGCGTCGAGTTCGGCCCAGGCCGCCTCCAGTCCCTCGATCATGTCCGCGTTCATGGCATTGCCGGACTTGGGCCGGTTGAAGATCAGCCATCCGACCGGACCGTGACGCTCGATGACCAGGCTGGGTTCACTGATGTCGGCCATGTTCCTCCGTGGTTGAGAGAGGGCGCCGCACGCTGGACCAACTCCCCCTGGACCCGGGCGACGATATCGGATGCTATTTCAAGCTCGCCATTCGAAAGGGGAGGGAGGCCCTTGCGTGAGGCGAACGGTGAAAGATCAGCGGCGTGGCCCGACGGTCGATCTCGGTCCTGAGCCGAGATGCCTCCCTGACGTTGGCGAGGGCCGGCTCCGCCCGACGGGTTGTCCGAAGTGTGTTGGTCGCGGTAGCTTGCCGGTTGCCTGTCGGGGGACCGGCGCCAGCGATCGGCTGACGACGTGCACAGATTCCCACGTGGGGAGATAAGAGGAGAGCACTGTGTCTGACGACAACATTCTCGGCATCAAAGGGAAGAAGGCGCTCGTGGTCGGCGGGGGCTCGGGCATCGGACGGTCGACGAGCTTGTTATTGGCCAGGGCCGGCGTCGACGTCGTGGTCGGTGACTTCTCTGCAGAGAACGCCCAGAAGGTGGCAGCCGAGGTCGAGTCCCTGGGCGTGAAAGCGGGCACCGTCGGCGGGGACGTGACCATCGAGGACGAGGCTATCGACGCTGTGAACCAGGCTGCCGCGTTCCACGGCGACAAGCTCGACATCCTGATCAACATCGTCGGCTTCGCCGCCTGGAAGACGCTCTTCGAGATCGACGAGGCGGTCTGGCAGCTCGACATCTCGAGGAACCTGACCCAGCACCTCTATGTGAGCCGGGCGGCCGCCCACCACATGATCGACCACAAGACCGACGGCCGCATCGCCTTGGTGGCCTCGGTGAGCGGCATCTACGGAGCGGCCAACCACGCCGCCTACGGGGCGGCCAAGGCCGGCCTCATGGGACTCGTTCGCACCATGTCCCAGGAGTGGGGCCCTCTCGGCATCCGGGTGAACTCGGTGGCCCCGGACTGCATCGCCACCCCCAGGGTTGCCGCCACCTACGAGGCCGAGGGTGTCGACCTGGTCGAGCAGGCCAAGAGGGGCGGGATGCCCCTCGGTCGTTTCGGCACGCCCGACGAGATCGCCGGGCCGCTCGTTTACCTGGTCTCCGAGCTCTCCTCGTTCGTGACCGGCCAGTGCATCATCGCCGACGGCGGCACCCACGCCGCATTTCCCCACGTGGACGCCACCACCTTCCAGCCCAGCTCGTAGGGGCACCGGCGGCTCAGGCCCGACGTCGCATACCGATTACCGACCGACCCGGTCGCTCAGGGTCGGCCGAGACCCTCGCCTACGATGCCGGCGACCCGAAGTCCGTCGATAGCCGCATCGTCCAGGCCGATCTCGAGGAGAACCTCATCGTTGTGCTGGCCGAGGGTCGGCGAGGGCGAACGCATCCATCGGTCGACTCGGGAGAACCGGAACGGCATCATGGGGATCTCATGATCGCCGGTGGTGGCGTGGTGCTCGGTTTCGAACAGGCCCCGGGACCGGAGCTGCGGATTGTCGATGATGTCCCGGCCGGCCACAACCACGCCGGCCGGAACCCCGGCCGACTCGAGCAAGTCGGCGGCGTCTGACGCAGTGAGGCCCTTTGACCAGTTGGCCAGTGCCTCATCCAACAGGTCATGGAGGCGCCGTCTGCCTGTGGCAGAGGCGAACTCCTCACCCATGGCCCACTCGGGGTGCCCAAGGCAGCGACGGAGTGCGAGCCACTGGTCGTCGGTGGCGACGGCGATGGCCACCCATTCGTCGTCGCCGGTGCACGGGTAGACGCCCTGGGGGGCGGCGACCGGCCCCCTGTTCCCGTCTCGCTTGAGCACCGTGCCCGAGGCACCGAACTCGACGACCTGCTCGGCTGCGGCGTTGAGAGCGGCCTCGACCATGACCGTCTCGGCGAGTCGCCCACCACCTGTCTGGTCCCGCTCGATGAGGGCCAGCAGGCCGGCGATGACCGAGTGCATGCCGGCCAAGGGGTCACACGCCCCTCGTACCAGGACCGGTGGGCCATCGGCGAACCCGGTGAGCCACGCCATGCCCGTCAGGCACTCCATGGTCTGGGCGAAGCCGGTGCGGTCCCTCCACGGGCCGCTCAAGCCAAAGGCGGGCATGCGTACCATGATCAGTTCGGGGTTCACCTCGTGGAGGCGGTCCCAGCCCAAGCCGAACTGCTCCATCACCCGCGGTGTGTAGTTCTCGACAAGCATGTCGGCCGTCTCCACCAGCCGCTCGAAGGCGGCCACGCCATCAGGGGCTGTGAGGTCGAGGGTGATCCCTCGCTTTCCGACATTGACACCGTGGAATAGCGGGCCCCACTCCCACCAGTCCGGTTCGGTCGGTGGTTTGGCGCTGGCGAAGCGCATGTAGTCCGGGCGCTTCACCGACTCGACTTTGATGACGTCGGCTCCGAGGCAGGCCAGGACGTTGGTTGCCGCCGGCCCAGCCCACCACGCTGTGCAGTCGATGACCCGAATGCCGTGGAGCGGGAGATGCCACCCATCGCCGTCCTTGGTCTTGACCTCCGAGGGACGAAGGGCCGACCAGTCGACCGATCCGGCGTCCTGGCCGTTGTCGGGGGCCGGCTCGAAGGGCCGGGCCCCGGTGCCGGAGATGGAGAACGGGACACGGGGTTGGACGAATCGGCCAGAAGGACTTGTCTGGAAGACCCCTCGGGCCTCGAACTGCTCGAAGGTGGGGACGGTTGACCCGTCGAGGACCGGACCCGAGGGGATACGCAGGAGTGCGGCCTGATCGAGGAACTCTTCGGTGGTGTGGTCGGTCGTGTAGTCGGCCACGATGCCCAAGAACTCGTCGCGGCGGGCGAACCGAAGCGTGGCGTTGGGCAGCTCCTCGTCGGCCAGGAGGTCGGGTCGTCCGATCATGATCAAGAAGTCCTGGAACTGTTGGGCGCTGTTAGTGGTCACGTTGACGTAGCCGTCCTTGGTCGGCTCGACCGACGGCACCTCGATGACCCGTCCCGTGCCGTGCTGCTCGGGCCAACCGGAGAATGACGCGAACACTGATGAGTAGGTGATCATGGTCACGGCCATGCAGTCGAGCATGGCCACGTCGACGTGCTCACCCAGACCGCTTCGCGTGGCCTCCCGGTAGGCGGCGATTGTCCCAAGGGCGGCGTACGTGCCGGTGACCCACTCACCGATCCGGCCCCCGGCCGACAGTGGCGGCTGCTCGGGGAGTCCCCGTTGGCCGGTCGACCCACAGGCCGCCTGGAGGGTGAACTCGGTGCTCGGCCGCCCGGCCCATGGGCCGTCGCACCCGAACGGGGTGATGGTCACGACCACCAGTCCGGGATGGGCGGCCATGAGCTCGTCGATCTCCAAGGGGGTGTCGGCCACCAGGATGTCGGCCGCCTCGACCAGGTACTCCCAGCCACCGTTGATCGAGCGCTTGGAGGTGTTCAAGAACTCGAAGAGGGCCCCCGAACCCCATTCCCGCATGGGGTCTCCGGTCACTGGCTCCACTTTCACCACATCGGCTCCTGCGTCGGCCAGGACCTTCGTGCAGTACGGACCGGCAATCTCCGTCGTGAGGTCGATGACCCGGACTCCCTCAAGCATGCAGTTCCCCGTTCTTCGTTCGCACCTTCGCTCCGTCCCCGCTGATCGATGCGGAGGTCAACCGGTGAGTGACCGTCGGCCTTCGCCTGGGCCATGGCCCGGCTCCCGGTGGCGGTGCCAAGTTACCATCGGCGGCCATTGGCCAACGGGTGTCCCGAACGGGCCGATGGACGGGCGAATGGCCCGTCGCCTGGGCTTGTGCGGCCCTGTGGGAGACCTCTAAGGTGGTCCCGTCGCCTCTAGGCTGAGGGATACGGACGCGAGCGCGGTCGTGTGGGATCTATCCCGGGTGTGCCACTGCCACCCCGGGAGGGGGAGGTCGAATGGCCATCGCGGAGGAGCTTGACCCGGTTTTGTTCAATCCCGAGCCCGAGCCACGTGAGGTTCGCTACACGGTGATCAGCGTGGACGACCATCTGGTGGAGCCGCCCGACATGTTCGAGGGTCGCCTGCCGGCCGCCTTCCAGGACCAGGCGCCTCGGATCATAGAGAATGCCGAGGGCCGCCAAGTCTGGTCGTTCGACGGCAAGCAGTACTCACAAGTGGGCATGAACGCAGTGGCGGGGCGGCGACCGGAGAGCGTGGCCGTCGAGCCGTTCCGCTTCGACCAGATGCGAAAGGGATGCTGGGACATCGACGCCCGCATCCGTGACATGGATATCAACGGGGTATGGGCCTCGCTCAACTTCCCTTCCCAGATCACCGGATTCTGCGGGCGGGTGTTCTCGACGGCCACTGATGAGCAACTGGGTCTCGCCACCACCAAGGCGTGGAACGACTGGCTCTTCGACGAGTGGTACTCGCCCTATCCCGAGCGCATCATCCCCCTCGGCATCACGTTCCTCTCCGACCCTGAGGAGGGCGCAGCCGAGATCCGCCGCAATGCCGCGCGTGGCTTCAAGTCCGTGGCCCTGCCCGAACGGCCACACCGGATCGGCTTCCCTTCGCTGTTCGACGAGTACTGGAAGCCCATCATGGAGGCCTGTGCCGAGACCGAGACGGTCATCAGTCTCCATGTCGGCTCGTCGGGCATTGCTGACATGCCCCCCGGCGCCCCAGCCATGGTGCTCGGCGCCACACTGTTCGGTCAGCTGTCGCTCACCGCCTGTGCCGAGTGGCTGTGGTCAGGTTGGACCATCCGCTACCCGGAACTGAAGATCGCCATGTCGGAGGGTGGCATCGGCTGGGTGGCCATGCTCCTCGACCGGCTCGACAACATCATCGACCGCTCGGGTTACGGACTGGGCTGGGATGAGCGTCCGGCCGAGGTGCTGAAGCGGAACTTCTGGTTCTGCACACTCGACGACCCCTCGACTATCGTCACCCGCCACCGCATCGGGGTCGAGAACATCATGGTCGAAACCGACTACCCCCACGGCGACGGGACCTGGCCCGACACCCAAACGGTCATCGAGCAGACCTGGGGCCACCTTCCCGACGACGAGCTCCGGGCTATGTGCTGCGAGAACGCCGCCAAGCTCTTCCGTCATCCGCTCCCCGCCACCATCCGACCCTAGGAGGACCCATGCAGTTCACCCCCACCGCCGAAAAGTTGATCCCCGACCTCACGCCCCGCGAAGAGTTAGTCATCTTGGCGCGCACACTTTGGCGTGAGGGCTACGACGACCACATCGCCGGCCACATCACCTACCGCCAGCCCGACGGGACCTTCTTGTGCAACCCGTGGTACCTGCTGTGGAGTGAGCTTCGGGCCGAGCACGTCATCCGCATCGACATCGACGGCAACGTCCTCGAGGGGGACTGGCCGGCTCCCCTCGGCATTCCGCTCCATCTCGAACTGCACAAGATGCGTGACGATGTGACGGTCGCCATGCACAACCATCCTCGCTACGGCACCATCTGGGCTGACGCCGGACGGGTGCCACCCGTCTACGACCAGAGCTCGGCCCAGGGTGGTGGCGAACTCGTCTTGGTCGACGAGTACGCGGGCGGCGTCAACAACTCCGCCTTCGCCCAGTCCGCGGTCAAGGCCATGGGTGGGGCAGACCTCGCCCTCTTGGCCAACCACGGCGTGTTCGTCTTGGGCAAGTCGATCCGAGCCGTCCATCAACGGGCGGTGGCCCTGGAGCAGCGGTGCCGCAGCGCCTGGCATGTCGAGGCGCTTGGCGGGGGCACACCTCTGACCGGCCCGGTGGCCGAGGTCTTCCGTCAGAGTGACGGTAACCGCTTCATCGGGTTCTGGGAGTCGATGGTCCGCGCCGAGCTGGTGGCCGACCCGACACTGCTGGACTCGGCCCGATGACGGGACCGGGGCGCCGGCGGAATTGGGCGCACCCGGTTGCGGACGATCAGTGAAAGTCGCCTACGGCTTTCCCTTCCATGAGGCGCCACCGAGCCCCGATCTCCTGGTCGGGCAGAACTTGTGCGATCTCGCCATCCTGGCTGAAGAGGCCGGGTTCCACGCCGCCTGGCTGACCGAGCATCCCGCACCGGCCCAGGCGTGGCGCGAGCAGGGTGGCCATGACGCCCTCGATCCCTTCGTGGGCCTGGCCCTGGTGGCGGCGGCCACCACTACCTTGCGACTCCTGACCTACCTGGCCGTGGTGCCGTATCGAAACCCCTTCTTGCTGGCCAAGTCGGTCGCTTCGCTCGATGTCCTTTCCGGCGGCCGGGTGGAGCTCGGCATGGGCGCGGGCTATATGAAGACGGAGTTCCGTGCCCTGGGTGTCGACTTCGACCAGCGCAACCTCTTGTTCGATGAGGCTCTCGAGGTGATGAAGCTGGCGTGGACGGCGGAGCCGATGAGCTATGAGGGCACAGGGGTGTCGGCTCGCAACGTGACGGCCTTCCCGGCTCCCGCCCAGTCCCCTCACCCGGGGTTGTGGTTCGGAGGGAACAGTCGCCTGACCATGCGCCGGGTGGTCGAGCACGGGCGCGGTTGGATGCCCTTGGTCAATACCAAAGAGTCGGCCAAGCACCTCCGGTCACCGGTAATGGAGTCGATCGACGACCTGGCCAGACTGCTCGAACAGCTCCACGAGTACGCCCAGCAAGCTGGGCGAACCGAACCCATCGAAGTCATGTACTGGCTTCCCCGGGCAGCCGACAAAGAGGGCATGAAAGCCCACCTCGAACTGGCCGAGGCCGCGGCGGGTCTTGGGGTGACATGGCTTGTGGTGAATGGCGAGGGCAAGACGGCACAAGAGGCCAAAACCTTCATCGCTCAGTACCACGACCACGTGATCCAGCACCTCGGAACGTGACCGCATAATAAATATGTTCACCCCGCGTCGTAGGGCTATAGTGCGTCCGGCCACACGCCAGTGGAGCATCGGGGGGCAAGTGATTCCAAGAGACCGGGGAACGGCCATGCTCAATCGGGGGAAGCGATGACGCAGACAGATCAGGCGACCGCGCCGAGCTCTTCGAGTGCCGACGGCGGCCTCCAGGTGCGCGAGATCGAAGTGACGTTCTCAGGGGTCATCGCGCTCAATGCCGTGTCCATGGGCGTCGACCGCGGTGAGGTCCTGGGCCTCATCGGCCCGAACGGTGCCGGCAAGACAACCTTCTTCGACGTCGTGTCGGGCATCCGTGAGCCGAGCAGGGGGGTCATCACCTTCGACGGCGAGGACATCACCGCCCGGTCCACCGTGTGGAGGTCGCGAGCCGGCATTCGTCGGACGTTTCAGCGCCAGCAGGTGTTCGGTCGGCTGACCGTGGAGGAGAACCTCCTCTGCGCCCTCGAGTGGCGAGGCGGGGGCGGAGGGATCCTGGCCGACCTGGTCGGGCTGCCCACCCGACGCAAGATCGAGCGCAGGCGCCGCTCGGAGATCGACGAAGTGGTCGAGTTGTGCGGCCTCGAACCCGTCCGGCAGACCATGGCCGGCTCGCTCCCCATCGGCACCGCCCGCATGGTCGAGCTAGGCCGGGCCCTGGCTGAATCACCGAAGCTCCTCTTGCTGGACGAGCCCACGTCGGGTCTCGGTGACGCTGAGGTCGAGCGCCTGAGCACGGTGATCCATCGGCTGAGGGAAGCGAAGACCTGCGCCATCATGCTGGTCGAGCACGACATCTCCTTTGTCATGTCCCACTGCGACCGCATCGTCGTGTTGCAGCGGGGCGAGGTCTTGGCCGAAGGCTCACCAGCCGAGATCCAGGCCAACCCGGAGGTTCGCGATGCCTACCTCGGCTGAGCATTCCCTCGAAGCACGGACCGTCTCGCAGCGACGGATCTGATCGGATGCTGGAGTCTCGGAGCGCCAGTCCATGTTGTCCTAGTCGTTCGTCCGTGCCGGGGGACCCCGCTCATGCGGGTCGGCAGGCGACATCCCAACTCGATCATGAAGGATCGGTGAGCAACTCGTGAGCAAATTCATCAATCTGCTTGTCACGGGCATCGTCTCGGGGGCCATCTATTCGATGCTCGCCGCGGGCCTGGCCCTGACGTATTCCACCACCGGTATCTTCAACCTCGGCTACGGGGCCGTGGCCTTCACGAGTGCGTTCATCTTCTTCGAGCTCCAGAACGGCCTGCACTGGCCGGTCGTGTGGGCAGCCTTTGTCGCCGTCTTGGTGTTCGCGCCGCTCCTCGGTCTGGTGCTCGACCGCTTCGTCTTCCGCAAGCTCTCGACGGCCAGTGACGCCTCCAAGATCATGGGGACAGTGGGTGTCCTCATCGCCGTGCCCGCCCTGGCCGAATGGATCGTCGCCCTTCTGATCGGTGTCGGCCACTTCAACATCCCCGACGGCTCGCTCGTCTCTCTCGCCCCTGGTCTCGGGCCGGAGCCGCCGGACCACTGGCACTTCGGCTCGGTGCTCAACCTCGATTCCGACCAGGTGATCGTGGCTATCATCGCCGCGGCCATGGCCATCGGCTTGTGGTATCTGCTGAGACATACCTCTATCGGTTTGAGGATGCGGGCCCTGGTGGACAAACCGGACCTGGCTGCGGCCAGAGGGGTCGACCGTGGTCGCACCTCGGCCTTCGCCTGGGTGCTCGGTACCGTCATGGCCGGGTTGGCCGGTGTCGCTGGGGCCCCCATCTTCAACTCCCTTACGCCGACCACGTACCTCTATGTGCTGTTGGTGGCTACGGCCGCAGCTGTGCTCGGCGGCCTGCGGTCGGTTCCCCTGGCCGCCCTCGGTGGACTGATCATCGGCGCCGTGCAGAGCCTGGTGGCCGGCTATGCCAACTTCGCCCAGAGCATTCCCGGTTTCAGCGACGCCGTCCCCTTCTTGCTGCTCCTGGTCGGCCTGGCCGTCTGGGGTCGTGAACGCGGTCGGCGAGCAGGAGTGGTCGCCGAGGACGTGCCGCCGCCTGACTACCTGGCGTTGCGGCCGCCGTGGCGCCGTGTCGCCCCCTGGGTCTTCTGGTTCGCCGTCCTGATCGTCTACATCTCCTTCGGTGCGGATGCCTACTGGCTGGGCCTCGTCACCAAGGGCCTCGCCCTCTCGCTCGTCTTCTTGTCCTTCACCATCGTCACCGGCACCGGCGGCATCGTCTCGTTGGCCCAGGCGGCCTTTGTCACCGCCGGTGGGTTGATGGCCGGCGTGCTCATCAGCCAGTACCACCAGCCGTATCTCGTCGGTATGTTGGGGGGCATCGCCTTCGCCGTTGTGCTCGGGTTGATCGTGGCCGTGCCCGCGCTCCGACTCGGTGGTCTGGCCCTGGCGCTCGCCACCTTGGCGCTTGGCTTCATGGGTGACAACGTCCTCTTCCAGTGGTCGTGGCTGGCCGGCCCACTGCAGCAGGGCTGGGCCATTCCCCGCCCGTCCATCGGGGGCCTGAGCTTCGCCAGCAACAAGTCGCTCGCCATCTTGTTAGTGATCATCGTGCTCCTTGTCACCTTGGTTATCCGAAACCTGCAGAAGTCCTCATCCGGCCGCATGATGAGCGCGGTGCGAACCTCGCAGTCGGCGGCCGAGACCTCGGGCATTTCGGGCAATGCGGTCAAGATCAGCCTGTTCGCCATCTCGGCCGCCTTGGCCGGCCTCGGCGGCGTGCTCCTGGTCACTGTCGATCAGCACGTGACCAACTCGACCTACACGACCGAGGTCGGGCTGGTGTGGCTGGCGAGCGTGGTCCTTTGGGGTATCCGCCGCCCGAGCGCGGCCATCGCCGCCGGCATCACCGGGACGGTGTTCACCGGAGTCCTCTCTTCGGGCTTCCACTTCTCGTTCGTCTCCTGGGCCGGCACCACCTCCACGTGGTTCCCCCAGGTCCTGTTCGGCCTGGGAGCCGTGACCATGGCCCAGAACCCCGACGGCATCCTGGCCATCCAGGAAGAGGGCGCCTTCCTGCGCAAGCAGAAGAAGGAGATGAAGCGAGCAGCCGCCGCAGCCGCCGCAGCGGCCGCAGCGCCGAAGCCGGTCTCGAGCGACGGCGTTCCACTCGAGCCAGCCGTCCCGGCCATGAACAGCCAGCCGGCCAAGGCCAGGGCGGCCGATGCCGCCCTGCGGGTCGACGGCCTGAGTGCCGCCTACGGCGAGACCCAGGTCCTGTTCGACCTGGACCTCGACGTCCGGCCCGGGAAGCTGACCGCATTGGTCGGCGCCAACGGTGCCGGCAAGTCGACGCTGTGCAAGGTCCTCTCGGGTCTCATGATGCCGAGTGCGGGGACCATCACCCTGCTCGGCAAGGACGTGACGAAGGTGCCGGCCCACGTGCGGGCGAAGAGCCTCTTGTTGGCTCCTGAGTCCCGCGGCGTGTTCCCGGCCCTCTCGGTCGAGGACAACCTCATGTTGCTGCTTCGGGACTCCGCTGACCGCGACAAGGCCTACGATCGCTTCCCCGTGCTCGGTTCCCGGCGTCACATCCCAGCCGGCAACCTCTCCGGAGGTGAGCAGCAGATGCTGACCATGGCACCGGTCATGGTGAAGCCCCCGCAGCTGCTGATCGCCGACGAGCCCACTCTCGGCCTCGCACCGCTCATCGTCGAAGAGATCATGCGGGTCTTCGCCGAGCTCCGGGACGAGGGAGTCACCTTGTTGGTGGTCGAGGAGCGGGCGAAGGCCGTGCTCGACATCGCCGACGACGTGGCCCTGCTCGAGCTGGGCAGGCTGGTGTGGGCCGGAACCCGCGAGGAGCTCGATCCCGAGCAGCTGGCTGCCATCTACCTCGGCCAGACCCACGTCGAGGGTGCCGCCGTACCGACCTAGTCTGTCGGCGGCCCAAACTGGCGCCAGCAATCCAGACGTGGCGCCGAGACTGACATCTCCGCCATCCGAGCGAACAAGGGATTCCTACCTGCGATGTCCGACTACTACGGCTTCACGTACTTCACCACCGAACTGAAGGATGAGGGGATTCTCTGGGTCGCCTTCAATCGGCCCGAGCGTCGCAACGCCATCACGCCGGAGATGCACGCGGAGATCGCCCCGCTGTTCCGAAGGATCAGCGCCGATCGGGCCGTCTCGGTCGTGGTCCTCACCGGATCGGGCGACAAGGCGTTCTGTGTCGGTGCTGATTTTGGCGGCATGCAGGAGAACATCGACGCAGGCTACGAGGATGGCTTCCCCGACCTCATGATCGGCTCGGCCGACGTGGTTCGCTCGCAGTTGGCCATCCCTCAGCCTGTGGTGGCGGCGGTGAACGGCGATGCCATTGGCCTCGGCGCCACCATCGCCTTGTTCTGCGACATCGTTCTCATCGCCGAAGAGGCGCGCATCGCTGACCCTCACGTGAAGGCCGGCCTGGTGGCCGGTGACGGTGGCGCCATACTCTGGCCCTTGCTCCTCGGTCCCCACCGGGGCAAGGAGTTCCTCTTCACGGGTGACATCATGTCGTCGGACGACGCCTACCGCCTGGGACTGGCCAACTACGTCCATCCCCGGGCCGACCTCGACGCCGCCGCCCTGGCCATGGCCTCCCGCCTGGCCAAGGCTCCGCGCACGGCCGTCCAGTTCAACAAGAGGCTGGCCAATGCCGATCTGGTCGACCGGGTCAATCGCCAGATCGACGCATCGCTGGCTATGGAGGCGATCACCTTCGGGACCGCCGACCACAAAGAGGCGGTCACGTCATTCCTTGAGCGGCGAGATCCGGTCTTCGGGCAGGACAAGGCCTGAGGGACAGCTCGTCCCGGTCTGGTCGGGACGTCGTGGCGCACCGTTCAGTCCTCGTCTGCAGGTGCATGACGACGTAGGTCCCGAGTCCGGTCGAGATGGTCTGCGACCCATGTCTCAGGCGTAGGCAAAAGCCAGTCAAATGCCTTGTCCGGAGCGGGGAGGAAGCGTCGACGTCGCCTCACTCCGAACGACGCGTCGGTGCTGCAGCCCGGCAGAAGACCGCGGTCCGGCCTCAGACGTGCAACCGCTGGATCAGCGCGCGGTCACCGGGATGATTGTCGGCCAGTTCACGTCCGGAAGGGGTTGGGAGAATGGGCCGTACTGGGGCACGGCCTTGGCGCGGTGGCGATCCGTCGAGTGCACTTTGTCCTTGTCGTGCTCGGGGATGACCTTGTCGCCGAAGAGCTCCAGAAGCTCGACCATCTCATCGGGGTAGAGGTCCCCGGGGAGCCCGAAGACCAGCTGGTCACAGCCGACCGACTCGTAGGCGGACAGTTGCTCGGAGACCTCCTCCGGGTTGCCGACGAGCATGTAGCCCCCGCTGATGAGTTGATCGAGGAGCTCGTTCGGATCGCCGGAGCCGACGAGGTCCTTCAAGAGGATCGGGGGATCCGGCCAGGTGACTGCATCCGGCGACTTGGGCATCGTGTCGTGATACAGATTCACCATGGTGACGATGTAGCCGGTCACTCGCTCGAGGGCGAGGCGCCGGGCCTTGTCACGGTCCTCGAAGCACATGACGCCGTTGGTCATCATGATGTTGTCGTTCATGAACTGCCCGAGGGGGGTCTCGCACTTGGAGATCCCCTCCTTGTAGGCCTCGATCCGACCCTTCAGGTTGAAGATGGGCTCGAAGTTGAAGGCGATGGCGCCGATACCGAGCTGGCCGGCCTTCTCGAACGTGGGCGGATTGCCGCAGGCCACCCAGATGGGCGGATGGCCCGGGGCCATGGGCTTCGGGAGGATGTTGTGAGGGGTCGGCACCGTGAAGTGCTCACCTGCGAATGAGTAGTCGGTCTGCTCCCACATGCGAGGGATCTCTTTGATGACTTCGTCCCACTCGGCCTTGGTCGAGTTGGTGTCGAGGATGTTGAACGTCGACATCTCGTGGCTTCCGGCCCCTCGGCCCGTGCCCCACTCGTAGCGACGATTGGTGATGTGGTCGAGGGTGGCGGCCCGCTCGGCGTAGCGGACGGGATGCTCCTTGCGAGGGGAGAGGCTGTTAATGCCACTGCCGAGATGGATGTAGTCGGTCTTCCCGGCGATATACCCCATCAATACTTCTGGGGCAGACAGGTGGCTGTACTCGGTAAGTGCGTGATGCTCCCCGAACCAGGCGTACTTCCAGTTGTGCTTGTCGGCCACGATCGCGTAGTTGCAGTCGTCCATCATCTTTTGATGCTCGATGGCGCTGTCGTGTGCGCCGGCACCGGGCTGATAGCCCTGAAGGAAGATTCCGAATTCCATGATGTCCTCTCTACAGTGGAGACTGAGCCTCGGGTGGACCGTCAGCGGTTGAGATTCAGCGGGGCCGCCGCTGCCGAGCGGCGGTGTGCACGCAAATCTCCACCGGACCAGTGAGGTGTGGATGGTGGCCAGAACTCTATACGCAGGGGCGAGATATGCCCAGGCGGCGCCAGTGAAAAGCAACTGGTGAGGAGGGTTCTTAGGTCCCCGTTGTTCCAGCTATTACCCCGGTCTGGGGCAGGGTTAATCCAGCTGCTGTTCGCTACTTGGGCTGGAGGCGGGCACCGCCGTCGATCCGGATGACCTCGGCGTTCATGTAGCTGTTGGTGATCAGCTCGAGGGCCAGGCTGGCGAACTCGTCGGGCCTGCCCAACCGGTCCGGGAAGAGGACGTCGCGCTTCAACTTGTCCTTGAACTCGTTGGAGCCCTCGCTCGTCCCGTAGATGGGAGTATCGATGAGGCCTGGTGCGATGGTGTTGACGCGAATGCCGACCACGGCCAGGTCCCGGGCCAGCGGAAGCGTGAGGCCGACGACGCCACCCTTCGATGACGAATAAGCCACCTGCCCAATCTGCCCGTCAAAGGCGGCGAGGGATGCCACGTTCACGATCGATCCGCGCTCGCCGTCCTCTTGAGGTTCGTTCGTGCTCATCGCCGTAGCCGCGAGCCGGCACACGTTGAAGGTCCCGACCAGATTGATATTGATCACCTTGGCGTACGCCGCGAGGTCGTGCGCTGAGGAGTACTCCCCATCCCGACCGATGGTTCGACCCGCCCAGCCGACGCCGGCAGAGTTCACGACCGCCCGCAGTGGTGCCAGTCCTCGGGCCGCGTCGACCGCGGCCTCCACCTGCTCGGGGTCGGTGATGTCGGTACGGACGAAGGAACCGCCGATCTCGGTGGCGAGCGCCTCACCTCGATCCGAGTTCATGTCAACGATGACGACCCGCGCACCCCTCTGGGCCAGTAGTCGCGCCGTCGCCTCCCCGAGCCCTGAAGCTCCTCCGGTGACCAAGGCTGATGCGTTCTCGATGTCCATGGGCCGAAAATTAACACATAGGACCAGAACTGGATTCTAATTCGTTGGGACAGTTCAATTGGGGCAATCCATCGGAGATGACGGTTGCTGGCACCCTCTTGCTGGCCAGAGACCCGATGACACAATGGCCGCCACTTCGGCTCACGCCGGGACGGACGTGCGCCAGGGTTGGACAGCCACTGGCGCAAACGACCGACCGTCTCTCACGGTGAGATCACAGGCCGATTTTTTCGGAGGACCCGGCGGCCACCAGGCCCGCAGGCCCGCAGGCCCGCGGTCATCGGCCTGGGTGCTACACGCTCGAACTGGCAGCCGCTTCGATCCCCGCATCGTCCGACGCGCCGACCTGCGATCTGGCGATGAGGGAGTGTGGGGGCAGCTCGGCCCGGTAGATACGGGCTGCATTCTCAAAGCACACCTTGCGGACGGTGGCCGCCGGCAGCCCACTGAGCTGGCGCCGGACCATGTCTTGGCATTCGGGCCAGGTCGTGTCGAAATGCGGATAGTCGGTCTCGACCATCACATTGTCCTCGCCGATGATGTCGAGTGCCCGGAACGCCGACGGGTCTTCGATCGAGCAGAAGGCGAAGTTGCGATGGACGATCTCCTCCGGCGAGAGTGACCCGCCCGGCCACGCGCTTCCGACGTCGTGCTCCTGTGCTCGACGCAGGCGCTCGAGGATCATCGGCACCCACGAGACACCGGCTTCCGACAAAGCGATCTTGAGGCGGGGATATCGGATCGGAATTCCGGCGTAGATCCAGTCGACGAGGGCTTCGATGCCGCTCAGGGGGAAGAGGGCGACGCTCACGTCCGAGTGAGACGACGTAGAGGGCTGACGGGTGGACCCCGAGGACCCGACATGGAGGTTGACGACCGTCTCTGTCTCCTGGCAGGCAGCGAAGAAGGGGTCCCACGAACGGTCGTAGATGTCAGGGAATCCCAGGCCTTCTGGGTTCTCGGAGAAGCTCACCGCCCGAAACCCTCGTTCGGCATTCCTCCTGATCTCGGCCGCTCCATCCTTCGGGTCGCGGAGCCAGGGGAGCTGGCAGGGAATGTAGCGGTCCGGCGCAGGGGCACACCACTCGTCGATGACCCAGTCGTTATATGCCTTGAGGCACGCCAACCCGACCTCGGGGTCGTCCATCTTCGAGAACTTCGTGCCGGCAAAGCCCCAGACGGTCGATCCGAAGCAGAGGCTGGACCAGACGCCGGCGAGGTCCATGTCGTTGAGGCGGACCTTCGAATCCAGAATTCCAGGTCGCACCTCGTCGAAGGAGATGCAGAAGAAGCCCCAGTCGCTCATCTCCACGCCTGCCGCCCCGTTGGCCATGGTGATCGGCCATTCGGCCCCGTCGATCACCCACATGGCCAGTCCGTTCGCTGCCGTGCGGACGAATGGCGCCTGGCCCTGCAGGCGGGCCGGGAGTCGGCCTTCGAACAAGGTGGTGGGCTCCAGGGCGTGGTCGTCCACCGAGATGAGTGGGCAGAACAGCGGCTCGGCTGTCGGCTCTTCGATGTAGGTCAACTGTGCGGGGCGTTCGTTGGTCAGGGCCTCTGTCTTCACCCATTGCTCAACCGACTGCGCGCTCATGCCTCGACCTCCGACTCAAAGTTGGTGTGCGGATCCCTAAGCTCGTCAACGGAATGCCGGGTGGTCATGAGAGCACGTCCTCCACGGCGCCGATCTCCCTGCGCACCGCCCATTCCCACTTGCCGGGGACCGTCCCGTTGAATCTGGCCACGCCTCGTTCGACGGCGAGGCGTCCTTTCTCCGGCATGGTCCGCGGGCTTCCTCCCATGGCTCGCACGTACCACGCCTGTCGGCACCGCCACTCGAGGGTGACGGCACTCAGGTACGCCTGTTCGATCGAGCCGCCGACCACGAAGACGCCATGGTTGCGGAGGAGGGCGCACTTGGCGTCTCCAACGGCCGCAATGATGGCCCGCACGGCTTCGAGTTCCTCTGCCGTGCCCTCGTAGTCGTCGTAGACGACGTAGTCGCTGTCCGGAAGGGTCGCCGAGAGTTGGTCAAAGACGGGCGGGAGCTCACCCGTCGTCGACCAGACCGTCGCATAGCGCGGGTGTTGGTGGAGGGTCACGTTGCAACCGGGCCGAGCCTTGTGGAACTCGAGGTGCAACAGGATGGCCGGTGGCACCGTCCACTTGCCGTCGAGCAGATTGCCGTCTCCGTCGATCCGGATGACGTCCGAGGCACGGACCTCGTTCCATCCCCGCTCCAGCGGAAGGGCGAGATAGGAGCCGTCGTCTTGGCGAAAGGTCATATGACCGACCTGGTGGTCGTTGTAGCCCTCCCGCCAGAGCACCCGCGCCAAGAGGGCGAGTTCGGCATGGGGCGAAAGTTCCAAAAATCTGGACCGGCCAAGTAGCTCATCGACGGACGACATCTGATCCTCCCCGCATTTCATATATATTATCTTTAGTCAGTATACCAAGGTGGTGAACGATCTGAGGGCCTGCTGATTCGACAGTGCCGATGGGATCGCGGCGATGTTGGAGGGCGGGGCGCCGGGGTTGTCGGTCCCCGTCGGCGCTGACCTCGGGGAGTGTCCCAGCAGCCTTTTCGCACCGGCAGAAGACCTTGGAATCGAAGAGGTCCGGCTGTGGCCTCAGCTCATGTAGACGCCGCCATTGGGCCGCATCACTTGGCCGGTCACGAAGCGGGCCGCATCCGAAGGTACAGCATGGGCCCAAGTGAGGTTGGGACGAATACAGAGCGAAGTTCGTGGGATACGTCCGACTCGGGGGACGACACCGCATTGCCCTACCGGGGGAGTCCGAGGTGGCGCACGGCGATGTTGTTGCGCTGCACCTCGCTTGTGCCTCCGTAGATGGTGGTGACCGGGGCGTGCCTGGCGGCACGCTCGATGGCCCCGCCGGCGAGCGCCCTGGCCTGGCCGTCTCTGACCAATCCCTCGGCGCCCGCCAGGTCCTGGAGGGCTGCGACCGCCTTTTGGAACGCCTGGGTGTAGAAGAGCTTGGCCATCGAGCCCTCGATGCTCGGCAGGCCGCCACTGGCGGCAATCCAGGCCGAGCGCTGGGTGAGGAGCCACGAGACCTCGTTGTCGATGCGTATGCGGGCGATGGCCTTGCGCAGGGCCGGGCTCTCGATGATCGGCCGACCGTCGGGGCCGGTGGCGCTCTTCGCCCACTCGATGACATGGCCCAACAAGAGGGCGCCCTCGCCCGAGCCTCCGACCACGCCACGCTCGAGGCCGAGGGCCACGCCCATGACGGCCCAACCGCCGTCGACATCGCCCACCCGGTACTCGTCGGGGATGACCACGTCGTCATAGAAGGTGACGTTGGTGCGCTCGTCGCCCATGGTCCGGATGGGCTCGACGCCCACGCCGGGGGTGTCCATCGGGACGAGGAACATGGTGAGGCCCTTGTGCTTCGGGACCTCGGTGTTGGTCCTCGTGAGGAGGAGGACGTAGGAGGCAACGTGGGCGAGCGAGGTCCACATCTTCTGTCCATTGATGATCCAGGTGCTCTGGTCCTCGTTGGGTATGGCCCGGGTCGCGGCGGCGGCCACGTCGGAGCCGTGGTCGGGCTCCGAATAGCCGAGGGCGACGACCGCCTCGCCCTCCAGGATCTCGGGGAGCACCTTGGCCTTCAGGCTCTCGCTGGCTGAGTGGGAGATGACCCCGGCGACGATCATGGTGGTGGCCAGCCCGTGATAGGGGGCATCGGCCTGCTCCAGCTCGGCGAAGAAGGTGGCCAGCTCGAAGGGGTCGCGGCTCTGCTCGCCTCCGGGGATGCCGGCGGCGATCCAACCGCGGGCGGCCAGGGCCCGGTAGAGGTCCCAGTCGTGGAACGTGCCGCTCTTGTGCATGGCGGCGCGTTGCTCTTCGGTGAAGTGCTCGGCCAGGAGGGCCCGCACATCCTTTCCGAACGCTTCGACTTCGGGGCTGACACTGAACTCCATGTCAGGAGACCTTTCGTGGGTCGAGCAACGAATCGGCGAGCTGGCTGAGCTCCTCGTCGGGATCGCCGAGGACGAGTGGCCACCCTCGGGCCCGCCGGAAGAACAGCTGAGCGTCGCCTTCTTCGGCGTAGCCCATGCCCCCGTGGTACTGCACGCAGCTGGCCGTCGTCGCCCGGGCCACGTCGCCGACGAACAAGAAGGCCATCGACGCCATCTCTGGACCGGTCGCCCCGGTGGCGGTCAGTTGGCCGGCGGTCAGGCACCAAGCCGCCTCATGGACGAGCAGGCGGGCCCCGTCGATCTGCCCGGGATAGTCGGCCAACCCGTGCTGGATGGCCTGGAACGAGCCGATGGGCACGCCGAACTGGTGGCGCTCCTTCACATAGGCGACAGCCAGGTCGAGCGCCCCGGTTGACAGTCCGACCAGGCTGGCGGCCACCAGCACCCTCCACTCGTCGGTGGCTCGGGCGTGGGCGGCACGGGCCTCGGGGCCGGTGGCTAGGACTACGCGGGAGCTACCGGTCAGATCCCGGTCGGCCAGCGGCGCCGAGGCGAAGGTGAGCGGGTACTCAGCTGGTGGTGGACCGGTCACGGCGACCAGCTCGTCTCCGTCGAGGGCCACGACCAGGCCGGCGACGGCGCCGCCGGGGACAAGGAAGGCCACACCTGTCTGGGCCGCCCGGGGAGCGAATGCGGCGAGGGTCGACCCGGCCACCACGTCGGTGAGGTCCGGATGGTCCGGGGCCAGTGTGGCCAACAGGCGCGAGGCCACCAGGTGCTCGATCACCGGGGCGGGGGTCAGGACCTGGCCGAGGGCCTCAGCAGCCGGGACGAGCACGCTCAGGTCGGCGCCTCCACCACCCGACTCGGCCGGTGCCCCCATGCCGGGGATGCCGGCTTGGACCAGCTTTTCCCAGATGGCGGGATCGAAGCCCAGGGGCTCGGACGCACGGACGGCCGAGAGCGGCACTTCGCGTTGCAGGACGAAGGTCAGATGGTCGCGAACGTCCCCCTGCTCCTCAGTGAGTGACAGGTCCATGGCCGCGGGCTACTTGGGGACGTCGCCGCGGATGGTGATGCGGTGCAGAACCCGCTCGGCACCGTTGGTGTCGCCCACCACCGAGTGCTGGGTGCTCCGGTTGTCCCACATGACGAGGTCACCTTCCTGCCAGTGGTGACGGTACTGGTACTCGGGCCTCTCGAACTGGCGGTAGAGGTAGTGGAGGAGCGGTGCGCTGTCCTCCACGCTCCACCCTTCGAAGTTGGCCACGTAGTTCCCGTTCACGAACAGAGCCTTGCGGCCGGTCTCTGGGTGGGTGCGAACGACCGGGTGGACCGACTTGACGGCCTCGGCGTCGAGGCCGGCGTCCGCGGCGAGGGCCGTGCCCTGGTGGACGGCCCGCAAGGAGCCGAGCGTCTCTTGGAGTCCCTCGGACAGGCCGTCGTAGGCCGAGTAGGCGTTAGCCCACATGGTGTCGCCACCGAAGGGTGGGATGGTCCGGGCCAAAAGGATGGTGAGGGAGGGCGGTCGCTCGGCGTGGGTGGTGTCCGAGTGCCATGTCTGGGTGATGGGATTGGGGTCGTAGATCTTCATGACCCCCGGGTAGCCCTCGATCGATGGGACGTAGGGGTGCACCGCAACCTCACCCCAGCGCTTGGCGTACTCCAGCTGGTCCTCCGAGGTCATGGAGGCCTGGCCGCGGATGCAGATCACGCAGTGTTCGAGAATGGCCTGGTGGAGGAGGTCGTAGGTGGCGTCGTCCATCGGCTTGGACAGGTCCAGCCCGGTGACAATGGCGCCGATGACCCCTGACTGCTTGGTCACGGTGATGGCTCCGGAGCCTGCTCCGACTGGGGCCTCAGTGGTTGTCGTCATCGGGGTCACCTCGTTCGTCCTGGCCTCCGGTGAGGCCGAGTCCATTGTAGCCAGCTCGTATGTCATTCTCTAGGCTGTCGCCTGGCTCGTCGGCCAGCAAGTTCAAAGTGAGACGCCAGCCGCCTGTCGGTCCCAACTGCGCTCGGAGAGCCCCCGGGACCGCAGCTCGAACTTCCGCACCCGCATCGACGTCTCGTTTCTCGGTAGGTCGCCGTCCACCACCTCGATGTAGCGAGGAATCATGTAGTGGGGCATCCGACTGGCGAGGAACCCGATCAGCTCGGCCGGGTCGAAGTTGGCTGGGTCCCGGGCGATGACGAACGCCAGGCACTCGTCGTCGCCGTGATCACCGGCCACGCCGATGGCCGCGCACTCGATGACCCCGGGGTGCTCGCCCACCATGACCTCGACCTCGTAGGACGAGATATTCTCACCCCGGCGCCGGATGGTGTCCCTCATGCGGTCGACGAAGTAGTACCAGCCCTCCTCGTCGTAGGTGAAGCCGTCACCGGTGTGGAACCAGCCGTTCCGCCAGGCCGCCGCCGTCTCGCTCGGCATCTTGTAGTAGCCCATGTTGAGCGACCAGGGCTCGGCGGATCGGACCACCAGCTCGCCCACCACTCCGGGGCCGACGGGCTCGTCGAACTGGTTGACTACCCGAACCTCGGTCCACGGGTAGTCCTTGCGGGGCTTTCCGCAGTTGGCCCAGGGGCCGTGATCCTGGTCGGTGGCGAGTGGGATGCCGGACTCGGTCTGGCCGTAGCAGGTCATGATCTCGACGCCGAAGCGCTGCTTGAAGTCTTCGATCTCCGGGATCATCGGGCCGCACACGACGGTATGGACGGGATTGTCGGCGTCCCGGTCGGTGGGCTCGGCCGAGTAGACGAGGGAGGTCAGCGGACCGACCAGGGCGAGCACGGTGGCGTTGGTCTTGCGGACGTCATCCCACACGTGGGTGGCGCTGAACTTGTCGCGGATGATCAGGCGCCCGCCCCGCACCAAGGTGAAGTTGAACGCCGCCCGCCCCGAGTTGTGAAAGAGGGGGAGGGCGCAGAACAGGCCCTCGCCGGGCTCGATGAAGTCCTCGGGCGGGAAGGACCAGAACTGGTGTACGACGGCCCACGGAGTGACCACCGCCTTGGAGGGACCGGTGGTGCCCGAAGTGAACAGGAGCGACGCCGTGTCGTGGTAGCTCGGGCCTTCGAGACCGGTGGCCGGCGTCGCGCCGTCGAGGAACTCGTCGCGCCCGATGACCCGGAGGGGTAGCCCGACGGTGGCCGGGCCGTCGATGACGACGACGGTCTCGAGCAGGGGGAGGGCGGAGGCGATGTTCACCAGCCGCTCTGCGAACTCGGCGGTCGTGACCACGATGGTCACGTCCGCGGTGACGAGGGCATGCTGCAGCATCCGGCCCGTGTAGGCGTTGTTGAGTGGGACCTCCACCCCGCGGAGCCAACCGATCCCGAGCAGCGTCCGGTGGGAGTCGAAGAAGTTCGGGAGCATGGTGGCGATGTGGGTGCCCTGTCCGACGCCGACACGGGCCAGCGCACCGGCGAACAGGAGGCTCTCTTCGAGGAGGGTTGCAAAGGTGACCGATTGGCCGTCGACGTGCTCGATGGCGGTGGCGTCCGGGGTGGCTTCGGCCCAGTGGGCGAGCGCGTGGGGAGCCAGGTATTTCTTGTCGAGCACGGGCCGTCTCCTAGTCGTCGGTATCGTCCGGCTGGCGATCGAACGCGCTGCGGGCGACGTCACGGTAGTACCTCGGGAACAGGCGGACACCCGTCGATCCGTGAGGGCACGGCCACCGCACAACCCCCGTGGCCACGTGGGGAAAAGCATAGACGACACCTAAAAGTCGGTTGACATCCCTGGCCCCTGGCGCGAAGGTTCGGATGACATATCGATGTCCTATTCGACATATCGAATAGTCGGGGAATTCTTGTGAAGGGGGAACAGCGATGAAGCTCGACGTGCTCTATGAGGTGGACGCGCCCAAGCCGTGGGGAAAGCCCCACCCGTGGGGTCAGCGTGAGGCCGAGCAGCGGGCCTACAAAGAGGCGGTCGAGCAGATCAAGCTGGCCGACAGCCTCGGCTTCAACACCGTCTGGGCCGTCGAGCACCACTTCCGAGAGGGCCGCTCGCACCTGCCCGCCCCCGAGGTCCTCTTGGGCGCCCTGTCCCAGATCACCGAGCAGATCCGCCTCGGCTTCGGCGTGACGCTCACCCCGTTCGGCTTCACCCCGCCCCAGCGCATCGCCGAGAAGGTGGCGACGACCGACATCCTGTCCAACGGACGGGTGGAGTGGGGGACGGGCCGGTCCACCCCGATGGAGCAGACCGCCTTTGGCGTCGACCGCGAGCAGTCCCGGTCGGACTGGGCCGAGGCCATCAAGATCATCGTTGGCATGTGGCGTGAGGAGTACTTCGAGTACCACTCCGACCGGTTCGACTTCCCGAAGCGCATGGTCACCCCGAAGCCGGTCCAAGACCCCCACCCGCCGGCCTGGATGGCCGCCACCTCGGAGAGCTCGGCCACCGTGGCCGGGCAGAACGGCCTCGGCCTCCTGTCCTTTTCCATCATGCAGCCCTTGGAGACCCTGGCCAAGGTCATCCGGGAGTACCGCACGGCGTCTTTGAACCCCACCCCCCTGACCGAGGTCACCACCAACAAGGTGGCCGCCTATACCCTGGTCAGCTGTGCCGACTCCATGGACACGGCCGTGGCCAACGGCATCTGGGAGTCCGTCGCCTGGTGGTACCAGAACCTGGCCCAGTTCACCTTGGACTGGGAGCTGCCCCACTTGTCGAAAGCAGAGCAGGACGCCACCTTCCCTCTCATGAAGCCCCTGATGGAGGGGAAGGTGCCGGTCGAGCACTTCCACGAGGCCGACATGCTGGTGGTGGGCGACCCCGAGCGCTGCTTCGAGAAGATGAAGCACTACGCCGACCTCGGCGTCGACCAGCTCATCTGCTACGTGCAGTTCGGCTACAACACCCATGAGTCGGTGATGAAGACCATCGAGCTGCTGGGCAGGGAGATCCTGCCCGAGATCGAGAACTACAAGGCCAACGTCGAGGCGTGATGGCCACCAGCCCCTACACCGAACTCCCGGCCACGGGACCCTACGACGTCGCCATCGGCACCTCGCTGATCACCATGGTGGAGCCCCATGAGGGGCATGACGAGGTCTACAACCGCTGGTACGAGGACGACCACTTCTTCTCGGGGGCCATGGCCATGCCATGGATGTTCGCCGGGCGCAGGTTCGTCGCCACCCGGGACCTCCAGGCCCTCCGCTACCCGGCGGACTCGACGGTCGCCAGCCCCATCGATCGGGGCAAGTACATCTCCCTCTACTGGATCACCGAGGGTCGCCACGAGGACCACGAGCGGTGGACCGTCGCCACCAACCAGCGGCTGCGGGCCGACAACCGGATCCACATGGAGCGCGACCACGTCTTCACCGCCTTCCAGCGGTACCGCGGCGTTAGCTACCGGGACGACGAGGTGCCTCGCGACATCCACTCGCTCAACTATCCCTTCGGTGGCTTGGTGGTGGAGGTCATCGACGCCGCCGACGGCCCGGGACGCGAGGAGCTGCTGTCGTGGCTGCAGGACCAGTACGTGCCCTCTGTCCTCGCCGATTCCGATATCGCACTGTGCCTGTACTTCGAGCCGATGCCGTTGCCCGCCGACAAGATGGAGTACGCCCCCGACGTCGCCGGTGCGGACCGCCGGTTGACCCTGCTGTGGTTCACCGAGGGTGACCCGAGGGACGTCTTCGAGGCATCGTTCGCCCCCTCGGGACAGGCGGTGGCGGACAAGGGACTCGGGAAGGTGGAGCTCGTCGCTCCCTTCATCCCGACCCTGCCGGGCACCAATCGCTACGTCGACCAGCTTCGCTGAGGCAGCGGTGCGAGAGGGCGGCGAGTGAGCGGCCGGTTGGAGGGCAAGGTCGCCCTCATCACCGGCGGGGCGAAGGGCCAGGGGGAGGCCGAGGCTGAGCTCTTCGTGGCCGAGGGGGCAAGCGTCATGATCACCGACGTGGAGGACGTGGGTGGCGTCGTCGCCCGTCTCGGCGACCAGGCCGACGGTGCCACGCTCGACGTGGTCGACGAGGCCCAGTGGGCGACCGCGGTGGCGGCCACGGTCGGTCGGTTTGGCCGCCTCGACATCCTGATCAACAACGCGGGCATCGGCATACCGCCGCGTCCGCTGACCGAGGAGACCATTGAGGAGCACCGCCGGGTCCTGTCGGTGAACAGCGACGGTGTCTACTTGGGCATCCGGGCGGTGACGGCGGTGATGTCTGAGCAAGGTTGCGGATCCATCGTGAACATCTCATCGATCGACGGCCTGGCCGGGGTGGCCGGCATGATGAGCTACACGGCGTCGAAGTTCGCCGTGACCGGCATGACCCGAGTGGCCGCCTTGGAGCTCGGCGCCCGTGGCATCCGGGTGAACTCGATCCATCCCGGCGTGATCGCAACCCCGATGGTCGACCACGCGCCCGACGAAGTGAAGGCGAAGATCCAAAAGATCCTCGACCGCCAGCCCATCGCCCGGATGGGCACGCCCAAAGAGGTGGCCTACCTGGCCCTGTACCTGGCCTCGGACGAGTCGAGCTACTGCACCGGCTCCCAGTTCACGATCGATGGGGGCCACCTGGCCGGTCCCTACCGCGAGGGCTACGGGGCAGACGACCTCTAGGACCGGTAGTGGTCCCAGTGCAGGACCTCTGAGACCGGCTTGCGGCGGACGGGGCCGAACGGCCTCGCCGGCCATCCGAGTGGGATGGTGGTGGCTATGCGGGCGACATCGGGAAGTCCGAGCAGCTTCTTGGTGGCCGCTTCGTCGATGCCCTGGAACTGGGTGTAGGTGGTGCCGAGGCCGAGTGACCGGGCGGCCAGCACCAAGTTCTGGGCGGCCGGGTAGAGGGTCGACCAGACATAGTGCTCGTCGGGCGCGTTGGGTGGGTAGCTCGGGATCCCGGCCACGAAGATCACGACCGGGATGTTGGGGAGGCTCGCCGCCAGGTTGAGCACGCCCCGTCGCATGGCTGAGTCCGGGGTGTCGGGATGGAGGTCGTGTTCGGTCCAGGCCGCGGTCAGCGGGGGCAGGAAGAGGTCGGACAGTTGTTGTTTCAGTGCCCGCTCCCGCACCACGATGAACTCCCATCCCTGACTGTTGGCCGGGCTCGGGGCGTAGGTGGCGGCGCGCACGACCGCCTCGATCAACTCGTCGGCCACGGGCTCGTCGGTGAAGTAGCGCATGGCCCGGCAGGTCGCCATGGCCTCGATGACGTCGCTGGTGACGCGTTCGGATCTCATCGCTTCGGTCATGGTCGCTCCTCAGCGGCTGGTGTCGGCGGGCTGATGCCGGTGGCCGCGCTGGCCGCTTTTCGCAGCAGGTTGGCCAGGCGGGTGATGTCGTCGGCCGTCGTGGCCTTGAAGAAATTGGCCAGTGACAGCACGGCCAGCACCCCCCCGTCGGGCCCGAACACCGGGGCGGTGATGGCCATGACGTCGTAGGTGGACCCTGAGTCCAGGTCGGCGAGGAGGTACTCCTCGTGGGCCATCTGGGAGAGCAGCACATCGAGCTCCCCGTCCGGTGGGGGGCCTGCGCGGCCTCCGTCCAACAGCTCGCCCACCCGGTGCCGGGTCGTTGGGTCGAGGGCGATCGAGTAGCCACGCTGGCGGACGTTGGCCAGGGCATGGCGGCATCGGGCGGAGTCCTCGCTACTCAGGGGAGGCTCGGCGCGGGACAGGTAGGCCTTGATCTCGTCGGGCTCGGCCCAGGCGACGTAGGCGGTGCCGAGGGGCGGGGTCAACGGATAGCGCTCGCCCGTCCGGACCCGTCGGCCGAACGGCTCGGGCGGCCCGGTCCTGGCGATGACCACCATCTCGTCCTGCTGGACGACGGTGGCGTGGCAGGTGAGCCCGAGGCTATCTGACAGCCGCTCCATCTCAGGGACCAGGTCATCGGCGATCCGGTAGCCGGTGCGGGCTGCGGCCCCGAGGGTCAACAGGGCAGGTCCGAGCGAGTAGGTGAGGTCGTGGATGTTGCGCCGGACGTACGAGGCGGACACGAGGGTGGCCAGCAAGGCGTGCATGGTGCCACTGCTCATGGACAGGCTTCGGCGGAGCTGGGAGAAGGTGAACGACTCCCCGGGCCGATCGGCCAGGAAGTTGAGGATGCGGATGGTCCGGTCGGCCGAGGGCGAAGTCTTGGATGCGGCCATCGACCCGTTGGCCGGCTGGTGGGGACCCAGTTCATCGACTGCTGGCGCAGCGAAGCTCACCGCAGCGCGACCGGGACCGAGGTGGGCATGCGAAAGAAGGTGCCGGTGACGTAGGGAGCCTCGACCGACGGGTCGAGGACGATGTCGGGGAACCGGTCGAGGATCAAGTTGAGCGAGGACCGCATCTCCATGCGAGCCAGCTGGTTGCCCATGCAGAAGTGTGGCCCCCGTCCGAAGCCCAGGTGGGACTTGGGCTCCCGGAACGGGTCGTAGTCGTTCGGGTGCTCCCAGCGCCGGGGGTCTCGGTTGGCCGCCCCCACCCCGACGTCCACCAGGGCCCCCTTGGGCAGGTCCACTCCGTCGATCACGGTGTCCTCGGTGACCAGCCGGGAGAAGGAGGTGAGGGGCGGCTCCCAGCGGAGCACCTCTTCGACGCAGCGGTTGACAAGGGACCGGTCGGCTTTGACCTGGGCCAGGAGGTCCGGCCTCGAGAGCACGCTCAGCATCAGGATGCCGGTGGCCCGATAGCTGGTGCCGGTGCCGGCGATCAACAGCAGCCCGCAGAACCCCATGACCTCGGCATCGTCGAGCCGGTGGGTGGAGCCGTCCTCGTCGGTGAGCTCGCTCGTGACCAGCAGGCTGATGAGGTCGTCGCCCGGTGACATCCGCCGGTCCTCGATGATGGGGGAGAGGAAGCCCACGAGGCCAGCACTGGCCGCCTCGGACTCCTCTTTGGGCATGTTGGTGGCCGTGCGGATGATCCAGTCGTGGACCTGGGCCGTCTCCTCCTCGCTGATCCCGAGGGCGGCCCCGATGGTGTGGGCGGGGAAGCGGGCGCACAGTGCCATATACAGGTCACAGCGGTCGAGGTCGGCGAGCGGCTCGACCAGGCGCTCGAGGGTGGGCAGGAGCCACCGGTCCTGCCAGGACTCCATGGTGCGCAGGGCGAAGGCCGGCTGGGCCAGGGCCCGGTACCGGGCGTGCTCGGGCTCGTCCATCATCAACAGATTCGGCCCCCAGTTGGCCGCCGTCCCGGCATAGAGCTCCGAGGAGAACAGCTCGTGTTGCCGGAAGACGTACTGTGCCGAGTCGTGGCCGATGACGGTGAACCGGGGGGCCCCTTCGAAGCCGACGAAGTAGTCGAAGTCGGGCTGCCCGAAAAGGGTCGGCAGGCCGCCTTCGTGGACGTCGCCCGAGGCACGCAGGCCGTCGAACACGTCGGCCAGGTCGTTCATCACGCCGAGACCGTTCCTGCGGTTCCGCATCCGCTCCGCCTCGTTGACCCCGATGTCGAGGGCTGGCTCCATGTGACCTTCTTTCGTCATTTCGAACACCCTGTCGCTATGCCGAGACACAAGCTACCCTGGCCGACACAGGGACACAACGGGGACTGAACAGCTACTCGAGCAGTGCGGCGAGACTGTCGGGCACGGCGGCACCGAAGGGGGATGGAGCAGATGCGGATAGGTGCGATCGAGGTGACCCAGGTGATCGACGCCACCGCCACCATCGACCCGGTCGACTTGTGGGGACCGGCCGCCGTGGCCACCGGTGCGAAGGGCGCGACGCCCGACGAGTGGGCGGCCCACCCCACCCTCACCCGGCCTGACGGCCTGTTGGACATGCCCGTCGGAGCCTTTCTCGTCCGCCAAGGCGAGCGGCTCGTGCTCATCGACTTGGGCTACGGACCGACACCGCCGACGGCCATGGACGGTGGGAAGCTGCTGGCCAACCTGGCCGCTGTCGGCGTCCAGCCCGACGACATCACCGATGTCGTCTTTTCCCACCTGCACCCCGATCACGTCGGCTGGGCGGGGGACGGGACGACGGCCACATTCGGGCGTGCCACCTACCACTGCAACACCGACGACTGGCAGTACTTCGTGGTCGATGCCGCCGTGCCGGCCGTGTCCTCGCTCTTGTCGCCCCTGGCCGACCGGATGGAGGTGTGGCAAGGCGCCCACTCGGTCGTCCCCGGCATCGACCTCGTGGCCGCTCCCGGTCACACACCGGGCAACGCCTACATCGTCCTCAGTTCGGGAACGGCCCGGGCCTTCTTGTTGGGCGACATCGTGCACTGTCCGGTCGAACTCGTCGACGACGACTGGGCCGGCCTCGGAGATGTCGACCCCCTGTTGGCCAAGCGGGTGAGGACGAGCCTGGCCAGAGAGCTGCAGGGCACCGACGCGGAGGTGGCCGGTGCTCACTTCCCGGGCATGCACTTCGGCCGTCTTCTCGCCGGGAAAGGCACGAGGAGCTGGCGGTGGTCATGAGCGGCCGACCGGACGACGTAGCGCGTGCCAGGCTGGCCTGGCGGGCGGGAGACTGGACAACGGTATCGAGGAGGAGGACCACGCATGTTTGACCTGGTGATTCGAAATGGCACCGTCATCGACGGCTCGGGGCGACCGCGCTACCAGGCCGACGTCGGGGTGAGCGACGGCCGCATTGCTTCGATCGGGCGCATCCGGGACAAGGGCGCAGACGAGATCGATGCCGAGGGAAAGTTCGTCACGCCGGGGTTCGTCGAGGTCCACACCCACATGGACGCCCAGGTCTTTTGGGACTCGCTCGGCACGTGCTCGTCGTGGCACGGGATCACAACGGCCGTCATGGGCAACTGCGGCTTCACCCTGGCACCGTGTGCCGAGGCCGACAAGAACCTCGTGATGCGCAGCCTGGAGCGGGCCGAGGACATCTCCCGAGAGGCCATGCTGGCCGGGATCACCTGGCAGTGGGACACCTTCCCCGAGTACCTGGACGCCGTCGACAGAGTGCCGAAGGGCATCAACTACGCCGGCTACATGGGCCATTCGGCCCTCCGCACCTACGTGATGGGTGAGCGGGCCTTCGAAGAGCCCGGGACGGCCGATGACCTAGAGGCCATGTGCCGCCAGCTGGAGGAGGCCGTTCGGGCCGGCGCCCTCGGGCTCTCCACCTCCCGCACCCCGAACCACCAGACCTCCGACGACCGGCCCGTGCCCAGTCGGCAGGCCGAGTGGACAGAGGTGGTGGCCCTCGTCAACCGCATGGGTGACCTCGGGGCGGGCATGTTCGAGATCGCCAACGAACAGCACGCAGACCCCGAGTTGAAGCGGGACTACTATCGCCGGCTCCACGATCTGTCCGTCGCCTCGGGCCGTCCGATGTCCTTCATCATCGGGTGGTCCCAGGGGGCCCCACAGGTCACCCAGGACTACCTCGACCTGTTCAGCGAGGCGGCGGCCCACGGTGGCCGCATCTTCGGCCAGGGCCATACCCGTGAGTTCATGTCCATCGTGGGCTTCCCGATCCACCTACCCTTCGACTCGCTGCCTGGATGGAAGCAGCTGCGCAGCCTGCCACTCGAGGCCCAACGCCAGGCGCTCTCGGACCCCGAGAGGAGGGCCGAACTAGTACGCGAGGCGACCGAAGGCCCCTATCGCACGGCTGTCGGTGCCGAGGCCCGTCCTCCCCAGTACGACGCCCTCCGGGTTCTCGAGGCCACCGGCGGTGCGGTGCGAACGGTGGCCGATGTGGCGAAGGAGCGGGGTGTGGGCCCGGTCGACGCGTTGGTCGACCTCTGCCTCGAGGCCGACTTCGACCAGTTCTTCGCCCAGCCCTTTGCCAATCAGGACATGGACGAGGTGGTGCGAATCCTGCGAGACCCGAGGGTGGTGGTCGGCGGGTCCGATACCGGAGCCCATGTCTCCCAGGTCATCGACTCGTCCATCCCGACCTTTCTGCTCTCCCACTGGGTGAGGGAGCAGCAGGCCTTCACCTGGGAGGAGGCGGTGCGGATGCTGACCTTCGACCCGGCCATGGCCTTCGGCTTCGCCGACCGGGGGCTCCTCACCGAGGGGCACGCAGCCGACCTCGTCGTCTTCGACCCCGCTACTGTCGCCCCGGGCCTGCCCCACGCCGACACCGACCTCCCGGCCGGGGCCAGCCGCCTGAAGCAGGGGGCCGTCGGCATCGATGCCACGGTGGTCAACGGCCAGGTGCTGCTCCGGGAAGGGAAGCACACCGGTGCCCTTCCCGGCTCGCTGCTCCGGGGCCCACTGGCTTCCCGGTAGTCGGAGCGCGGACGTACTGTCGTGGGGTGGCGACCCGAGCCTCCTGTTGACATCTACAGGGTTGGGCGCGAGAGTTCGTTAGATATATCGATGTCTCGTTCGATATGTCGAATAGATGGGGATGTACGGCGTGATGCAGTGGGGAGTAGCCGTGACGCTCGACTTGGTCCGGCGTCGGGCCATTGGGCAGGTCGATGCTCCAAAGGAGCGAGTACGGGTGGCGGCGGGTGGCACCGTCGTGCTCCCGGCCCGCGGGCCCGGCGGAGCCTGAGGTGACCAGACCGGCGTTGGCGGCGGCTCGGGCCATCGCCGTCCTCAACTTCTTGGCCTCCCACCCCGACGAGAGCTTCACCTTGTCGGAGCTCTCGAGAGGCCTCGACCTCAACATGGCATCGGGGCTCTCGATCCTGAAGGCCTTGACCGACGCGGGCTATGTCCACCGCCATCACAGCCATAAGACCTATTCCCTCGGGCCCGCCCTCGTCGCCGTCGGCTTTGCCGCCCTGGCCCGTTACCGGGTCATCGACATCGCTCCCGATGAGATGCGTCGCCTGGCCGACGAGTGCCATGCCGAGTGCGTGGCCAGCGTCGTGGTCGGGGAGGACATCGTCATCGTGGCCCTGGCCGGCCGGCCCCAGCTGGAGGGGGCCGATGTGAGGGTGGGCCAGCGGGTCCCGATGATCCCTCCTCTCGGCCCCATCTTCCTGGCCTGGGGCGATGAGCAGCGGGTGGATCGTTGGCTGGACAACTTGGCACCCGAGGACGACGAGGGAGAGCGGCAGCACAACCGTCAGGCCTTGACCAAGGTCAGGCAGCGGGGGTTCTCGGTCGGCCTCGAGTCAGGTGCTCGGGCCCGCAGTGGGCGGGCCCTCATGGAGCTGCTCGACGACCCGAGGGACGACCGCCTACGGGGGCGGGCCCGCAGCCTGATCGCCGCCATGCGGCACGACTACCAGGTCGTCGACCTTGAGAGTACTGACAGGGTGCTGGTGTCGAACATGGCAGCGCCGGTGTTCGGATCCGATGGCGAGGTGGTGATGGCCCTGACCCTCCAGGGCTTCGCGCAGCCCATGGATGGCACAGAGATCAACGCGGTTGCCGAGCGCCTCTTGTCAGCCACCCGTCATCTGACTCGGGAGAGCGGTGGACATGCCCCCGACGGCTATCTGGACGGGCAGGCCCGCAGCGCGTCGAGGGCCTGAGCCGCCGGACCAAGTAGGTTCGCCTTGGCCAGTTCCGGTGTCCGCCGGTCGGCGGTCGGCGGTCGGCGGTCGGCGGTAACGCTCGGCTGGTGCAACACGGCAGGGGAGAGGAGACACGAGATGGAGCTGTGGGAGCTGGTGGCGAGGGAGTCCATTCGAGACCTGGTGGCGCGCTACAACGCCAACGGTGACTCGGGCCGGTTCGACCAGGTCCTCCAATGCTTCGCCCCAGATGCCGTCATGGAGATCGACGGCGAGGCCTATGAGGGTCGCCAGAACATCCGACGCATCTTCACTGACGCGGCCGCCGCCGCCCTGAGCAGCCCCGAGCCCGTCGTCATGCGCCACTACACGGCCACACTCCAGATCGATGTGACGAGCCCGACCGAGGCCACCTCTCGCTGCTACTACCAGGTGCTCACCGGCAAAGGGCTCGACCACTGGGGCCGCTACCTCGACACCTACGGCTTCATCGACGGGACCTGGTACTTCGTCCGTCGTCGGGAGTTCCTCGACGGCTCGGTGCCGAACAGCTGGGCCGAGTACGCCGTGACCCAGCAGTCCGGCGGCTAGC
>PLSY01000296.1 GCA_003164275.1 Acidimicrobiaceae bacterium | reverse complement strand
TGGGAATTCGGTGGATCGAGGCTTAACTTCGGAAGCGCCGAAGTACTCAACTGTCGGCATTCAACGGCTGTCGATGCCGCAGGGAACCTCTACGTGTCAGAGTGGATCATCGGGGGCCGGTATTCCAGGGGTGGCGTCCAAGTCGAGCTACCAAATCGAAGAAGGCGCCCATCGAGGAGATGTCAGAGGAAGAACGGGCAGTGACAGCCGCGTGGAGCCACTGGGAGGAAAGCCGTGGCCGTCCTGAGCAACAATCACCAAGTCCCGAGTTCCTGAGCGTGCAGTCGACGAGCGAGGCCCCAGCGGAACCTCCGACAGGGGCGCCACCCACTCGATCGGGGAGGCCAGAGAATTAGGGCCGGCGAGCCTTCGGGCACTTTGGGCTCGTTGTTCATCGACACCCACGGGCGCTTCGACCATGTTTGCTAAGCGGCGCCGTTTAAGCGGGAAAGATCTACAGAGGATTTTAACGGACACAACGAGTGGGAAACATTCCGACGTATTGCCGTAGCCGCTCACTGCATGTCTCCCTCTCTCCCGCAAAGCGCCGGAGATCGTGGTCGACAGAGCGGGCGCTAAGAGACAAGTTGGAGGCCATAAGCCGGAATGACACGGGTTGAAATGAACTCCGGATTGGCGCCGTAGCATCAAGGGCGTGCATGAACCCTTGGCTCCAGCCGAGCGCAAAGCTCAGAGACAGGCGAATCGTCGATCACAGAGTCGCATCGAGATCCTCGACGCAGCCGAGAGAGTCTTTGGCGAGTACGGGCTGCGAGACGGATCAACGCGGAAAATCGCCTACGAATCAGGGTTTTCGACGGCGTCGATCTACGTACTCTTCGAGAATAAGAAGCAGCTCCTTGCCGAGACCTTGATTCGCCGGAGCGACGAGCTCGCCGCCATCACCCGTGCTTCCGTTGATCCGCTCAGATCTCCCCTAGCAAATCTGCACCTCACGTTCAATGCAGCCATCGACTTCTTTGGGGCAAGACCTAGTTTCCGATTGATGCTGCGCCAGATTCGCGGCGGCCCGACCATCACCTGGCCGATTCTGGAGGAGTATTCCGAAGAGGTCCACAAGCGATCTCTGGACGCTATGGATTTCATCTCCGACATTATCCGACAAGGTCAGGAGAACGGGGAAATTCGGAGTGGGAATAGCTACGCGCTCGCGCACCTGGTGTCCATGTTGGTTACGGAGTTCATCTCCTTCGATGCGGAACCCAATGGAACGCTCTCAAGATCTGAATTTCACGACTTCATCGACGGATCGCTCAGGGCCGTTGACGCCCCGGCGTCGATCATCATCGAGGACCAGACGACCCAATAACCCTGGAGGCGTGTTGCCGTCAGTTATGCAGAAGGACGTCGGTCTGGCCGTACTAGCTGGCCGGCCCTGAGCGAGAGGTCTTGCTGTCCATTCACTCTGATCGGCGCACCATTGACGAGCACATGTCGGATTCCGAGAGGGGTCTCAGCGGTCAACCGCTCGGAACCAGCAGGAAAGTCGGCAAGACGGCGAATGGGACCAGGACCCACGGTGGCGGGGTCAAATACGACGAGATCCGCCCAATTCCCGACCTTGAGGCGGCCTCTGTCAGCAATACCCAGGAGGTCGGCTTGGACCCCGGTGAGCCGGTGAACCGCCTGTTCCAAAGACATGAGGCTGCGTTCACGTACCCAGCTGCCGAGGAAGTCAGTCGCCTGCACGGCGTCGCAGATCTGGCCCACATGGGCTCCAGCATCGGATAGTCCGATGACCATATTCTCGTCACGTAGCAGTGCGCTGAGTTCGCTGATGTCGTCGTTACTGATGGTGCACGCAAACCGAAGTGAAAGATCAGCCTCATCGAGTGTGAGATCGAGCAGGGTGTCGAACGGACTGGAGCCCCTTTCAGCAGCGATGTCTTCCAGCGGGCGATCGACAAGGTCGGGATGTGCGTGGGATTCGGCGATTGTGATGGTTTCCCACTTCGGGACAAATACCCCCGGAACGCTCCACTCTTCAGTGGTCCGCCTTCTCCAGATCGGATCGCTGTAGGCCCTGCGGCGGTCTTCGAGCGATTGCGAAAGCAGATCACCAAAGGCTGGAGTGAGGTTCAAGATGAATGGAGCTGCCATCGACATGGCAAACCGAAGAGGGCGCGGTGACACCTGGGGCCATACTTGGCCGCCGGCCTTGCGCGACCGTGCGGTCATCTCGACGACCTTTCGATGGCCAAGGTCGCTTTGAGCCAGGACGGCGGACATGGTGATCGGGATCCCCAGCTCTTGCTGCAGAGCGAACAGTTCTTCGGGCGTGATGACGTCGCCAGGAGTGACCATCCCGAGGCCCAATCCGGTTTCGGCCAGTACACCGAAGAGCGCATCAAACTCGTAGCGATCAGCGTGCCGACTCGGCACTGGCTTTCCATCCACCCCCCTATGGGTCGGTGCTGAGCTTGTGGCGAACCCAATTGCGCCGGCCTCCAGCGCCTCCCGAACGGCACTCTTCATTGTCTCGACTTCGTCGACTGTCGCCGTCCTGTCGTAGGCAGCGTCGCCCATGACAAAGATACGAAGGGCCGTGTGTCCGATGTAGGCGGCGAAGTTGAGGCCCAGTCCGTGCTCCTGAACGGAGGCGAGGTACTCGGGGAAGGTTTCGAAATCCCAAGGAATGCCTGCCGCTAGGGCGGCGACATCCATATCTTCCACCTTCTCCAAGGTGCGAGCAATGAGGTCTCGGTGCTCCGGGTGCGTGGGGGCAATGGAGAAGCCAC
Organism: Acidimicrobiaceae bacterium; assembly: GCA_003164275.1. The sequence continues at coordinate 3,120 of PLSY01000296.1, read as the reverse complement.
AGTTCCCTGCCACCACGGTAGTGACGCCGTGAAAGCAAGAAGGGGTGAGCGCTGGGTCCCAAAAGACCTGAGCGTCGTAGTGCGTATGAATATCGATGAAGCCGGGAGCGACCACATGGCCAGTGGCATCCAACTCCTGGTCACCGCTGAGCCCCTCGCCGATCTCGCTGATCTTGCCGTCCTTGACGGCGACATCAGCTGAGAAGCCTGGCACGCCGGTTCCATCGATTACCGTGCCGCCTTTGATGACGAGTTGGGTCATTCTGCCTCCATTCGAAATACGCGCTTGACGAAATCGCTCGGCTATCGGCGACTATTTGGACGAGATGGGCTGGCCGGTCTTCTGGCTCAACATCTGCTTGGTCACGATATTGACGGAACCAGTGCAGATGTACTGATCGATCTGCTTGAACTTTGTTCCCTCCGTCCTGACCAGCGTCCCGCAGCCGGTGGGAATGGTCTGAGCCGTCGGGAAATACTCGGTACCGATCCCGCCAGGGATGGGGTCGGTGTAGGTGAAGTGGGCGGCCGTTGCCTGCAGGGTTGCCCCTGTTACCTTGATCGGATCGCCACCGACCGACTTCAGGGTCGCCCTCAGCATCTGTTCGAGCAGAATGGCCGACCAATAGCCGATCGATACCCCCGATGTCAGGTAGGGCTGTTGCCCCACGGAGACCAGATCCTTCTCGGCTTGCTTGACGGCTGGCGTGTTGTCCTCATTCGCTGGGAACTCATCCAGCACATAAACACCGTTCAATGCGGCAGTCTCGTTGGGCTGACTCGCCAACTGGCCAGGGAAGTACGTGACTCCGTTCACAATAATTCCCTTGAACCCCGCTGACTTGAGTGCCGCTGCCAAGCCGATGGCGTCCGCAGAGTCGAGTGTCTCGAACGCCAGGTTGGCGCCAGAGGCCACGATGGCCTGTGCATAGGGGGCATAGGTTGTCGCCCCAAGGACGGGAATCGGTGCTTCCTGATAGACGACCTTGACGCCAAAGTACTTGGCTACTCCGACTCCGCCATTGTTCGCCGTGATGCCGGGAGCGATGTTTTCGGCGATAAAGGCAGCCTTGAGCTTGCCAGGGGTCTTGGTATTGCCAGTGAGTTTCAGCAGCATCGGCCAGCCCCAGCTGCCTAGGACATTCGGATTGCTCTGGTTCCCGTTTACGCCGAATCCCCAGCTCCGAGCAGCCTCAAAGGGAGTGCTCGTCGACCAACCGATGAATGGAACCTTGCTCTGTTGTAGAAATGTGCCGGTCGAGGCAGTGGCGACTGCGCTCGACACCGGAGCGATTGCCATGACGTGCTGATTTTCAACCAACTGTTGCGCGTTGGTGAGATTGGTTGTGGAGCTCAGTCCATCGTCCAGGAAGCCGGTGAACTTGATCTTGCGACCATCCAGCCCGCCGGCTTTGTTGAAGCGATAGATCCCGGCCTCAAATCCCTGGGCGATTCCTGTATTCAGAGCCAAGTCGCCGTCACCGCCAACCACGATTGGCGCACTACTAGTAGTGGCTGTTGCGTTACCGCCAGCGACAACTGATGTCACTCCGCATGAGCCCAGCAACACGCTCGCGACTACAAGTCTCTTGATCCGCTGCAAGTGTTCCCCCTAAGAATACGGGACGGCTATCCCGATTTTTAAACCACCTGTCCACTAAGTTGGACAGACGATACCATCGGTAGTGAGAACACGTCGGACAAGGAGGACAGTGGAGGAGCCCGTCATCATCGAGGCCGCCATCAACGGACTCACGTCGAAACAGCAGAACACCAATGTGCCCCGCTCTGCCCCAGAGATTGCGTCGGACGCATTGCGCTGCTTCGCTGCCGGCGCCACGATCGTGCACCATCACGTAGATACCATCCTGGCAGAAGGCCCGGTTGCAGCGGAGGCCTATCTCGAATGCTGGAGACCTGTCTGGCAGGTCATCCCTGAGGCTCTGCTGTACCCGACCGTCAATGCCGGATCAGTCGAAATGAGTTTCGCCCATCTGCCGTTCCTCGCCGAAGCCGGATGTCGGATCGGCATACTCGACGCCGGATCCGTCAACTTGGGCGGCTTCGTGTACGTCAACTCACGGGCCGATATCGAACATCAAGTGCGCGTCTGCGCCGAGAATCACCTGGGGCCGAGTATGGCGATCTTTGAACCCGGGTTTCTGCGGATCGCCCTCCAGCTCTGGCAGGATGGAAAGCTGCCAAAGGGGGCGATGATCAAACTCTATTTCGGCGGTGACGCTGGCTACATGGGTGGGGTCTTTGGTCTGCCACCGACGAAACCTGCTTTCGAGGCCTATATGGCGATGCTTGAAGGCTGTGATTTGCCATGGTCATCGGCCGTGTTGGGTGGGGACATCATCGAAAGCGGAATTGCGAGGTGGACCCTCGAACGAGGTGGTCATCTCCATGTGGGTCTTGAGGACTGGTCTGGTGACGATCAACCCGACAATGAAGAGCTTGTGCGGTCCGCTGTCTCGCTCTGCGCAGATATTGGTCGGCCGTTGGCAAACCTGGAAACTACGCACCAAGTGCTGGGTATCGCGAAGCAGAACGGCTAGACCTCTCGCCGGCGACTGATGGCACTGTCGCCCTCTGGGGCGCGACGGACTTCCGGCCCTGCGCCTCGATAGGGAAGCTTCGGACGTGCTCGGGGGAGCCGCCGGCTCTAGTGGCAAGGCCAAATGACGCCTTCGTCTCGCCATTTTGCGCGTCCATCGTAGCGACCGCCTGTCCGCACATCGACCGGGAAAAGAGCTCGTAGAAGAGTGATCGTTATCGTCCTACTCAAACTCCTCTGGCGTTGCGCAGACCGCCGAACATGACTCAATCGTGACTCAATATCTCACTCGGCTCGCTCGGGAACCGAGAGCACGGAAACAAAGTTGCAGTTCAGCGACCTGAGGCATCCCTCCAGCTCACCACACTCCCGAACTGCGCTGAATCCCGCCTATAAGCCGGCTCACCGTCACCACCAGGACTTTTACCCCTACAACGGGTAATCGTGACTCAAACATGGCTCAATTTCTGCTGGGGTTTGCGTTATGACTGACTCCGCCAAGCGTACGTACGGCATCGGCGGCATCACGTGGCTGGGGCCCACGACGGGCACGTCTCAGG
>PLSY01000317.1:8603-11054 GCA_003164275.1 Acidimicrobiaceae bacterium | reverse complement strand
AGAACGTCTCGTCCATCGAGGTCGAAGACGCCATCTTCTCGCTGGACGAGGTGACCGAGGTGGCGGCGATCGGCGTTCCCCACGAGACCTGGGGGGAGATGGTCGTCGCCCTCGTCGTCACCGCACCTGACAGCCACCTGACCGAGCAGGAGGTCATCGATCACTGCCGGGGCACCCTCGCCGGCTACAAGTGCCCAAAGCGCGTGGAGTTCCGGGAGTCGCTTCCCCGCACGGCCACGGGCAAGCTGCAGAAATTCCGGCTCCGGGGTCCCTACTGGGAGGGCCACACCCGACAGGTCAACTGACAGCCGGGGAGGCCAGCCCGGCGGCGGTCGAGCCTTCGTCTGCCAACCACTGGGTGATGACACCCGCTGTCCAGGCCGGCGCCTCCAGCATGGGGACGTGGCCGATGTCGTCGACCACCTCGAAGCGCCAGTCCGGATGGTCGGCGCTCATTCGCCGGGCCGCGGCCAGCGGGACGAGCACGTCACGTGCACCCTGGAGGAGCAAGGTGGGCTGGCGTATCCCCCCCAGCCGCTCGACCGTCGCGGCCGGTCGGGCGAGCAGGGCGGACAACGACCGCGCCGATCGGAGGTAGGCCTGGTCCCCAGCCCTCCGATCCAGTCGCTCGGTCAGTTCGATGTGGGCTTCGACCACATCGGCGGGCACCCGGGAGGTGTCCACGCAGCACACGCCGAGCACTCGCCTCACGCTCTGCTCGGCCGTCGTGCGTCGGCGGCGCTGGCTCAGGTAGCCCTCCCCCACCCCGGGCACCGCGCACAGCAAGAAGTTGGCGATGATCCGCGGGTGAACCAGACCGAGCCGTGAGGTGGGCAGGGCCGGGTCGAGGAGAATGAGGCCGGCCACCGTCCCCGGCTCTTGCGCCGCTTGCAATGAAGCCACCAGGCCTCCCATGGAGTTGGCCATGAGTATGGCTCGCTCCCCACCGATGGTCCTGAGGAATCCGCTGACCAGTCGACGATGCCCCTCGATGTCGGCCTGGCGGTCGGCGATCGGGGTGAGCCCGTGGCCTACGAGGTCGAGGGCGAGCACCCGGGCGCCACTGGTAAGCAACGGGCCGATGGCCGTCCAGTTGAGGTGCGACCCGCCGAGACCGTGGAGGGCCACGATCAGAGGGCCATCCTTCGGGCCACCCATGTCCAGGTAGTGACAGGGCCCGTCGACATCCACCACGATCGAACGGCTACCGGCGATCAGAGGATGGCCCACCCGATGAGGCTATCGGCCCAGGCTGGAAAATCTGCCTGCTCGTCGCTCAATGGGGAGAACGTGCACTACAGGGACAGACGACACTCTCCGGTCACCTTCCAAGTCGACGGCGACCCCTCCGTCGTCAGGGCGCGCCCCTTCGGTCCCCGATCGGATACCCGAGGCCACGTGCCAGACTCGGCTCATGGCGCAATCCTCCCCGTCCTCGGGAAACGACCTGCCCGTCACCGAACGAACCCGCCTTCGACGCTTGCCCGAGCAGGGGTCCCATCGGGTAGCCGACCTCCACGCCGTCTTGGACTCCGGGTTCGTGTGCCACCTGGGACTGGTCGTCGACGACTGGCCGATGGTCGTCCCGACGACTTTCGGCCGACGGGGCGACGACCTCTACCTCCACGGTTCGGTGGCCAGTCGGAGCCTGCGGGCAGCCAAGACACCCGTTGAGGTATGCGTCACCGTCACTCACATCGACGGTCTGGTGCTGGCCCGCTCTGTCTTCGAACACGCCGTCAACTACCGGTGCGCCATGGTCTACGGACTGCCCGAGGTTCTGGTCGACCAGGACGAGAAACTGGTCGGGCTACAAGCCATCAGCGACCAGGTCGCTCCCGGACAGTGGGGCTACGCGAGGTCGCCCTCGGCCAAGGAGCTCGCCGCCACCATGGTGCTTCGCTTGGCCCTCTCCGAGTGCTCGGTCAAGATCCGCTCCGGCCCACCGGACGACGGCGACGGCCCTGACGGCGAGTTGGACGTCTGGGCGGGCGAGCTACCCCTGCGCTCCGTGCGTCTCGAACCGGTGGCTGATCCGGCCCTACGGCCCGGCATCCCGTTGCCGCCGCACCTCGTCGCGCCGGGCGTGGCGCCCAGTTCGGTCACCCGTGCGGAACTGGCCGGGAGTTAGCACTGCGGCCTCCGAATGACTAGTACTGATTCGCCGCTGTCGGGGAGGCACCTCCGGCAGCGGGTGAGGCGCCGGCGGGAGGTCTAGTCGAGAAAGCCTGCCAGTGGCACCGTCGCCAGGCCGTGGGCAGCGGCCACCGGCTCGTAGACCACCGAGCCGTCGACGACGTTCACGCCCTCGGCCAGGGCCGGGTCGGCAGAGACGGCGTCGCGCCAACCGTGGTTGGCGATATTGAGGACGTAGGGCAACGTGGCGTTGACCAGTGCATGGGTAGAAGAGTGCGGGACGGCGCCGGGCATGTTGGCCACGCAATAATGCGT
>PLSY01000317.1:0-8585 GCA_003164275.1 Acidimicrobiaceae bacterium | reverse complement strand
ACCAGGACGGCACCGATCACGATGTCGGCGTCGACGCACATCTCCTCGATGGCATGGGTGCTGGAGGCCACCGTCTCGAGGGCGCCACGGAAGTGGTGATCGACCTGGCGCAGGCGCTCGAGGTTCCGATCGAGGATGTAGACCTCCGAGTGCATCCCGACCGCCAGCGTGGCCGCGGCCATGCCGGCCACGCCCGCCCCGAGGATGACCACCTTGGCGCAGCGGACGCCGGGCACGCCACAGACCAGCACCCCCCTGCCCCCACCTGGACGCATCAGGTGGTGCGCCCCCATGAGCGGCGCCATGCGCCCGGCCACCTCACTCATGGGTGTCAGCAACGGCAGCGAGTTGTCGGCCATCCGCACCGTCTCATAGGCGATGGCGGTGTTGCCCGCTGCCATCAGCGCTTCCGTGCAGGCGAGGGAGGCGGCCAGGTGCAGGTAGGTGAACAGCACCTGGCCGGGCCGCAGGCCGAGGCGCGGGTACTCGTCGGCTACCGGCTCTTTCACGCCGAGGATCAGGTCTGATTCGGCCCACACCTCGTCGGTGTCGTCCAACATGGTGGCCCCCGTGGCCACGAAGTCGGCGTCAGGAATGGAGGATCCGACCCCTGCTCCTGTCTCGATGTAGACGGTGTGCCCGGCAGAGGTGAGCTCTCGCACGCCCGCCGGGGTGATGGCCACCCGGTACTCGTCGGCCTTGACTTCCTTCGGAACCCCGACGATCACGCCGGCACCTCTTTCTCGTTGTTCGCTGACTCGCTGTCACCACGCTGGTGACAACCGCTCAGCTGCCGATGTAGCTCATGACGTGCTTGATCCGGGTGTAGTCCTCGAATCCGTAGGAGGAGAGGTCCTTGCCGTAGCCCGACTGCTTGAACCCCCCATGGGGCATCTCGGCCACGATGGGGATGTGGGTGTTGATCCACACCGCACCGAAGTCGAGGGCCTTCGCCATGCGCATGGCCCGGCCGTGATTCTGGGTCCACACGCTCGAGGCCAGACCATATTTGACCCCGTTGGCCCACTCGATGGCCTGGTCCTCGTCGGAGAACCGTTGGACGGTGATAGCCGGCCCGAACATCTCTTCCTGCACCACTTCGTCCCCCTGCTCGACCCCGGCCACGATCGACGGGGCGAAGCAGAATCCACGCTCCCCGACATGGTGACCGCCCGTGACCACCTCGGCATGCTTCGGGAGTCGTTCGAAGAATCCCTCGAGCCTGGCCAACTGCGCAGCGCTGTTCAATGGGCCATAGTCGGCGTCGGCCACGTCGAGCCCCCCGACTGTCTGCGCCTCCGCCTGCTCGGCCAAAGCGGCCACGAGGTCGTCGTGGACACGGGGGCCGGCGATGACTCGGGTGGCCGCCGTGCAGTCCTGGCCGGCATTGAAGTAGGCGGCGATGGCGATGCCCTCGGCGGTGGCGGCGATGTCGGCATCGTCGAACACCACGACCGGGGCCTTGCCCCCGAGCTCCAGGTGCACTCGCTTGACACTGGCGGCGGCGGAGGCTGCCACCTCCATGCCGGCCCGCACACTCCCGGTGATGGAGGCCATGGCCGGGGTCGGGTGCTCCACGAGCATCCTTCCCGTCTCCCGGTCGCCGCACACCACGTTGAACACTCCTGCAGGCAGGTGCTCGGACATGATCTCGGCCATGAGCAGCGAGGAGGCCGGGGTGGTGTCGGACGGCTTGAGAACCATGGTGTTGCCCGCGGCCAGGGCCGGGCCCCATTTCCATACGGCCATCATCAGCGGGTAGTTCCAGGGCGTGACCGCCGCGCACACGCCGATGGGCTCACGCCGGACGAACGAGGTGTGGTCCTTCATGTACTCGCCGGCCGACTTCCCCTCCAGATGGCGAGCAGCCGTGGCAAAAAATCGGATCTGGTCGATCATCGGTGGCAGCTCCTCGGCCGTGGTGACGGCGATCGGCTTGCCGGTGTTCTCGCACTCGACCCTCACCAACTCCTCCCCGTGGGCCTCGAAGGCGTCGGCGATGCGGAACAGGGCGAGGCTGCGCTCTGACGGGGTGGCGTCGCGCCATTCGGGGAAGGCGCCGGCTGCGGCGGCCATGGCGATGTCTACGTCCTTCTTGCCGGAGACCGGAGCCCTCAGATAGCCCTCCCCGGTGCTCGGATCGATCAGGAGGGACGTCGAGCCGTCCTCGGTCTCGACGTAGGTGCCACCCACGAAATTGGACAACGTGCGGTGTTCGTTGCTCACGGTCTCTCCCCAGGGTCTTGGACCACATTCGTGGCGGATGCTCGGTGCCGGCGAATGCTCTGTCTCGTCATTATGGGCGCAGCCACACTGTCGACGTCAGCGGTCTCACTGCCTCGGTGCGGCGACATGCCTGCCAGGCCATAGTTACCCACCAAACGGTTCGAGACAAGTTATTTTCGACGACAGGAACACTTTTGCTTCGAATTCCATCGTCTATCTAGTCATTTTGTGCGGTTACTGCTATAACGGTAAGCACATGCACGCATTCCTTTGGCGATCCACCCCGCAGCAGTCGGGCCATCCCCGTATCGGGGGACGGTGGTGATCTCGCGCACTCAGACGTCCGGGCCGAACGCCATCGGCCTACTCGACGACGTGAACAAAGCGATCGTCGAGGAGTTGCAACAAGACGGCCGGCGAACCTACGGCTCGATCGCCGACGCTGTCGGGCTCTCGGAGGCCGCCGTTCGCCAGCGGGTCCAAAAGATGCGCGAGGCCGGCATCATGCAGATCGTGGCGGTCACCGACCCGCTGCAGGTCGGCTTCCGCAGCCAGGCCATGGTGGGCATCCGGGCCGACGGCGACACCCGGGTCGTGGCCGAGCGCCTCGCCGCCGTCGACGACATCGACTACGTAGTCCTGTGCACCGGCTCGTTCGACATCCTGGTCGAGCTGGTCACCGAGGACGAGGACACACTTCTCGAGCTCTTGAACGGCGTCATCCGCCGGATACCCGGAGTTCGCGACACCGAGACATTCATGTACCTGAAACTGACCAAGCAGACCTACAGCTGGGGGACCAGATGAGCAACCTTTCCACCGAGGCACTCCAAGAGAGCGCCCATCGCCACCTATGGATGCACTTCACCCGCATGTCGGACTCCAATGAGATTCCGGTCATCGTGCGGGGTGAGGGCGTCCACGTCTTCGACCAATACGGCAAGCGCTACTTGGACGGGCTGTCGGGCCTGTTCACCAGCCAGGTCGGCCACGGCCGCACCGAGCTGGCCGAGGCTGCCGCCCGTCAGGCCTCCACGTTGGCCTACTTCCCGGTGTGGAGCTACGCCCATCCGATGGCGATCGAGCTGGCCGACCGACTGGCCGGCCTGACCCCGGGTGACTGCAACCGGATCTTTTTCACCACTGGTGGATCCGAGGCCGTCGAGTCGGCATGGAAGCTGGCCCGCCAGTACTTCCAAGTGACCGGCCAGCCCGACCGCAAGAAGGTGATCAGCCGCAACATCGCCTACCACGGGGCGACCATGGGCGCGCTCTCCATCACCGGAGTGACCGAGATCAAGACACCCTTCGAGCCCCTGGTCGACGGGGCCATCAAGGTGCCCAATACCAACTTCTACCGGGCCCCCTACTTCGAGCATGACCTGGAGGCGTTCGGCGTCTGGGCAGCCGACTCCATCGAGCAGGCCATCTTGATGGCCGGCCCCGAGACCGTCGCCGCCGTCTTCCTCGAGCCCGTGCAGAACGCCGGCGGCTGCTTCCCGCCTCCTCCGGGCTACTTCCAACGGGTGCGGGAGATCTGCGATCGCTACGGGGTCCTCATGGTCTCCGACGAGGTGATCTGCGCCTTCGGCCGCCTGGGCCACTGGTTCGGCGCCGGCCGCTACGACTATGAGCCGGACATCGTGACCATGGCCAAGGGACTGACCAGCGGCTACTCGCCCCTCGGGGCCATGGCTGTGAGCGACCGCCTGGTCGAGCCGTTCCTCCAGGGCGAGAGCTTCCTTCACGGCATCACCTTCGGCGGCCATCCCGTCAGCACGGCCGTCGCCCTGGCCAACATCGATGTGATCGAAAAAGAGGGGTTGCTCGAGAATGTCCAGAAGAACGAGTCGGTCTTCAAGGCCGCCCTCGACACCCTGAGCGATCTCCCCATCGTCGGAGATGTGCGCGGCGCAGGCTTTTTCTACGGCATCGAGATGGTGAAGGACAAGGACACGAAGGAGACCTTCTCCGACGACGAGGCCGAGCGCTTGCTCCGTGGCTTCCTCTCCCATGCCCTCTACGACGCCGGCCTCATCTGCCGGGCGGACGACCGGGGCGACCCGGTGATCCAGCTCGCTCCCCCACTGACGTGCGGCGAAGAGGAGTTCGAGGTCATGACCGATATCCTCCGGTCGGTACTGACCGAAGCGTGGAAGCAGCTCTGAGCTCGCCCTCGGGCGAGTCCTACCGACAGCTTTCCCTCTGGTGGGACGGCCTGGCTGGCCCCATTGGCGTGAGGGAGCCACTCCCGGGTGACCTCGACGTCGACGTTGTAGTGGTGGGCGCCGGCTTCACCGGCCTATGGACCGCGTACTACCTGGCTGAGGCCGACCGGAGCCTGCGCATCGCCGTCGTCGACCGCGACGTGGTCGGATTCGGCGCCTCGGGGCGAAACGGGGGATGGTGCTCCGCCCTGTTCGCCGTCTCAGAGGAGCGGCTCGACCGCACCGCCGGATCGGGATCGGGCGCAGCCATGCGCACGGCCATGGAGGCGACGGTCGACGAGGTCGGGCGGGTGGTAGACGCCGAGGGCATCGACTGCGACTTTTCCCACGGGGGCACGGTGGTCCTCGCCCGGTCGGGAGCCCAGTTGCAACGGGCACGCGACGAGGTAGCCGCCGCCCGACTTCGCGGGGTGACAGAGGAGAGCCTGCGCTTCCTCTCGGCCAAGGAGGCACGGGGCATGATCGGCGCCTCCGACATCTTGGGCGGCACCTTCACCCCCCACTGCGCCGCCGTCAATCCCGCCCGGCTGGTCCGCGGACTGGCGGAGGCCACTGAGCGTCTCGGCGTCACCATCTATGAGCAGACCGAGGCCACAGCCATCCGGGCCGGGGCGGTCGAGACGAGTCGGGGGACGATCAAGGCGACCACCGTGGTGCGGGCCACCGAGGGCTACACCCGGAGTCTGCGGGGAGAGGAGCGCACGCTCGTCCCCGTCTACTCATTGATGATCGCCACCGAGCCCCTGCCCGATGCGTTCTGGGACTCCGCCGGACTGCGCAATAGGGAGACCTTCTCCGACCATCGCCACCTCGTCATCTACGGCCAGCGCACAGCGGACGGTCGCATGGCCTTCGGCGGGCGGGGGGCGCCGTACCATTACGGCTCGGCCATCCGGCCCGAGTTCGACCAGGATCCGGGCGTCCACCGCGCTCTCCGCTCCACGCTGGTCGACCTGTTCCCGGATCTGGCCGATGCCACTATCACCCACCGGTGGGGCGGCCCCTTGGGGATCGCCCGTGACTGGTTCACCTCGGTTGGGCTCGACCGGTCGACCGGGATGGCCTGGGCCGGAGGATACGTGGGCGACGGCGTCTCCACGACCAACCTCGCCGGGCGGACACTGCGCGATCTCGTCCTCGGAAACGACAGCGACCTCGCCGCACTTCCATGGGTCGACCACCGCTCCAAGCGCTGGGAGCCCGAGCCGCTGCGCTATCTCGGCATCAACGCCGGCCTACGTCTGGCCTCGAGCGCCGACAAGGCTGAAGGCAAAGCGGGTCGGACCACATGGCACGCCAAAGCGCTCAAGCGGGTCATCGGCGACTGACCGGCCAAGCACGAGCGACGTCGCTATCCCCGCTCCTGCTCCAAGGCCTCGTAGAACACCGAGTCCTGGGCGACGGCCGGGTCTGTGTGTCCACCGCCCGGGCCTCGAACGACATAGGCCGCCCGATGGCGAACAGCGCCCCGACGAGAGGGCCGACCAGGTAGACCCGGTAGTCGTAGAAGTCCACGGAGACCAGGTCTGGACCGAAGGACCTGGCCGGGTTCATGGAGCCGATCAACAAGGGGACACTTCTGGGTCCTACTGAGGATCGGTCTGCGGTAGTTGCCGGGGACGCCGCTTCGACCCCGGGCGACACCGACCTCGACGGCAGGCCGGTGACTCGAAGGCCCTCAGTCCGCCTCGATCTGGCGGTTGTCAGAGTCGACGAAGACGACGCTCGGCTCGTGGGCGGCCAACTCGGTGCCCTCGACGTCGACGAAGGAGACGATGATGACCAGGTCACCCACCGAGACCAACCGGGCGGCCGCTCCGTTCAAGCAGATCTGGCCCTCGGTCCCCTCGATGGCATACGTCTCGAATCGGGCCCCGTTCATGAGGTTGTAGACCGCCACCTGCTCGTTGGCAATGATGTCGGCCGCCTTCAACAGCAACGGGTCAATAGAGATCGAGCCGACATAATTGAGGTCTGCGTCAGTGACCGTCGCCCGGTGGATCTTGCCGTGCATCATCCGTCGCCTCATATCACACCCTCCCTTAAGTGGGTTCGCTCCACACAGCGTAACCGGAGCGTGCCCATCGCCCGCTGGGGGACGCCACCGGCCCGAGGATGTCGACCTACGGGGACGGTCGGTGCGGGCACCAAGGAGATCGGCATCACCGGGTGGTTCTGAACCAACACAAAGGGGCAGGCAACGGCCAACGTTACCATCCCCGCCCGTTTGTTGGTCGCTCACCGGGCGAATCGGCCCGGGGGATTCTAGGATCTCGGTAGGCCGTGCCCCGATCAGGGGCGGCCCTCCACCTGACCCCCGGCGCCGAGCGGTTTCTCTTCGTCCAGGTACCGAGAGCGGTGGCCGACTGGAAGGCCGCCACGTGGGTCGTGGCCAGGACGACCCGGTCACGGCATTCGGGACGGCCGCCGCCGTCGTCGGTGGGACCACCCTCAACGGGCTGAACGCTTCCATCGTCGGCGTTGCCGGCACTCCCGATGCCGACGGGTACTGGCTGGTGGCCGCTGACGGCGGCGTGTTCAACTACGGAGATGCCCCCTTCATGGGGTCGCTCGGCAACATCCGCCTGAACGAGCCGATCGTCGCCATGAGTTCGTCAGCCACTGGTCACGGCTACCGGATCGTCGCCTCCGACGGGGGTGTGTTCGCCTTCGGTGACGCCACCTTCGCCGGCTCCCTCGGCAACCTCTCGTTGAACGCACCGATCACCGCCATGGCCGCCACCGGTGACGGCAACGGCTACTGGCTGCTCGGGGCCTATGGCGGTGTCTTCTGCTTTGGGGATGCCCCCTTCGAGGGCTCCGACGGGTCGAGTGCGACCACCGCCCCGGCCGTCGGGATCGTCGGACGTCCCGGCGGATACTGGGTCGCCTATGGAACGACGCCAGGCGCCCAGATGGTTCAACAGATCGCCGCGTTTGTGGCCGGACGGAGCGACAACGTGACCGTCGCCGTCGAGGACCGGCTCACCGGCCAGATCTTCCAGTTCCGGCCAGGGGTCGTCGAGCACACAGCCAGCACCTTGAAGGTGGACATCCTGGCCACCTTGCTCACGCAGGCACAGGCGGAGGGACGCGGGCTCACGGCCGAGGAGCAGAGCCTGGCCGTGCCCATGATCGAGGACAGCCTCGACAGCCCGGCCGACTCACTGTGGACGACGCTCGGGCCGGGAGATGTCAGTGCCTTCGAGCGGGACATCGGGATGACCGCGACCGTGCCGGCCACAGACGGGGTGTGGGGAACGACGACGACCGCCCTCGATCGTCTGGCCATGGTCCGCGCCCTCGTGTCGCCAGTCCAGTACTGACGACGGCGTCTCGTGACTATGTGCTCAACCTCATGGAGCACATAAACCCGGTCCAGGACTGGGGAGCCACCAGAGGCGTGCCGGCCGGCGTGACCGTGGCGTTGAAGAACGGCTTTGCCGTCGTGAACGGCTGGCAGATCAACACAGAGGCGTGGGTCAACGGGCTCGGACGCGACTACCTGATCGCCGTCCTGACCGATGGCAATGCCAGTGAGCCATACGGCATCGACACCGTGAACGGGGTGTCGGCCATCGTGTGGCGGTCGCTCGCCCCCTGACCGCGGCACCGGTCTCCCCCCCTCCGTCCGGAACCCGTCAAGCGATTTGAGACACTCTCGATTCACGAGTTCTGTGTGGAGGGCGATGCCCGAGTGTCGGTGGACGTGGTTGTAGTGCTCGAAGAACTCGACGCAGAACGCCCGTGCGTCCTCGATGGAACCGAACCGGTCGGGGAACGCCGGGCAGTACTTCAAGGTCTTGAAGGCCGCTTCCGAGAACGGATTGTCGTTACTGACGTGGGGACGGCTGTGGCTGCGGGTCACCCCGAGGTCGACCATCAACTGGGACACCGGCTTGGAGCGCATGGACGACCCCCGGTCGGCGTGGATGGTGAGTTGGTCCCGGTCCACCCCTTGGGTGAGGACGGCATCGTGGATGAAGTCGGTGGCCAGCTCGGCTGACTCGATGGGGGCCAGCAGCCAGCCGACCACGTAGCGGCTGAAGATGTCGAGGATGACGTAGAGGTCGTAGTACTCGCCTCGGTTCGGACCCCGCAGTTTCGTGTAGGGGTCGGGCCGGGGCGCCC
>PLSY01000083.1:7334-7465 GCA_003164275.1 Acidimicrobiaceae bacterium | reverse complement strand
CCCATGGTCCACCAGCTCGACGCCCACCACGTCCGGTGGTGCCACACCGGCAACGTCGGCGGCGTGGCCGAGCAGCTCGGCCAAGTGGCAGACCCAGAACACGTGACCGGCCCGGGCGTAGTGGCGCAGCT
>PLSY01000083.1:0-7321 GCA_003164275.1 Acidimicrobiaceae bacterium | reverse complement strand
GTCTTGGCGACGGCGTTCGACCGGTGAGTGTTGGTCGGAGCTGCGTCTCCAGAATGGTGGAGGATGAGCGGCGGCCGGGATGAAGTGGCCCCAGCGGGCTCCGTGATACCCGTGTGGCTCGACGGCACTGACGGAGTGTCCGAAGGTTGGCGGCTCGTGCTGGGTCGATGTGCATTGGGGGTGTTGGTCGGCCGAGGAAACAGGCCGCTGCTCGTTGAATTGCTGCGGCTGGAACCCTTGCTGTTGGAGGCACCGCTGATGGATCCGGACGTGCCGGCAGCCGGCGAGGTCACAATCGGAGCTGTAGACGAAGCTGCGGGCGAAGGAGTCTGCGGTGGCGGAGACGTCGCCGGCACCACGGGCGGCGCCTGGGTGGCGCCTGGGATGGTGAGCGACCACCCCGGATAGATCCAGTGGGCATCAGTGAGGGCGCCACCTCCCGGCTGGGACAGGCCCACATTCGCCTGGTAGATGGCCTGCCACCGCTCGCCGTCTCCGTAGTACTGGACGGCGATGCTCCACAGCGTGTCGCCGGGCACGACTGTGTGGGTGACGGTGGCCGGTTGCGCGGCTGATTGAGTGGCCGAGAGTGGAGCGGTGGGCAGCGAGGAGACGACCACCGAGCTGGTCTGGGAAAGAAGCTGCACCACCGGGGCCGCGCTGGCCGGAGGTCCAGTACGCGCCGAATTGGTAACCGTGTGAGCACCACGGAGCTGACCGAGGATCAGGACGGCGGCGACGAGGGCCGCCATCGCACTCGAGCCGACGAGGTGGGAGCGGTGACCGGGTCGGCGGCCGCGGAGCTGGAGGACGAGGCTGGTGGCGACCGAGAACACGAAGTAGGCCCAGGCCAGCCAGGCCAGAGTGGCGAACAGGCGTGGCCAGAACGAGTCCGGGATCGAGGCTCCGAGGGCATGGGCCGTCTGGGTGCCGCTCGGGACGTGGTGCGGGAGCGGCCACCCGACGAGAGTGGAGAGCACGATCGGGATGCCCACCAACCCGATGACCAGGACGCCGAGAGCGCCGATGCCGCCGGCGACCTGGCGACCTGTCGGCCGAGTTCCCGCAGCCGGTCGGATTGTGGCGGCGCGAGCGGCTGCGGTGCGATTGGATCGAGGGGGCACTGTCATCCTCCAATCGGAAGTGCTTGGGGTTCCCGCACGACGCGAGACCACGTGTGAGCTGGGAGGACCAGGTGAGAGGGGGATTTCTCAACTTGGCAGACTTTCCGACGTTCTGTCGGGATTCCCGACGGATAGCTGTTATACATGGCAGATGCATCCCTTTCGTGAACGCGTGTAGGGGTGGCACTGGCGGTCATCCGGTCTGTCGGCTCCGCTCGAAACCTGCGGTCGGCCCAGGAGCTGGAAGACTTCGAGCAAGAACTCATTGACCAGTACGCGCTGGCCCTGGTGGGCTCGGGGGTGACCGACGGAAGGGTCGCTGCGTATCGGGCCACGGTGTTCGAGTTCGTCCGATTCCTGGGACGACCGGTCTGGACGGCCGGACCGGACGATGCCGACCGGTTTTTGGCCGGGCTGAGACACTCCGGTCAGGCGCACTCGACTGTGCAATCCAAAGCATGGACGATCCAGCGGTTCTGCGAATTCCTGATCGCCCGGTATCAGGGCGATATCCACGCCTTGACCGGCCACGTGCTTGTGCAGCTGGTTGACGAGTACAACCGTCCCGCCAAGGCCGAGTTCGGGGTCGGACGGATCCCACCGCCAGCCGAAGACATCGACCAGCTCTTCGGTAGCTGGCGGACGGCCCTCCCCGAGGCCCGCAAGTACCTGCCCGCGGTGCGTGACTACGTAGCGGCCTCGTTGTGGCGCCGGGTTGGGCTGCGCATCAATGAGACCGTCATGCTCGACCTGCGTGACTGGCGACCCGACCTGGGAGAGCACGGCAAGTTGCACATTCGTTTCGGCAAGGGCAGCTATGGCCGGGGGCCGAAGACCCGGGTGGTGCCGGCGATCAATTCGGCCGATCTTCTGCTCCAGTGGTGGCTCACCGACGTGCGCCACCAGTTCGGCAAGGACTGGGACGACCCGGATGCGCCGTTGTTCCCGAGCGAACGCCGCGATGCTCATACTGGGCGCTCGCTGCGGGCTGGGCCGGAAGCACTGCGGGCCGGTCTGGCCACCTCGACAGAGCGCTGGCTGCCTGCATGGCACGGACGGCTCACCCCGCACGGCCTTCGTCACTTCTGTGCTTCGTCGCTCTATGCCAGAGGCATGGACCTCAAAGCCATCCAAGAGCTGCTGGGTCATGAGTGGCTGTCGACCACGACCCAGTACATCCATGTCCACGACGACCACATCGAGCACGCCTGGGCAGTGGCCAACGAGCGAACCGCCGACCGCCTGGGCGAGAAAAGGAAGTGATGTCCTGATGCGCTGGAACCTGCGGATGAAGGCTGCGGAGCGCGGCATCTGGAAGTCGACCGAGATGCGGCGACGTCTAGCCGAGGCTGGACTGGAGATCAGCGCTGGGAAGATGTCGGCCCTGTGGACGAGTCCTCCGATCAGCGTTCGCCTGGATGACCTCGACGTGATCTGCGCGGTGCTCGAGTGCACACCCGAGGAACTGCTGATACCCGAGCCCGAGAAGGTGCTCGAGCGCCGACCGCCCCGGCTGTTGGAGGCGACCGAGGGAACGCCAACGATCACCCCCCGTCTCGGGCGGAACCGATCGACGCCCCCCGTGTGACTCGACCAACTATGTGTAGCGGTTGCGGCAAGAAGCCTCAGGCGTATGGCGGGCGAAGGTTCTGTTATGACTGCAAGCCGGGGGTTGGCGGCCGCCCGCTGCCGTGCCGGGCGTGCGGATCCGTCGGCGACTACTACGCCAACGGGCAGTGCTCCCGATGCCACCGGTCCTCTCCGAATCGACTGGATTCGTGTCTCGATTGCTTCACCTGGCCCGCCTCCCGCACCAACAAATGGCTGTGCGAAGGATGCCGGGCGTGGCGACGCAACTACCGGAATGTCACCGAATGCCTCCGCTGTGGCCGACGGGTCCACGTCGACGACAGCATGGTCTGCCGCCTCTGTTTCCGACAGGCGCGGCTGCTCCCCCCAAGCGAGCGAGACGACTACTCGGCCATCTTGTGGCATCAGCTGTTCTTTGCTGGGATGCTGCGGACGGGACGCCGGAAGCCCGCAGGCCAACTGCCGCGAGTGCGGAACAGGTCGCAACCTCGTCCCCAACGGGAGCGCTGGGTCCAACTGGCGGCGTTCGACCTCCCCAAGGTGATCAGACCGCCGGTGCGACCTCGCACCTGCAACCGGTGCGGTGTGCGCCCGGTCAAGGAGAAGTGGTCCACCCACTGTTATGAGTGCACCACCGGTGGCCCGGTCATTCCGCCCCCGTGTGGCAAGTGCGGGTCGACCGTCGACTACTACAGCGGCGGCCTCTGCCGACGCTGCCATAAGTGCGCTCCTCAACAGGTGGAGTCGTGCCGGGACTGCTTCGCCTGGGGAGCAACACGCGACAAGGGCTGGTTCTGCGACGGCTGCCGGGGGTGGCGACGCAATCACAAGGTCGGATGCTGTGTGGCTTGCGAGCGGACCCTTGCCGTAGGAAAACGGGGAGCGTGCCGACTCTGCTATCTCGAAGCGGTCCGCCGACGTGGCCATCTCGAGTCGTGGGAGATCGTGGTCAAGGCGAGCGGCGACAGTCAGCAGCTTCGGTTCGCAAATATGCGCATCGCCGCCGGTCGGCTCCGTCCAACACTGACCCCTCGTCAGCAACACCAGACGAGAGGGCACTACCCGGTCACTCATCGGCAACTCGTACTCTTCGAGATCCGTCCCGACCTCGTCGCCGCCAAGGTGTCCGGGTTTGCCGAACCGCGACACGCTGGATTGGCCAGCTTCTTGGATGAGCTGGTCACCGATCATGCCCGCCATCACGGATGGGGCACCGAGACGATCTCCCAAGTCCGTCGAGGAATCCGGATTCTCCTCGGTGTCCAGGACACACCAGGCGCGTTGATCAGGACCACGGACGTCCTTCTGCTCACCACTGTCAATCTGCCCGCCGATCCGGTGCTCTCCGTGCTGGAAGAGGCGGGCATGCTGATCGATGACCGTCCGTCCAGCCTCGACCGATGGCTGGACAAGCAGTTGGTTGGGCTTCCTCCCATGATCGACGGTGAGCTGCGTGCTGCCGTCGAGGTGCTGCGCAACGGCAGCCGCAGTGCTCCCCGGATGCGGCCACGTAAACGGCGGCTGATCCAGGCAACCCTTCGTAACTCGCTCCCCGCCATCAGGAGCTGGGCGGCTGCCGGGACGGCCTCGCTTCGGGAGGTCACCCGGGACGACGTCATCGCTGCCCTGTCCCCATCGGAGACCCCCCGGGGAGTGGCAATCGGTGCGCTGCGTTCTCTGTTCAGGGTGCTCAAGGCTCGCAAGCTGGTCTTCGTCAACCCGACGAACGGCATCCCTGGTGGCCCACTGGTCCGGCGCACCCCGTTGCCCGCCGATCTCGGCGCGGTCCGTAGGGTGCTCGCCGACAACGACCCCGTCGTGGCGGCAATGGGCGCCCTGGTGGCCTTCCACGCCATGACCTGCAAGCAGCTGACGGTGGTCAAGCTGACCGACATGCACGATGGGCGCCTGGGCATCGGCGGACGGAACGTGGTGCTGGCCGAACCAGTGCGTGACCGCCTCGCTACCTACCTCGACTTCCGCAGTCATCGGTGGCCGAACACGGCCAACCCGTATCTGTTCATCCACTTTCGGAGTGCCATCAAGATCGCGCCGGTCAACACCGACTGGATCTCGAATCGGCTGGGTGGACTGGCGCAGATCATGCGCGAGGACCGGATCGTCGACGAGCTGCTGGCGACCGGAGGCGACCTTCGTCGAGTCTGTGATCTCTTCGGACTGAGCATCGCTGGCGCCCAGCGCTACATGGGCGTGCTCAGCCATCCAGAGCTCGAGTCTGCCGATGGAGGTGTCGGGCTTCCTTCCGGTTCGTGAACCCATGGCTGTCCACCAGCCCGTCACCTGTCGGTCCTCCTTGGGTTCGCATCCAAAATCCCTTCGGTATTCCTGAACTAATCGCTGTTTGTGGTGATGCCACTCACATCGGTCGCCGACTCGGTGACCGACAGGGCCAGGCTCCCCACCCCGATGATGCCGAGGAGCTGGGTGGGCAGGCGATAGCTGATCTGGGCATAGACGGTGTTGCCGACCACCCAGGCGGTGCCGGGCTGGCCGGCCGAGCTCATGTAGTTCTCGGCCATCCTGACGGCAAGCGAGGGATCGACAGCAATGGTGCCGGCGTGCAGCTCGCCTACGTCCAGCGATCCCGCACCGGCGCGGGCCGCCTGTTCGGCCTCGGAGGCGGCCTGTTGTTTGGCGTCGAGGTAGTGGCCCCCGTCGGCCACCAGACCGGTGAGGGCCACGAACATGGTCATGAACACGGCGGTCATGGCGAGGAGCTGTCCGTCATCGGAACATCGGTGGGCAGTTCGTTGGTGGTCAGTGCGTCGGTGCAGTCGCGCTCGCCACCTGCCGATCGATCTTCCACAGCGCACGGCCGCCCTCATGTGCCACCACCGACCGTCCGGAACACGTCGATGTGGGCCACGGCGGTGGCCGACAGGGTCTTCGACCCGGGCACGCCGGGGACGGACACGTCGGCCAGGCTGGTCACACAGGTCACGCCCACCGACACAGTGCCTCCGGCCACGAAGTTGGACGTATCGGTCGTGATCTGGGGATCAGGACAGGTGAGCCCGACGCCGGCCAGGGTGCTGGTCACAGCTGTGGTGGCCTGAGTCTGGGCGTCGGCGGCGTCGACTTGGACGACGGCTGCCTGGACTCCGGCCCGCGCCGCCGACTCGACGTCACCCTGGGCCGAATCGACCCGGCCGAGGGCGACCATGAGCACGATGATGATGAGTAGCACCGGGGCGACGATGACCAGCTCGGCGATGGCCTGGCCTTCGTCCCCCCGGACCCGACGTCCCCGGTCACCCACTGGTCCGGTACTCCTGGATCGGTGCATTGCTGGTGGCCGACACTTTGAGATCGAGCCACGGGATGAGGGCCTGGGCCCGACCGGTGACCGTCACCTGGGCCACATCGCCCGACAGCGTGCTGGTGACAACCTGTGGATTCGTCAGCGTGCCGGGACCGGTGGTGGCAATGAAGCTCTGGGCCGCCTGGGTTCCGGCGGCTGGCGTCGAGCCATAGCCCGAGGCCACTTGGCTGCCCTGCTCGGCCGCTGCGCGAGCCAGGTGGCTGGCGTGAGACCACAGGGCGTACTGGACCCCGCCGATGACCAGCAAGAAGAAAACGGGGAGGCAGACGACGAACTCCGCCAACCCTGCATCGCCTCGACGGCGGTCGCCCACATGTCGGGCCCGCCGTCGGTGGTCCCACCGCCGACGTCCTCGCCATCGATAGGTGTGCGGCCATCGAGGTGGGATGGCACGCGAACCGAATGCCCAGTCAGGCGGGTCGGTAAACGAGTCCACTGACAGCCCCGACCGGGCTCCATGGCGCGGTGCTTCTGAGACCGCCGAGTCTGAGAACACCGCTTCCGGAACGGCCGTGTGGGGATCCATCCGAGACTTGCTTAGGGAGTCTGGATGTTGTTGGCGGTGGCGGTCAGCTTGCTCACCACGATGGTCACGATGGCGATGGCTGCCACGACAACCAGGGCGGTCACGACCACCCAGGAGGCGATCTCGCCGCGGTCGTCGCCCAGGACCGGGGTCAGCCGAGCAGAGACGTAGGCACGAAGAAACCGGACCATGGCCACGACGGTCTCTGCGGCCGATCGGGCCCTCTCCTTCAGCTGACTGGTGAATGCTCTCAGGGGCATGTCTCTTAGGGGCATGGTGCTCTCCTCGTTTCGTGTTGCAGTTGTGGGCTGGTTGGTTGGTGGGTGTTCGGGCTCGAAGCTGTGATCGTTTCGTTGATGGTTTGATTCGCTCACCGCTCGGTTCGACTTGCAGCGGGGGTTCACAGGTGGGTCCCGGTGAACGAGGCCAGGGCGGGATAGAAGATGAGGAGGCCGTAGCCGGCCATAAGCAGCACGCCGGGAAGCAGCATCTTCTGGGTCACCGCCTGGGCCGAATCCTCCAGTGCGGATGTCTCCTTCAGCCGGAGCGAGTGGGCCTTCGCCTCCAGGGAGTCGCGGATGCGGGCTCCATCTCCCGCCTGGGCCATGGACCGGGCCAGATCGGTGAGGTCCGGGATGTCGAAGCGAACGGCCAGTCGCTCGAGGCCCTCCCAAGGTTGCTTCCGGTAGGCCTGGGCCCAGAGCAGGCTCTGGGCGATCTCGCGCATGGCCCAGTCGG
>PLSY01000237.1 GCA_003164275.1 Acidimicrobiaceae bacterium | reverse complement strand
TGCCACCAGCCAGTAGCCGTGGCCACTCGGTGTGGGGGCCATGGCCACGATCGGCTTATTCAATGTGATGTTCCCGGTGGAGCCGTAGAACGAGGCGTCACCGTAGGAGAAGACGCCTCCGTCGGTCGCCACCATCCAATAGCCTCCGCTGTCGGGGGTCCGGGCGACGTCCACGATGGGCCGGGCCAACGTCAAAGAGTCAGCCGACCCATCGAACGCCGCGTCCCCGAATCCATAAATGCCGCCATTGTCTCCGGCTACCCAGTATCCCTGTCCATCACTAGTGGTGGCGAGCCCCACGGCCGTGCCGGTCAACGTGGTCGTCGTCGTGAACCAGTCCGACTTGAGGCCGATGGCGGCGGCGAATGCATCGCCGGTAAGCGACACGTTCTGATTGGAGCCGTCGAGGGTCATCTGGGTCACCCGGCCTCCGAAGTCACCGAGCCCGTTCCGGCTCGTGATGCTGATCGACTGAAGGACACCGAGCTGCGGCCAGGCCGCGTCGATGGTCGACACGGCGACCGAGGTCGTCCAGGTGTGGTTTGGATTGCAGGCGCCCGGTACGCAGACCGAGTCACCGGCGTCCACGGCGCCTGGGAAGCCTCCCGGGTTGGTGTAGCCACCGGTCGAGGCCGAGTACTGGGTTGCGGCAATGACGCCAGCCGGTGTCTCCATCACCTGGCCAGCGGTGGCCGATGCCGCCAAGTTGGTGATCGCACTTTCGTGGAGAGTGCCACGGTAGGTCTGACAGGAGAGGTCGCACGTGTCGGCGTAGCCGCCGTAGGACATAGGCGAGGCCATGACATAGGAACGCACCGCCACGGCCTGGGCCTCCAGCTCTTGGAAGCCCCATGCCTGGGCCTGTGGACCGGCGCTGCCGATCGATGCCCATCCGGCGGAAGATTCATTGGGCACGACATCGGCGACGTAGGACTCGAGGGGCAGCGTGTTGACCGTCCGGCTCTGGCCTGCCGAGTTGTAGACGGCCTGGATGGTTCCTCGCACACTGAGGTTTCCACCGGCTTGGCAGAGCTGGAGAACATCGGCGGCCGTGTTCGGGTCACCGAGACCTGGAGAGACGCTCGGAGTCACCAGCGGGTTGCTCAACCCCACGGCCTGGACCGTCCAGGGACCGGCACATGACGAGCCGACGGCCAGCTGCCAGGCCCCTCCAACCGGGCTCAGTTCTGCCGCTTGGCCGGCCAGGATGGTGAGTCCCTGGGCGTCGAACGGCGAATCAGACGTCACGATCACCGAGTTCCCTGCGTTCTCGGTCAGGGACACCGAGACCTGATGGGACTCTTGTGCCGACGTCAAGGGGGTCAGTGCCGTTCCCCCGTAGTAGTTGGACAGGATGGAGGCGAAGGGCGTGCCGGCCAGTGCGTAGCCGAGGGCTCCCCACTGACCCATGCCGTGGCCGTGGCCATAGCCGTGTCCCTCGAACGAGACGGTGGCGGACGGGTAGGCCGAGGCCGGAGCCGACAGCGCCACCACGGCCACGCCGCTGCCCGCCAGGAGGGCGGTCGCCATGGCCAACGCCCGCAGCCGAGTGCTCAATGGACCCAGCGGTGTAGCCGTGGCCCTCCATATCTTCAAACGTTTCATGACCACCTCGATGACAAACGGTATGGCTCCAGTAGGCCAAAGCAAAGAAAGTGTCGATGCCCGATGCCCGTCCCCGGGCATCGACTCACCTCGGTAGAAAAGTCAGCTCAGTCAGATCCGGCGTTCGCCTGAGCCAGGAACACCTGAGGCATCGACCCGTAGAAGGCCGCGCTCCCAAAGGCGAACATCCCGCCGTCGGCTGCCGAGAACCAGTACCCGGTGCCTCGGGGAACGGCAGCCATGCCCACCACCGGCTGGTTCAAGGTGATGGCCCCGGTGGATCCATAGAAGGGCGCGCCACCGAAGGAGAAGATGCCTCCGTCTGAGGCGACCAGCCAGTAGCCAGAGCCGTTCGGCGTCCCGGCCATGCCGACCACCGGCTTGTTCAGGTGGATATTGCCGGTCGAGCCCTTGAATGTGGCATCACCGAAGGAGAAGATGCCGCCGTCGGACGCGACGAGCCAGTAGCCACCGCCGTCCTTCGTCACTGCCATGCCGACCACCGGTCTGTTCAGGTGGAGGTTCCCGGTCGAGCCGAAGAACTTGGCGTCACCGAAGGCGAAAATGCCGCCGTCCGACGCCACCAGCCAATACCCGTTGCCGTCTGGCGTTCGAGCCATGCCCACGATGGGCTTGTTGAGGGCGATGTTCCCGGTCGAGCCGAAGAACTTGGCGTCACCGAAGGAGAAGATCCCGCCGTCGGAAGCGACATTCCAGTAGCCGCCGCCGTCCGTGGTCGAGGCCATGCCCACGATGGGTTTGTTGAGATGGCCGGGTGCGGCCTGGCTGATCCAGCCGGTCAGCTGGGGATTCTGGTGGAACATCGGCCACGAGCGCTTGCCCAGGGTGTGACCCTCAGACCCGTTGATCTCGTAGTGCTGGATGATCCCGGCGTTGGCCGAATCGTACCCGGCGATGGTGATCCCGATGGTCCCGTTGGGATCAACTGTCACCATCGGCGTGTTCTGCACGCCGATGGTGCCGACACCGAGCGTGTCCACGATCTGCCCACTCTTGCCGTCGAAGATGATCAGCCCGTTGGTGGTCGGCACAAGGACGTCGTTGTAGCCGAGCCCGGTGAGGTCCGCGGTCGCCACTCCCCCGATGATCCGGCCCGGCGTGGCCTGGGGCCAGCCCGGCATCTCGGCGCCGTTCGCTCCGTTGAGCACTGACACCAGCCCGTTCGAGCCGGTATCGGCACCTTCCACGACCTCAACATTCCCG
Organism: Acidimicrobiaceae bacterium; assembly: GCA_003164275.1. The sequence goes on along the minus strand of PLSY01000237.1, from coordinate 8,069 downwards.
TCGCCCTCGACGTCACCGATGGCCGGGCTGCCCGTCGTGCTGCCGCCGACGTTGGTGCGCCAGACGATGTTGCAGTGCGAGTCGGATCCGAACACAGTGTTGGAGTCGGATGCACCCGCATAGTAGGTGCCGGTCCCAAAGGCGATGCCTGTTGCCCCGCCGGCGAGGAAGTTGCCGACGGCGGGCGACGAGTCGACGGTCTGGTTGGTGTCGTGGTCACAGATCAGGTTGCCGCTCGGCCCGAGTACCCGGAGGTGACCGCCGTTGGTGTAGGTCTGCCCATAGGCGATCCCGGCGGTCGAGTCCCCGCCTTCGACGACCTCGGTCTGACCGTTCCCGTAGAGGTCGGCCAGCGCCGGGGTCGTGAAGCCACTGTCGGCGGTGAAGAACGGCCAACCGGGAGACACCGTGCCGTTACCGGCGTTGGATGCGTACTCCTCTTGTCCGAGGGATGGGGCGACCACCGAGGTCACGCCATTCAGGCTGCCCACGGCGAGAGACGCCTGGACACCGTAGAGGCCGTTCGGGTCCTGAGCGTTGTGCCCCCAGATCTGGGCACCGGAGTTGTTGAAGGCGTAGTAGCCGCCGACCCTGGACTGGGAGGCATTGCCCCCACCGACGTACACGTCGTCCGTGCCGCCGCCATTGGGACTCACCGAGGGTGTGGAGTCGACGGGAACGCCGATGTGAGCCGGCCATCCGGGGACTGGCGTCCCATTGGAGAGGTGGAAGGCATAGACGCCTCCGGCTCGGTCCCCGACTACGACCGAGGCGCCGCCACCGTCGAGGGTGGCTTCAGAGGGGGAGCTCTGGGCGATGGGTGATCCCGCATCCGGCAGGACCTGTTGCCAGGTCATGGTGGCCGACACGGCGGCCGCGTGGGCTACGGGCGCAGCACCCGCCTCGGAGCCGGGCACGGCGAAGGCGGCCAGCGATCCGACCATCCCGATGGTGACAGCCCCTCCGACCAGGGAGACTCGACCTCGACGCCCCCTCGGCTTGGCCGTGTTCCGGCCTTTCGAGTGATGCTTCGGCTCGGGCGTTCCTTCGATTGGCAACATACGCTCCCCAACTGATTGTGTGGTCCGTGGCACTGACCCGGTCGTCCGACCGGTCACGTGTCGAGGCGGCCCGGTGGACAAACCGCCTCTTCGGCTATCGGCCGAAAGAGGGTGGGTCTGAACCCCCTTTTGTGCCATTGCGTCCCGTTCGAGTGAGTTTCGTAGCCCAACGGTGCGCGGCCCAGACCCCTTTCGGGGTCGGGTATACCCGGTTCGCGAGCGTCCGCTCGATACCCTGAATCATGGCCATCAGTACGTTGGACAGGCCGCTCGTCGCGGTCGAACGGCCTGTCGTCCTGACCAGGATGGAGCGTCAGAAGGTCGCCAGGCGGCGCCACCCGGGTCCGCTGGCGCCGCTCCTCGTGGCCGTGGCGACCCTCGTCCTCCGCCTGGCTGCCGCAGCCACCGGACCGACCGACTGGGACTCAGCCCAGTTCGCCTCGGCCACCGGCCACTTCGATGTGCGCCACGGCCAGCCCCAGCCCCCGGGCTACTGGCTCTACGTCGAGATCGGTCGGCTCATCCACCGCTTCACCGGCATAGGTGTCATCCACTCGCTCGTCGTGGTGAGCGCCCTGGCGTCGGCGGTCGCCGCCGGCCTGGTCGTGGTGGCCGGCCGAGACCTCGGCGGGCGGTGGGTGGGACTGGCCGCTGGGATCATCGTCGCAGCTTCGCCGTTCGCCTGGTTCAGTGGTTCGATCGTCTCCACGTACTCGTTCGACATGGTGGCGTGCTCCTTGTTGATCGTGTTGGCGTGGCGGGCGCGACCGGGAAGCTGGCACGGCGTTGGCGCCGTCGTCTCCCTTGGGCTGTTGGCTGGGTTCCGGCCGTCAATGATCCAGTCCTTCCTCCTGTTGGCCTTGATCGCTGTCGTTGCCAGTACACGGAGATGGGGACGCTTGGCGGTGACGGTGCTCGCCGGGCTCGTCTCGGTGGCCGTGTGGTTCGTTCCCATGCTCATCACCCAGCCCGGGGGCTTGCCGGCCTGGCTGCGGGCGACCCGAGCCGAGGCCACCGGAGCCGCACAGGCGTCCTCCATCCTCGACCATGCCAGCGGCGCCGGGGCCAATCTCGGGACGTTCGCCGCCTTCACCGTCGTTGCCTTGGCGCCTCTCGCCGTGCTCGCCGCCGTCGGTGGACTCGCCCTGCTCATTCGGTCGATCAGGAGCTCGAGAGATACGAACAGCCCGGACCCCTCTGCCGCGGCGACACCTGTCGCCGACTTCGGGGCTCCGTCCGGACGGCGACGCCCGTGGTACCAGTCCAGATGGGCCATCCTGATCGCCGCCTTGGTCCCGGCGATGCTCCTGGTAGCCCTGGTCCAGTTCGCCAAGGGCGGCTATGTGCTCGCCTACTTTCCGGCCGCGGTCATTGCCCTCCTCCTCCCTCTTGGGGCCCTCAACCGCGGCCGAGGTCGTGCCGCCCGAGTCCGCTCGGCATCGGGCTCGCCGGTGTGGCTGGGCCTCACCACCCTCGGCGTGGTGCTCGTCGCCCTCCTCGGAGCCCAGCGGTTCGTGAGCGGTGCCGGGGTACTTCCACAGCGCTTGGTGGGCTCTACCTCGCTAGGGTGGATCGGCGAATCTCGCTACCAGGCCCCCTACGCCGACACCCGGGGGGCCATCAACTCGGCCGATTCGATCGACGCCGCCCTGGCCGGACTCGGGCCCATGGCCTCCACGGCCAACGACGAGGTGGTCTTCGACACCGTCGACGGCGGTTCGTCGATCTATCGCAACGCCGGGTGGGAACTGGCCAACCATCGCATCGCCCTGATCGGCCCCGGTCGGGTCATCTACAACGAGATTCACGGCTCCCTCTACTACGCCAGCGGCAACACCACAGCCGTCGGACCGGCAGGCTCGGTGTTCTTGGTGGCCTCTCCGGCCCTCCCGGGTCTCGCCAACCTGGTCGCCCAGGGCTACGCCGTGCCTGTCGCCACCCCCCGCCCCATCGGCGGCTACCGGGTGTTCCAGGTGCTCCCCGGTGTCGCCATCCTCGGGGTCCAGGTCACCGAGCAACCGGGGCTTCGTCCGCTCGGATCAGGCATCTGAGGGCACGTAGGCGGCCACCGTGGCCTCGATGAAGGTGGCGTAGCGGTCCACGATCTTCGGCCACCGGAACCACCTGTCGACGTAGCTGCGTCCGCGCTCACCGAGAAGTGCGGCGGCGCGCGGGTCGTCCACCAGGCGGTCGACCACGGCGGCGAACTCTCCGAAGTTGGAGAATGACATCCCAGCCGCCGAACGCCGACAGTGCTCGACGGTGGCGGCACACGCCCCGTTCACCAAGACAGGGGTCCGGGCGCTCCAGGCCTCGATGATGACGAGCGAGAAGGCCTCCCAAGCCGATGGCGACACCAATGCCGTCGCCCCGCTCAGCAGCGACCACTTCTCCTCCTCGGAGACCGGACCGAGGACGTCTATCTCTGGATGGTCAGGAAGAGCCTCGACCACCGGTCCGGCAAAGACCAGGCGCAATGGACCCGGCCGGAGCACCTTGTAGGCCGAGAAGAGCGAGCACAGGAGGGACGAACCCTTCCGGTCCTCGACCCGGCCGAGGCACAACAGATAGGGCGGGCCGCTTCGCGACCGGTCGAAGTCCAGTGGGTCGGGGTCGTCGACGCCCAGCCCGAGGAGGATCTGGTGGTGGGTGGCCACCGGAAAGGTCCGCTGCACGAGATCCCGTTCGGCCGTCGTCTGGAAGACCAGCCCGGTAGCCGACTCGAAGACCGGAGGAAATACCGGCAGGTAGAGGGCCGGCTCATCGTGGGCGGCGGGATGCAGCAAGGTCGCGGCCCGCACCCGCTCGATGGCCCGGACGGTCGGATAGTAGAGGTAGGGGAAGAACACGACCGCATCTGCGTCGGACTCGATGGCCGCTTCGGTGACCTCGGGGACGACCGGTCCCTGGAGATCGATCCAATGCTCGGCGTCCTCGAGCGATGCATGACGGGAGTCAGCGAGCAACGAGGCCGAGAACGGGTGGAACTCCGGCTTCCGACCGGCGACCGAGTCGAAGCGCCTGACCGTGACACCGTTGATCGTCTCGACCCCTCCGGGGAACACCTCGGCCCAGGTGACGAAGTCCTCCGCCCGGCCGGTCAGCACCTCGACATCCCAGCCCGACCGGTTGGCCAGCCCCTCGGCCAGGGCTCTGGCTGCCGTCTCCGCCCCGCCGACCACGGTTGGCCCGTATCGGGGCAGGACGAAGGCCACCTTCATCGCTCTCGGACCGAGCCCGCCCAGGCGGTCGTCATCCCATAGCCGTCACGCCGCGCATGCGCCCTCGAGCGCGGCGACGAAGCCTTCCTGCACTCGGGGAAGCGCGAACCTGGCTACCCGCTGCCTGGCCGCGTTGGCCAGGACCGATCGCAGGGCCGAGTCACGGACCACCCGGTCGATGGCCGCAGCCACCCGGACAGGCTCCTTGTTGGGCAGGATGAGCCCGGCCCCCTCGACCGTCTCGGGGACTGCAGTGTTGGTGTAAGCCACGATCGGCAGTTCGTGGTACATGGCCTCGAGCAGCGGCACACAGAACCCCTCATGATTCGACAGGCACACGAAGACGTCAGCTGCGGCGTAGTAGGCGATCAGCTCCTCGTGGGTCACCGACCCGGCGATCTCGACGGCATCGGCCAGTCCAAGCTCGTCGGCGAAGCGCTCGACGGCAATTCGGTACTCGTCGCTGATGGCACCCCCGATGAGATGGAGACGGGCATTCGGGTCGTAGAGGCGCCGGTAGGCGGCCAGGGCCTTGACCAGGTCGTGTTGACCCTTGTGGGGAGAGACCTTGCCCACGAAGAGGAGGTCGGTGCCCCCGTCCTGCTTCTGGGCGGCGAACCGGGCGGCGACGAGGGGGTCGGGATCCCCGTCGAAGCCATCGAGATCGATCAGCAGTGGCACGGTCGTCGTCGACCGGTAGCCGGCCGCTTGGAGCTCGTGCTCGTTGAACACGGAGTCGGCGATGGCGAACTCGGTGACCGGGGCGAGATCCCGCAGCTGGGCTCGACCCCAACGGACCTCCTCCCCGACGGCTGGGACCCAGGCCTCCAAGAGGTCGGCCGGGGTGATGTTGTGATAGTTGACGAACTTCCGCTCGTTTCGGGACCGAAAGATGTCCGCCACACCGCTGCCGATGGACAGCTGGTATAAGAGGACCCGGTCGCCGGCCGAGCGCTCACCGAGCCGGCTGATCGGGAAGCCGTAGTCCAGGCGATCCGGTGTCGCAGTCCCGTAGTAGATATCGGAGTCGTAACCCCGAGAGCGCAAGAGGTCCCGGAGCTGCACCACGTGACCTCCGATGGCATCCCTACTGGCTAGCGAGGGTATGACCTGGTCGATACGACCAGGTGTCACGAAACGTTTTCTTCCCAGCCGGCCAGGGGCGCGAACTGGGCCCCGACAGCCGGGACCTCGCCAGTGAGCCCGGTAGAGCGAAGTCGGAAGCTCACGTCCAGAGGCAGTCGCACCCGACCAGTCGACCGGCCTGGATTGGCCACCTCGAACTGGGTGACCTGATCCTTCAGGTCGAAGATGGCTGTCTCGGTGGCACTGCGCACCCCGACACTCACCGAATAGGTGCCGTCCAACAGCGGAACCTCGGGAAAGACGAAACGCACGACGCCTCCCCCTTCGGGGATCTCCATAGCGCACCCCGGGTCATCGGGGTCCGAGGCGAAGACCAGCTCATTGCGGTCGTCGTAGATGGCGATGGTGGCCATGGCGTTCGGCACCCGGGCCAAGCTGTCGACGTCGGCCGTGACGGTAAGCGACTCTCCGGGGTACATGTGGGTGCGGGAACCGCTGCCCCCGTGCTCAGCTTGCACGGTGCCGATAGCCAGCACATTGCCGTCGATCCCTCCGGACTCAGAGTTGTCAAGTGTGCCCACGCCCAAGAGATCGGCCATGTAGACCCGTATGCCCTCACCGGGCTCGTCGACGGTGATGACCCGGCCGTGATTCATGACCATCACCCGCTCGCAGTTCTGGCGGATGGTGTCGGTTCCGTGGCTCACCACCACGATGGTGCGGCCCTCGCGTTGGAACTTCTTCACGTGATCCAGACACTTTCGCTGGAAAGCGGCGTCGCCTACGGCCAGCACCTCGTCGACGAGCAACACGTCCGGCTCCACGTTGACGGCTACGGCAAAGCCAAGGCGCACGTACATCCCCGAGGAATAGAACTTCACCTGGTTGTCGATGAAATCCTCAAGCTCGGCGAAAGCCACGATGTCGTCGAACCGCTTGGCGATGTCGGCCCGGGAGAGGCCGAGAAGTGAGCCGTTCAAATAGATGTTGTCGCGGCCAGAGAGATCGGGCTGGAACCCGGCGCCCAGTTCCAACATGGCGGCCAGGCTCCCCCTCACCCGGATCTCACCGGAGGTGGGTTTCAAGATGCCGGCGACGCACTTGAGGAGCGTCGACTTGCCGCAGCCATTGCGGCCGAGGATCCCAAAGGTCTCGCCCTGGTTGATCTCGACATTGACGTCACGGAGGGCCCAAAACGGCGTAAACGGCATCTTCCCGCCGTGGATGACCCGTTCTTTCAGCGAGGTGTGCTTCTCGTTGTACAGCTTGAACTGCTTCGAGATGTCACTGACTTCGATTGCTACGGCCATGGACTAGAGCTCCTCGGCGAAGTTGCCCTCAAGGCGACCAAAGACGATGAGGGCGAGAAGGAAAAGTCCGAGGCTCACGACCAGCACGATCCCGAGGAGGGCGGCATAGCTGCCTATGCCCCAGCTCGGCAGCACGCGATAGACGATCCCTTGGTAGCTGTACTGGGTTCTCCCATAGATCGCACGTTGGAACGTCATGACGATGGGAGTGATGGGGTTGATCAGGTAGACGTACTGGAGCCACTTGAGCGACGGGTGGGACTTCTGATAGCCGGATAGGAAGATCGTCCCATAGGTGTAGACGATCGAAGTACCCCAGAACCAGGCCATCAGTAGGACTTCGGTGAGATGGGCGGTGTCCCTCAGATAGACGTTCACCGCCGACAGGAAGATCGACAGGGCGCTCGTGAACACTACGAGCGCGACAAAGGCAAAGGGGAGGATGGCGACGAACGTGAAGTCGGGCTTGATCCCGAACAGGAACAAGGCTCCCACCAGGACCACCACTTGGATGGCGAAGAGCACGATCGAGACCCCGACCACCGATAGGGCCAACAGCTCGCGTGGGAACGCCACCTTCTTCACGATCCCGGCCTTGCCCACGACGACGGAGGTCGCCCCCATGGCGGCCGTGTTGAAGAGGTTCCACACCAAGAGTCCGGCGAACAGCCAAACGGCGAAGTTCGGCTGGTGGTTGCGGGCGATGATCTTGAAGACCACGAAGTAGATGGTCAACACGAGCGCAGGGTTCAGCATCGACCACACGTAGCCGAGCACCGAGTCCTTGTACTTCACCTTCAGCTCGGTGCGGGTCAGCAGCACGAGCAGGTCCCGATTGGACCACAGGTCCTTTAGGCGCTGGCCGAGTTGGACCTTGCCGTTGACGACGGTGATCCGGTCATGACTCTGACCGGGGACGAAGCGGGTGCTGCCACCGATCGTCGAGACATTCTCGGTGCCTGCCGGCGTGGGCCGATCGACGCTGAGACTCACTAGCTAGCGGCTCCCGCGCTGGCCGTCGGCACTTCCATGGCGTCTTTTTGGATGACCTCGTCGATGAAGCCGTAGTCACGCGCCTCCTCGGCGGTGAACCAGCGATCACGGTCCGAGTCGGCCTCGATGCGCTCGACGGGTTGGCCGGTGTGGAAGGCGATCCGCTCGGCCATCATTCGCTTCAGGTACATGATCTGCTCGGCCTGGATGGCGATGTCCGAAGCTTGGCCCTGCATCCCGCCGGACGGCTGGTGCATCAGGATGCNNCGGCTGTGGGGAAGGGCGAAGCGCTTCCCGGGGGTGCCGGCGCAGAGGAGGAACTGGCCCATCGAGGCCGCTAGCCCGACGCAGATGGTACGCACGTCACACCGCACGTACTGCATGGTGTCGTAGATGGC